>JBBSAP010000097.1:0-11802 GCA_038252165.1 Bacteroidales bacterium | reverse complement strand
TAGTTGCTTCCATGGGGTGAAACTGCCTCAACATCAGTGCAACGGCCGCTGATATTGGTCGGGCCTATAAACTGCCATTTCAGGTCCTTGAAAGGTGAGGATTGTACCATCTCTGCTTGCTTTGCAAACAAGGCTACTTTTTCTTTCCCGCTCAGGAGCGGACTTTTAACCTGTCCAATAATAGCAGTTGAAACCAGGAGAATTCCAATCAAAAGAATTAATAATCTAGCCTGAGTGTTTGGTTTATGTGTCATAATGGAGTTATTTATTGTTATTTATTGTTTAGAGAGTTCTGATCTGCTGATATCTGTCAAGATCGTACTGGTTCTCCCCGAATGTAAGTCCGGCCTGGCCTATCGACTGTAAACGGAATGCCCATTCAAGCCACTTTTCTTTCATAATTTCACAAATTGGAAAAGAAATAAATATAGCCAATAAAGTTGGCGGCAATTCATAAATCACTATTAAATATAGTTGAAATTGTAACAATATCTTAACACTGAATTGATATATGATAAATCCGGAGTTGCTAATTTTGATGCTGCAAAAAAGAGCATTATATTACTTGTAACTATTTGAAAATAGTCAATAAACAAATTACCGGTCTCTCTTCTGTACTTAAATATCATTAGTCTTGTATGACATTTCTATACGTTATTATAGCACTGGTTCTTGTCTTTGATTTTATAAACGGATTTCACGATTCGGCCAATTCAATTGCGACCATAGTCTCTACTAAAGTTCTTTCACCGATCGCAGCCGTTGGATTGGCTGCTTCTTTTAATTTCATTGCGTTTTTAGTATTTCCTCTTTCAGTTGCCAAAACAATTGGCACGGGAGTTATTGATGCTGATATAGTCACTCTAAATTTAATCGCTGCTGCCGTAACTGCCGCAATAGTCTGGAATCTAATCACATGGTGGTGGGGACTTCCTTCAAGTTCATCCCACACGCTTGTTGGCGGTTTGGTAGGAGCCGCTATTGCCGGAAGCGGATTCGGATCCGTTATCTTTTCTGGGGTGTTAAAAATTGGATCGTTTATAATTATTGCCCCTGTTCTGGGAATGGTAATGTCTTACATCATCTCTGTAATAGTACTTCGTATAGTAAAGAATCATTCCCCTTTAGGTATTGACAAACATTTCCGGAGGTTACAATTATTGTCTGCTTCAGCCTTCAGTCTGGGGCACGGGGGCAATGATGCTCAAAAATCGATGGGGATAATATGGGTGGCATTATTTGCAGTCGGGAAGGTTCCAAAAGATTCAGATCCGGCTTTATGGATAGTTTTGTCATGTCATGCTGCGATTGCTCTGGGTACTTTGTTCGGCGGGTGGAGAATTGTTAAAACCATGGGGCAGAAGATTACAAAGCTGAGGCCATTTGAAGGATTCTGTGCAGAGACTGCCGGTGCACTGACACTGTTCATGGCTACATCTCTTGGGATTCCTGTCAGCACCACTCACACAATTACGGGAGCAATAATTGGGGTTGGTTCTACAAAAAGAGCCTCCGCAGTAAAATGGGGTGTTACCACAAAAATATTCTGGGCCTGGATACTGACAATTCCTATATCTGCTTGTATCGGAGCATTAATGTATTTTGCTTTTCAGGCTATCTTCTGATTTTCATATTTGTTTTTCTGATACTCAAGGAACTCATTGATTGTGAGATGTGGATTTTGTAACCAAAATGTAACAAAATCTTCACAGGAAAGGACCTGTTTCTAACTTAAAGATGGTTAATTTTCAAATTCGATTGAATTGAACAGAAGATTCACCGGATCATTTATCCAACTGGTTTTATAGAACATAAAAAAATGAGCAGAGAGGGTTTACGTAGTGTTTTTACACCAAAATATTATTCATTGTTCCCGTTTTTTGAAAGAAATGGAGAGAATCTTGTGGAAGCTGCTGAGCAATTGAAGCTTCTTATGAAAACAAATGCTCCCGGAATGCAGGAAGAGATAACCAGACGTATCAGTGAACTTGAAAAAAACGGTGGGAAAATTGTAAATGATACCTGTGCCCGCCTCAAAACAGTATTTATTATACCATTTGACAGGGAAGATATAAGTGAGCTTGTTAACAAAATAGACGATGTTCTGGAATATATTAACAGCATGGCCAGAATGGTGGAACTCTATAAGCTAACTGAAATATATCCGGTTTACATTGAGATGGCGGAGATTGTTTACCTCGCCTCAAAGGAGATCAGGAGCAGCTTAGAGCACCTGAAGGACATCAATAGCTATAAAAACCTCATAATTAAAGACTGTGAAAATTTAAGGGATCTGGGAAAAAGAGCGGATGAAGTTTTTTATTCCGGAGTTTTAAATCTTTTTATTAAGCAGGAAAATGCTGTCAGAATGACAAAAAAGAAGGATATACTGGATACGTTTATGAAATGCATTCAGGAAACCAATGAGGTGGCAGAAATAATGAGGACTATCCAGATAAAGGTTGCATGAAATTGTGAATTCCTGATGCAGAATAATAAACTGCTATTTAGGAAGTGAAAAAAGAAACTCAGTTCCTCCTCCAACCCTGTTTCGGACAGATATCTCACCCTTATGAAGCAGGATCGCATTTTTTACAATCGCCAGTCCGAGCCCTGTTCCACCGCTTTTCCTCGACCGGCCTGAATCAACACGATAGAAACGCTCAAAAACCCGATTGATATGTTCATTTGGAATTCCAACTCCGTCATCAGAGAATGAAAGATGGTAGAATTTCTTGTCTTCATTATAGATGAGGATCCTGATAGTAGTTCCTTCACCCGCATAGTTAATTGCATTTTCCACCAGGTTCTGAAAGATTGAGAGGATGAGTGATTTGTCACCTTTTACTGTCAGATCACTTTCAATATTAATTTCAACTTTCATTTTTCTGGACTCAATTGCCGAAGAGAAATTATCCCGGACTTCCCTTATTATCTTCTTTATTTTGACCTTCTCAGGTTGGAATGATGACCCTGCTTCTTCAACTCTGTTCAGAACTGAAATATCATTAATAAGTCCGGTAAGCCTGTCGGTCTGTGCGAGAGCTTTTTCAAGGAAATACTGCTGCTTTTTTGGCTCTATTGAAGTATCGTTTATCAGGGTCTCAATATAGCCTTTTATTGAAGCAACAGGGGTTTTTAGCTCATGGGCTATATTAGATGTCATCTGATGCTTGATAAGCTTATTCTTGCCGATTTTTGTTATATCATTAAGTATCACTTCAAAACTTTTGTCATGAAAGATTACACACTGTATACTGAAGTATCTGCCGTCCTTGGTAACCTGATATTCCATTTTCGGCAGATCGGAAGAATTGATTTCAACATTTGAATATTTGGATGTTAACTCATTTATGGCCAAGAATTCAGGGATTTCAAAAAAATGTGATGAGAATATCTTAAGATCGCCTGAGATCAGGTTCATCTGCTGTATAAAATGGTCATTGCTGAAAATAATCTCCTTATCATTAGAGAAGAAGGCGACCCCTTCATTCAGAGCATTGAGATGGTTGAAAAGCTTCCCTTTCTCAATGACAAGGTCATCTTTGGCTGATAACAGGTTATTATAAATTTCAAGTATTTCGGAACCGATAACTCCAAGCTCGTTTTTTGGGAAATCGGACATAAATGGTTTATCATTTTTCAAGCTTACTACAAAATCCTGCAATCGTGTGACCGATTCTCCGAACTTTTTTGTTACAAGGAGAAGAACACCTCCAATAACAATAAAACAACCAAGTATAATAAAAAGAAAATTAAAGTTTGCCTTCATGAAACTGGCAATATTGACATCATATAGCAGGGCAGCCCTTATAAAATACTTATGATAGAACTTTGAATAGTAATAGTATGCCTGGCCGGTAGTACCTGATCTTCTGATCGCTGTACCAAATTCTGAAGTTAACGACTTAATTATCTCAGGTCGTGTTTTATGATTTTCCATTGTTCCGTAGCCGGGAACAGAACTGTCATAAAGGACCATTCCTGATGTATCTATAATGGATATCCTCAGGTTGGGGTGGGGAAGGAGCAGGTTTAGTGAATCTAACTTATTGTATTCCCCCGACTTGTATATCGAATTAAGATTGACATAATTATCAACTATCCTTGTAATATTGTATAATTCATCATTCAATGTTGAAATCCGGTACTGTTTTTCCCTTTGATAGAGATATGCAATAATCAGAATGGCAACTATCGAAAAGATAGCCGAATAGAAGAATAGAAGATTGTTCCTGAATTTGTTTCTTGAGTTGAACATGCTGACAGGGTGATCAGAATTCAAAAAAGTATCCGTACCCGGTTTTGTTCTTCAGGTTCTGTCCGTAAGCTCCCAGTTTGGTTCTTAGCCTTGTGATATTAACATCAACCGTTCTTTCAGTTACTATCACATCATTACCCCATACTGTTGCCAGAACCTCATCCCTCGAAAAAACCTTTCCCTGGTTTTCCAGAAGAAGCTTAAGTATCTCAAATTCCTTTTTGGTAAGTTCAATTTTTTCATCATTAACTATAAGCCGCTTTCTGACAGTATCCATCTCGATATCACCAAACCTGACAATAGTTTGTAACTTGACTTTATCTGCTTTTGATCGCTTTAACACAGCTTTTACCCTGGCTGTCAGTTCATTTATTGAGAAGGGCTTAGAAATATAATCATCAGCTCCAAGACTAAATCCTGTCAGAATATCATTTTCCTTATCCTTTGCAGTCAGAAAAATAATCGGTGTACTTATATTTCTCTCATTCCGGAGATTATCTGCAAGTTTAAAACCTGATATGGGACCCATCATGACATCAAGCAAAATGAGATCAAAATTACCTAACGGTCTCTTTATTGCTTCTTCTGCCGAATGGGCTACTTCAGTGGTATAACCTGCATTGTTAAGGTTGTATTGTAAAATTTCACACAAGTCATCTTCATCATCCACAATAAGTATTCTTTTGTTTTTTGTATCCATCGGTATTCAGATAAATGGTATTAAGAATATTGTTCCTCTAAATTCTGTAAAATGCAAAGGTAAATTCAATATCCGGATAATCGTATTACAATTCTATTACAATTATACAGGGTGTTGTAACACAAATGTAATTAAACCTTCAACAGTTCGTAACGTTGCGAAGACTGTTTTATCGGATCTTTGCTGCGGATATATTTTGGAAAACCAGTATTTATAATTATGAAAAAAATCTCCTTAACAATTTTAATCTTAAATGTCTTTCTATTCTCCTTTATTGCCCCAATATTCGGGCAGAATGGATCGATTGAAGGCGAAGTGCATGATAAATCAAGTTCTGAATCACTTATCGGAACCACAGTTGTGGTTGACGGTACAACTATTGGAGCAGCAACAGATATCAATGGTCATTTTATTATTTCAAACCTTAAACCCGGAACTTACAAACTTAAGGTTTCGTATGTTTCATATAATCCAAAGGAGATTGAAAATGTAAAAGTTCAGGCTGGTCAGTCTACTTCATTAAAGATCGATCTTGAAAGTAGTCTGGTTTCCCTGGGTGATATAAATGTTACAGCTGTCAGGCGGACAAATACCGAGATCTCGATGATAACCGACATTAAGACAAATGCTTTTGTCTCAACAGGGATTTCGGGCCAGCAGATTTCAAAGACACTTGATAAGGATGCATCGGAAGTCGTAAAGAGAGTTCCAGGTATCACTATCGTAGATGACAGATTTCTGGTTGTCAGGGGTTTGTCGCAGAGATATAATAATGTCTGGTTAAATAATTCCGCCACTCCCAGTTCAGAAGCAGATGTCAAGGCATTTTCATTTGATATTATTCCAAGTTCTATGATTGAAAATATAATGATTTTCAAGTCACCTGCTGCTGAGTTGCCTGCTGATTTTGCAGGAGGATTTGTGAAAATTGCCACGAGGAATATGCCTGATAAAAACGGCATTATACTTCAGTATAGTACCGGAATAAGTGAAGGCACCACATTTCAGGATTTTTATAAATACGATGGAAGTAAAACCGATTTCCTTGGATTTGATGATGGAACAAGAGCTCTGCCAAAGGACATGCCTGCGCACCTTAATATATACGAGTACTCTACAAATCCCCTGGTGAGAGAAAAGATTTCATCTCTTGGCCAGGAACTTACAAAAAACTGGACTGCAAATAGAATTACTGCCATGCCGGATCAAAAGCTCCAGATCGGGATAAACAGGAAGTTTAAAATCAAAAAGCTGCAACTGGGAAATACAACTGCAATTTCATACAGTCTTTCAAATAATTCTGATAATATTGGTGTTGATGACTATTCCATATATGATTATGGCAATGATAAGCCGTCATACCTTAATGAATTTGGCGATAAAAGCTATTCAAACTCTGCAAGGGTTTCTGTAATGCATAACTGGGCGATTTTGGTTGGTGAGAAAAACAAAATAGAATTCCGGAACCTGTTTAACCAGGCAGGTTTTACCCGAACCACGATGAGGGATGGCAGGGAATGGTACAATGATGGCAGATATATCAGGTCAGCGGAACTGCGTTATCTTAGCCGGTCGATTTACTCCGGACAGGTAGCTGGCAATCATACCCTTGATAAAAATAATAATCTGTCGGTTGACTGGATACTGGGCTATTCCTCTTCTTCAAAAAATGAACCTGATACAAAGAGATACAGATATATACAAAGTCTTCAGAATCCTGATGTCTATATGCTTCTGTTCTCTGATCAGCCTGACCTTTCCTCATTGTCAAGAATGTGGATACATCTTCGTGAGAATGCTGAAAGCGGTGCACTAAACCTCAGTTACCTGCCTGATATATCGGGTTTCAGACCTGAAATTAAAGCCGGATTCTATCTGGAGAATAAGGACAGGAAATTCGTTGCAAGAAATTTCGGGTATGCCAAGGGAAGCAGTGAATCAGGCTTTGGCCAGACAACACTGCCTGTTGACCAGATATTTACTAACGCTAATATCAATCTTAGCGATGGAGTAAAATTGGCGGAAGTTACTGCCCTGTCTGATTCATATACAGCATCTAACTTACAGGTAGCAGGGTATTTGTCGGCCAGGTTTCCTATTACCACAAGCCTCAATCTTTATTCCGGCATCAGAGTAGAAAGAAATAAGCAGACACTTTCAAGTTACAAACAGGGATCAACCACACAGGTAGATGTTAACAGAGATACCATAAATATTTTCCCGTCGGCAAACATTACTTATAATTTCAACGAAAAGAACCTTATAAGGGCCGCGTACGGGATGACAGTTAATCGTCCTGAATTCAGGGAAATTGCCCCATTCTATTATGTCGACTTTGAAATGAATGCAGGAATTTACGGTGCACCGGAAGTCAGGCAGGCATATATTCATAATTTTGATATCCGGTACGAATCTTATCCTTCAGACGGAGAAACATTCAGTATAGGAACTTTTTACAAACACTTCATTAACCCTATTGAGCAGGTCATACTTGGGAACAGCCCCACCCAGTACTCATTCGAAAATGTTGCATCTGCTTACAGCTACGGGGTTGAAGCTGAGGGACGTAAATCACTTGGTTTTATTGGAGGCCTCGAAAAATTTTCACTTGTAGTAAACGCTTCACTGATAAGGAGCAGGGTGCATTTTGCACCAGGATCATTATCAAGGAACCGGCCTCTTGAAGGTCAATCTCCGTATATCCTGAATGCAGGTCTATATTATAATAATAATGATAAGGGCCTAATATTCAGCCTGCTGTATAATGTAATCGGAAAAAGGATTGCAGCTGTCGGGAGACCTTCACCTAATACATGGGAAGATATTCCTGATATTTATGAAATGCCAAGAAATCTCATTGATCTGACATTCAGTAAATCATTCGGCAAACATTTTGAAATCAAAGGTGGTATAAAAGACCTGCTGGATGAAAAGGTCGAATACGTTCAGAATATTAACACAGTGGTCGATATGAGCATTTACTCAAAAGGATCTATTGAGGGAATGAAGAAATTTGACCGGACACAGGTAACAAAATCTTACTTTCCCGGACGGTACTTCACTCTGGGAGTTGCCTTCAAACTTTAGGGAGCATTAATATTTCATCCCGCAATAGCCTGGCAACTCATTATTCGGATAGTCAGGGGAATTGCTTCACACATATATTGTGGTAGCAATGACGAAGCTAAATGAAATATTTTTCTGGAACATTAAGAAATCTAAACCATAATGTATAGGATAATTATTATTTGAAAATTAATAAACAAAAATGAAAAGTATGAAAACAAAATTTAAAATTATGAATCTTTTATCTGTCCTGGTTTTATTACTGGTTATAACAGCATCCTGCAAAAAGGATGTTGCACTAGTTGGAATCCAACTCGACCAGGTGACTGCAAATGTTATGGTAGGAGCCAATTTGAATTTAAACGTCGTATATGATCCTATGGATGCTTCAAACAAAAGCATCAAATGGGAATCGAGTAATCCCGGCGCTGCAACAGTTGCTGATGGCGTTATAACTGGTGTTGCACTTGGAACTTCTAATATCAAGGCAACATCTCTTGAAAATAGTTCAATTATGGCTGAATGTGTAGTAACGGTTATTCCATCAAATGGTCAGCAGGTTACAGTATCGGGCTATATAACAACTGATACAAAATGGTACGCCAATGCACGTTATTTTCTTTCAGGTTATGTTTATGTTAAAAACAATGCGACCCTTACAGTTGAGCCCGGTACTATAATAAAGGGTGTTTCAGGTTCAAAAGGTACGCTTATTATCGAACGTGGTTCAAAAATAATGGCTCAGGGTACATCCGCCAAACCAATAATCTTCACTTCTGACAAACCAGTTGGACAAAGAGCAAAGGGTGACTGGGGCGGAGTTGTAATTTGCGGCAAAGCAACAACCAACAAACATGATTCAGGTACCGGAGTGGGCATAGCAGAAGGAGGTATAGGTTCAATGTATGGTGGGAATGATGATGCTGATAATTCCGGAATACTCCAATATACCAGGATCGAATTCCCGGGAATTCCTCTTACTTCTACTGCAAACAGCGAAATCAATGGATTAACCCTTTATGCAGTAGGTACCGGAACAACAATTGACCATATACAGATTTCATATTCAGGTGACGATTCATTCGAATGGTTTGGAGGAACTGTCAACTGCAAATACCTGGTCAGTTTGAGAGGCCTTGATGATGAATATGATACTGATAATGGTTTTAGGGGGTATGTTCAGTTTCTTCTTGGGATCCGTGACCCGGAAGTCTCTGACCAGTCTGGTTCAAACGGCTTCGAATCTGATAACGATGCTGACGGATCAGTTCTTACACCAATTACCAAACCAGTATTTTCAAATGTAACTCTTCTTGGTCCTCTTTGTTCGGCCAATTCTCTCCCGGCCAACAATCTTTATAAAAGAGCCATGCATCTAAGGCGCTCCTCACAACTCAGTGTTTATAATTCAATTTTTGTTGGATGGCCGAAAGGATTACTGATAGATGGAACAACAGGCAACTCACCAACAATGGCAAGTAACAACAGCCTGCAGATTGAAAAATGTATCCTGGCTGGTATGCAGGCAAATTTTGAAGTTGCTTCCGGTACTCCGGTAACACCTTTCACTTTAACTGAAGAACAAGCTTATTTTGAAGATGCATCACGTGGTAATATTGATAATCTGACAGTAAGCGATATAATAGGATCCAGTCTGCCCTCCCTTACAGCACCTAATTTCATGCCTGCAACAAATGCTTCATTCTTATCAGGAGCATCATTTACCAATTCGAATCTCAGCAGTTCATTTTTTGACAAAACTGTTGCTTTCAGGGGTGCTTTCGGAACTACTAACTGGACTACCGGCTGGTGTAATTTTGATCCTCAGAACACTGTTTATTAATAAAAAACTGACAGCCTTGTCCCTTTGAGTTTCCAAAAATATCCCTTCGTTTAAACAATGTTGTTCGCTCTCTGTGAAACCCTGTGCCAAATTTGGCATAGGGAAACACAGAGAGTTTTTTGTAACTTGCGGTTTTATTAGAATTATGATGAAGAAGATAGCATCCTTAACCGCAATTTTGATTTTGTCACTTGCCGGCTCTCTGAAATGCCAGACATTCATTAATCCAAACTATTCTCTTAAAAGCCATGAAACACTTAAATTAATTAAGGTGGAAGCCGGATCTGAGGCAACCATCTTCTATATGAGCATCGAAAACAAGATCGAGAAGGGAAGCTTCTGTGCAGACAAGAATATTTATATTATTTATCCCGATGGAAAGAAAAGCAAACTTGAATCTTCATCTGGAATCCCTGTCTGTCCGGATACCTATCAATTCACGATTCCGGGAGAGAAACTGGAATTCGTTCTTACATTTCCTCCTCTTAAGAAGGACACTGAATGGATAGACCTTGTTGAGGAGTGCAGCGCTAATTGTTTCTCATTTTACGGAGTCTCCCTGAATAATGACCTTAATCAGAGAATTGATAATGCCTTTGCACTTGCTGAAAATGATGAACCGGTAAAAGCAATGGGGAGTTTTATAAGCATTGCCGAAGATATCGATAAAAGCAATCCTGGCATTGAGGGGCTGCTCTATATTAATATTATCAGACTTGCTGTCGAGACAGGTGATGAAGCAAAAGCCGGGGAATGGTATAAGAAATTTAAATTATCCGAAGCACCAAGGCTTCCGCAGTATATTAAATATCTTAATGATAAGGGGATTAAATACTAACCTTCGTGGTACTAAAAGCAAAAAAAAGCTGACCTGGGTGGGTCAGCTTTTTTTATGACTAAGTTTTATTCCTTAGAAATTCAGATCGAGTCCGACGCCAACCACCAGTGTTTGTTTCTTGTAGGTTTCGGTTGGCAACAGGTTGAGGGCTCCGAGGAAATGATCAACGTTTTTACTGTCATCGGTGTATTTTGTATATGATCCGCCGATATTGATCTTAATATTGTCGGTTATTGAGAATGCTCCACCGGCACCGAAAGTTTGTGTTCCAAGTCCATATGTAAGGTCGCTCTGGTACATACTGTTTACACCCTTGTTTGCATAAACGTAACCCGCGCTTACAAGGATTTTCTCAGTAAGATTTATCTCAGCACCTGCCTGAAGTGAAAATCCGTTGTCCTTGATTATTTCACTGTTATCGAGATGTACCGGATAATCTGTTGAGTTTTGCGGAGTTGTATCCATATAGTGTCCATAATCAGCTGACTTATCAAAGAAATAGTTGCCTCCGGCATTTAATTTGAACATCGAAAATCTCAATTCTGCTCCTACAGCCAGCATGGCAGGCATGTCATTTCTGATCTTCGCACCATCAGGGAATTTGGTGATTGGCTTAGTGGGATCTTCATTCAAAAATCCGGTAGTCAGGTCTTTTGTTGTTTTGTTTGTGAGCTCAAGCTTTGTGGCCATTTCATACTTAACGGCAATATTGAAGTTTTCAACAGGGGAAATGTTGATACTGAAGAAAGGTGCTATGCCTGAACCGGTTTGTTCAGTTTCAGCTTCCTGGTCAGACAAGAGGGTGGCTTTATTGTTATATACTGTTCCTGCACCTTTGAATACTGCATCAGCCTGCTGAATCGTTACAGAGGTTGGGGAACCGAATCCGGCCAGAGCACCTTCAAGCGCCAGTCTCTGATTTGCGGTAATAATCGATGCTGCTTCTGCCTGTGCCAGGGTAAGAGTTCCGGCACCTGCACCGACGAGAGCTGTTGTACTGGTAGCTGCTGTGTTGGCCTGACCAGCTACGCCGGCCATAATAGTCGAAGCATCCGTCCAGCCTGAGGCAATTTGTACCTGAATATCCTTCAGGT
>JBBSAP010000096.1:0-11806 GCA_038252165.1 Bacteroidales bacterium | reverse complement strand
TCATGGGGTGCAGCTTTGGGCGAAATGGTCGGATCAGAAAGATTCAAGCTTTTGTATGATATCTATCACATGCAGATCATGGAAGGGAATATTATAGAAACCATAAGAAAATACATTAACCATATAGGTCATATTCATACCGGCGGTGTTCCCGGCCGGCATGAACTTGATGAAACACAGGAGCTTTACTATCCGGCAATCATGCAGGCCATTGTGAAGACAGGTTACAAGGGATATGTCGGACAGGAATTTGTCCCAGCCCAGAAAGACAAGCTGGCGTCCCTGAAAAAGTGCATCCAGATCTGCGACGTTTAGGATGAGGATCCATTTTATTGCAATAGGCGGTGCGGTGATGCATAATCTTGCAATTGCCCTCCACCTGAAAGGTTTCACTGTGACGGGATCAGATGATGAGATTTTTGAACCGGCCCTGTCGCGTCTGGCTTCATATAAGCTTCTGCCGGAAAAATATGGCTGGTATCCCGAAAGGATAACCCGTGAAATTGATACTGTAATTCTCGGGATGCACGCCAAATCTGATAATCCTGAGCTTCTAAAAGCAATTGAATCGGGAACAAAGATCATGTCGTTTCCGGAATTCCTTTTTGAGCAGACAAAAGACAAGAAACGTATCGTTGTTGCAGGCAGCCATGGCAAGACTACAACCACAGCAATGATAATGCATGTGATGAAAACTCTTGGGATGAAGTTTGACTTCATGGTCGGCTCCTCCATTTCAGGTTATGAAACAATGGTAAGCCTGTCGGACGATTCAAAGATCGCGGTGCTTGAAGGTGACGAATACCTGACTTCACCGATTGACAGGCGGCCGAAGTTCCATCTTTATATGCCCGACATAGCTGTATTGAACGGCATTGCCTGGGATCACATGAATGTCTTTCCTACTTTTGAGAATTATATTGAGCAGTTCCGGATCTTCGTTGATAAGATCACCGACGGGGGATCGCTTATCTATTACGCTGATGATCCGGAAGTAAGGAAAATCGGAGAATCCGCTAAAGGAAACATCAGGAAGATCCCTTACCGGATCCATGGCCATTTCCAGAATAAAACCGGCTTTTATGCCGCTTCCATCAGCCGGACGATCCCTTTAAAATTTTTCGGTGAGCATAACATGCAGAATCTTTCCGCCGCCAGGGAAGCATGCCTTGCTGCAGGTATTCCTGAAGATGATTTCTATGATGCAATACAGAGTTTTGAAGGTACATCCGGTAGACTTCAAAAGCTGAAGGAGAATGAAAACGGATTGTTCTTTTATGATTTTGCACATTCGCCTTCAAAAGTTAAGGCAACTGTGGAAGCAGTTGCAGCGCGATATCCCGGTAAAAATATTATTGCATGCTTTGAATTGCATACGTTTTCAAGCCTTAGCAAGGAGTTTCTGCCTTACTACAGGGGAACAATGGAAAAAGCCTCCAGCGCTTTTGTTTATTTCAATCCCCATCAGTTTGAGCTTAAGAAGCTGATTCCTTTATCAAAAGATACAGTAAAAGAGGCCTTTTCAGGTCAGAACCTTGAAGTATTTGACGATTCAGCCGAAATGTTTGATTATATAAAAAGCAGACATTTCCCATCACCTGTTTATCTTTTCATGAGCTCTGGTGATTTTAACGGCTGCGATATGAAGCTGTTTTCAGAAGAACTTCTTGGCTGAAAATTAGAAACCCCCTGAATCCACCAGGCGTTTTTAGCTCCCGGACCCACAGAGGGGAGGACATAATCCGATAAGGTCACGCCTCCCTGGCGGGTTGAGGGCGTAATCTTGTTTTTTCAGAAAATATTTTGTGGATAGAAAAAAAGGTTGTTTCTTTGCATCCGCATTTTAAAAGTTCTTTTAACGGTCCATTCGTCTAGTGGTTAGGACGTCAGGTTTTCATCCTGGTAACAGGGGTTCGATTCCCCTATGGACTACAATTTTTATTATTACAGATAATTTTTTAAGCATGGCAAACCATAAGTCGTCCGAAAAAAGGAACAGGCAGATCAAAACAAAAAACGAAAGCAATAAATATCACGCAAAAACTATGCGTAATGCTTTGAAATCAATCCGAACCACAACGAGCAAGGAAGAGGCAGGCACAATGCTTCCTAAAATTAATTCAATGCTCGACAAGCTGGCTAAAAAGAACATCATTCACAAGAAGAAGGCTTCAAACCTCAAATCTTCTGTCCAGAAACATGTTAGCGGCCTGAAATAAGGAGAATACATTTTATTTAAAGAGGGACCCGTGAAAGGTCCCTTTTTTTGTAATTACCTTATCCCAAATCCCTTTCTCCGAAGAGAGAGATAGTTAATTATCACATAGTTATTAAGTCCCTCCTCCTTCAGGAGAGGGATCTAGGGTGAGGTGGTAAAATCAGCAGCGTTGAGAAGGTTTAATATCATCAATAAATTATCTTATTCTTTAGAAATTTTTCCTACCTTTAAATTATAAATATGTCTCTTCCATCATGTCTCTTAAAATCACCGAATGGGCTGTCGAGGACAGACCCAGGGAAAAACTTATCAGGAAAGGAATTTCCAGCCTGAGCGATGCCGAATTACTGGCAATACTAATCAGCTCCGGCACAAGAAAGAAATCTGCAGTTGATCTCGGAAGGGAGCTGCTCGGCATTGTGAACAACAACCTCAACTCCCTCGGGAAACTTTCAGTCTCCGATCTTCTAAAAATAAAGGGTATTGGCCCTGCGCGCGCAGTAACTATCTCCGCAGCACTCGAACTGGGAAGAAGAAGGAACCTGGCTGAACTGCCTGATGCAAATCACATCAAATGCTCAAAGGATGCGGCCAATATCTTTCAGCCACTTCTCTCCGATCTTTCGCACGAGGAGTTTTGGGTACTGTTCCTTAACCGGTCGAACAGGGTTATCGGCAGGATGAAACTGAGCCAGGGTGGTATCAGTGGGACTGTGACCGATGTCAGGATCGTAATGAAAAAGGCTATTGAATACCTGGCATCAGGAATTATTGTATGCCATAACCACCCATCAGGAAACCTTAACCCGAGCGATTCCGATACAAGGATAACACAGAAGATAAAGGATGCCGGCAACCTGATGGATATCCAACTGCTCGATCATCTGATAATTTCCGAAAAGGAGTATTACAGCTTTGCAGATAACGGACTGCTATAATTGCCGTGCAGTCATGTCGAAGCGTAGCGGAGATCCCGCCGTGGCGGGACAGTCGTTTAAGTCGTGTAGGCAAGGAACCCCTCCCGGGGGGCCGACCGTTAAGAAATTAGCCTGTGGCTAATTTTAGGGAGGAGCCAGACTGCAGGGGAGATTTGTGGTGGAGGGGTAGGGGTAGGGGTAGGGGTGGGTTTAAATAGCCCAATTTCTTTATTTTACTCTCATCCCTGCAATCTTTAAGCAGCTCCGCCAACGTCTTCTTCAGACCCGGATGTACAACTTCGGGCGCTATTTCGCAAAGCGGTACTAAAACAAACTTCCTGTCCGGGATCCTCGCATGAGGGATCCGCAGGCTTTTATTCCTAATAATTCTAGCGCCAAACAACAGGATATCTATATCAATGATCCTTGATTTGTATCCCATTTCCTCTCTTTCCCTCAGCCTTCCAAGCTGAGCTTCGATCATAAGGATCCTTCCCAGCAATCCGGAAGGGTTCAATTCCGTGTTTACCATTATTACGGCATTCAGAAACTCATTTTCGCTCTGAAAACCCCATGGCTCCGTTTCATAAACAGATGAACATGAAATAACTTCTCCTATCTTCTCCCCGATCATGGCTATAGCCATATTAAGGTTCTCCTCCCTGTTACCAAGATTAGTACCGAGTCCGAGAAAAACTATTTTTGCCACGTGCCGGGTCATATGTCAAATTTAAGAATTCCCTGATCAAGACAGGCATAAAGCATTGTTTTTTTATATATTTGAATTTCATTTTAATAAAGCCATAATCATTATGAAAAGCTTTCTGAAATATACCCTGGCCACAATAACAGGGATAATAATTGTCTCCATACTTTTCTTTGTACTGCTGCTTGCAAGCCTGAGTGCAATGATGATCTCAGGCGAAAAGACTGCCTCAATATCTGAGAATTCAATCCTTGTCCTTAAAGCAGGCTCATCAATCCCTGACCAGGGAAACAAAAATCCGTATGCAGGGTTCGATATAATAAACATGACTATTACTCCTTTGCCCGGACTGAATGAAATTCTTCAAAATATAAAGAAGGCTTCAGCCGATAATAAAATAAAAGGAATACTTATCGAAAACGGTCTTTTACCTTCAGGCTGGGCGACAACCGAAGAGTTGAGAGAGGCACTTGAGAATTTCAGATCCGGCGGCAAATTCGTAATTGCTTATGCTGACTATGTCCTCCTTCAGGAAGGCTATTATCTGTCAACTGCAGCCGATAAGATCTATGTTAATCCATCATCGACGGTCGATTTTAAGGGACTCAGCGGGGAGGTTATGTTTTATAAAAAGGCACTCGAAAAGCTGGGGGTTGAAGTCCAGGTAATCCGCCATGGGAAATTCAAGGGAGCCGTGGAGCCTTATATCCTTTATAAGCTAAGCAAAGAGAACAGAGAACAGATAGAAAGCTATGTCGGATCAATATGGGCTCATGTCGTTGAGAATATCTCGAAATCAAGAGGGATCGCTCCTGAAAAGATAAACCTGCTGGCCGACAACCTTACCGGTTATGTAGCAAAAGGTGCATATGAAAACGGCCTGATCGATGGCTTGATTTACCGCGATGCACTTATCGATACATTGAAGATCAGGTCGGGGCTGACAACCAATGATAAAATAGCATTGGTCCCAATGCACAGGTACACAAAGGTTCCCGATCCGAAAAAGATGGTCTCGGCAAAGAACAAGATAGCCGTTATCTATGCCTCCGGAACCATAGTCATGGGCAAGGGCAGTGAAAATAATATCGGAGGCGATGCATACGGGGAGCTAATCAGAAAGGAAAGAAAAGACACAACCGTTAAAGCTATTGTTCTTAGGGTTAATTCACCTGGTGGCAATGCAATTGCATCAGATATTATGTGGAGAGAGCTGGAACTTGCATCAAAAGTTAAACCGGTGGTAGTTTCGATGGGCAATTACGCAGCTTCGGGAGGCTATTTTATTTCAGCTCCCGGGACAAAGATCTTTGCCAGTCCTACAACGATCACCGGATCAATAGGTGTTTTCGGACTTATCCCTAACGCCGGCAAACTGTTGAACCAGAAGCTTGGCATTTCGACTGAAACTGTAAACACTAATAAAAACTCAGATTTCCCTTCAGTATACAGGCCAATGGAAATATATGAAAAGGAGGTGATGCAGTTAAGCATTGAAAAGGTCTATTCCGATTTTGTGAGCAAGGTGTCGTCGGGCAGAAAGATGACTGTTGCAGCTGTTGACAGCATAGGACAGGGACGGGTATGGAGCGGAACTGATGCAAAGAGGCTCGGACTGGTCGATGAAACAGGAGGATTAAGAGCTTCTGTTGAAGAAGCTGCCAGGCTTGCCGGGGTAGAGACTTATTCCCTCAGGGAACTGCCTGTTGCTGAAGATCCATTCACCAAAATACTATCGCAGTTAAGCGGCGGGATCAGGATGCGGATCCTGATAAATGAACTAGGTGAATACAAAAATATATTTGATGAAATCCAGGAGATAAAAAACCTCTCCGGCATACAGGCCAGACTACCTTATTTCATTGAGGTACATTAATATATGGGAAACAGAAGATCTCTTCTCTTATATCCGTTTTCGATCCTCTTCCGGATTGCAACCGATATCCGTAACTTACTTTATAATACTGGTATTTTTCAATCAGAAGAATTTGATCTGCCTGTGATCTGCATCGGCAACATCACTGTTGGAGGCACCGGAAAAACTCCTCATGCAGAATATCTTATTGACCTGCTCCGGAAAGATTTCAAAGTGGCTTTCCTGAGCAGGGGATATAAAAGAAGATCAAAGGGTTTCAGGGTAGTAACATACTCATCCTCGTCTGCAGAGACCGGGGATGAACCTCTTCAGGTTTTCCTTAAATTTCCTGATATCCTTGCCGCAGTCGACAGAGACCGGGCAAACGGCATCAGAACCATAATGAGAAAACATCCTGAAACAGAGGTAATAATTCTGGATGACGGATTCCAGCACAGAAGAGTAAAACCCGGGCTTTCAATTCTGCTGATCGATTTTAACAGACTGATAACCAGAGATTATCTGATGCCATTCGGAAACCTCAGGGAAAACCGTAACAACAGGAAAAGAGCCGATGTCATTGTTATCTCTAAAACACCGGAAACTTCTTCCGGATCAGATATTAAGAAGATAGCCCGGGAGGTGCAATGGAACGAAAGACAAAAGCTCTTCTTCACTTCAATTTCATATATGCGCCTGATTCCGTTATTTAAGAACTCAGCACCGGAAAAAGCAGGTATGCTACAGCAAAAACTTAAAAACCATGGGGCAGTTTTAGTTACCGGCATCGCTGCCCCCGGATCATTTAAAATATTTCTTGAAAAATATTTTGAAGAAATCATCCATCTCGATTTTCCCGATCATCACTTTTTCAGTGAAAAAGACATTGAAAAGATCATTAAAGCCCTGAAAGATCTCAGATCTGAGAAAAAGATTGTTATCACCACAGAAAAAGATGCCGTAAGGTTAAGGGAATTTACTAATATTGATGATTCTTTGAAAAATTCCTTTTACTGTATTCCGGTAGAGGTCAGTTTTCTGGAAGAAAAGAAAAATGAGTTTGATAATATGATTATTGAATATGTTAGAAAAAGTAAAAGAGACAACTGAGTTCCTTAATAAGAAGGGCATTGTTAACCCTGAGGCCGGGATGATACTTGGGACAGGCCTGGGCGGTCTCTCATCGAAAATTGATATCCAAATTGAGATCGACTATAAGGATATTCCGAACTTCCAGGTATCGACAGTCGAAGGACATGCCGGAAAGCTTATTTACGGAAAATTCGGAGGCAAGAATATCGTTGCAATGAAAGGGCGGTTCCATTATTATGAAGGCTACAACTCAGAACAGATTGCTTTGCCTATACGGGTTCTTAAATTCCTGGGAATAAGACATCTATTTCTTTCAAATGCTGCAGGAGGAGTGAATCCGACTTTCCAGATCGGCGATATTATGGTAATCACTGACCATATTAACCTGATGCCAAACCCTCTCATGGGCTTTAATGATGACAGGATAGGCGCCCGCTTTCCGGATATGAGCGAGGCTTATGACAGATCGCTTGTTGAGAAGGCGGTCCGGATAGCCGGAGATAATCGTATCCCTGTCAAGAGGGGGATTTATCTTGCAACTTCCGGTCCGACATTTGAAACACTTGCTGAGTATAAATACTTCAGGATAATTGGTGCAGACTCGGTTGGAATGTCGACAGTTCCCGAGGTTATTGTTGCTCGTCATATGGGGCTTCCGTGTTTTGCTGTCAGCATTATAACCGACCTTGGAATCGAGGGAAAGATGGAATACACAACTCACGAAACCGTCCAGCGCGAGGCCGAAAAGGCAGAGGCAAGGATGACGATAATTATGACAGAGCTGATATCATCTCTCTGATTATTTTACCCCAAAGGATCACAAAGTACCTCACAAAGGGGCACCAAGGCTCAAAAAATAACCCGTCGAATACCATCTTTCAAGTGTTCGACATTAAAATTAGCAAGAAGTCCTAATCTGCAACCAGAGAGTTTTAAATAAGTCAATATCTGGGCCAGATGAATATCAGCTAAAGCATCAATGGACTTAACTTCAATAACAATACAGTCTTCAACTAATAAATCGATGCGATAACCTGCTTCAAGCTTTACTTCCTTATAAATTAAAGGTAATGGTTTCTGTCTTTCCACCTTAAAACCAGATTGTTCAAGTTCATACTTTAAACATTCCAGATAAGAGCTTTCAAGTAATCCCGGACCTAATGCGGAATGAACTCTAAAAGAACAATCTAATACGCTTTTTAAAATTTTCTCTACGTTCATAACTTATAATTTTACTTTGTGATACTTCGTTATAACCTTAGCGTCCATGGTGGTAAAAGCCTTAAAGCCTGATCTGAATTCGCTACCTGATTACTGCACATACTTTTTTCCATTTTTGGCTTTTGCCTGTGTCATCGAAAACGGAAATCAGAAGTATATATATCCCTGTACCAACAAGCTTTTCATTCGCAGCAGTACCGTTCCAGACAATTGTCGCTTCTGATCCTGCAAACAGGTTGTCTGTTAATCGTTTCACAAACCTCCCGCTTTCATCAAAGACATCAATGGATATTACACTCCCCAGACCTGCCAGATTAAAGTCCATTACAAGAAAATCCTCATTCCCGTCATTATCCGGAGTAATTTTGGTAGATGACAGACTTACTCTGTCTCCTCTTTCCTGATGCTCAATCAAAACTGAATTGGGTGCTCCGGGTGTTCCCCAGCCTGACGACTCTGCTGCAGAATGCCACTGTGTTTTATCGGCTGAATTACCGTTTGCCGTGACTTTTTCAAGCGAGATCCCCTCATTTCCGCCAAGAAGAGAATAGTGCATTTTCTCATCATAAAATACCTCATCAATTTTCTCCAGGCTCCGGTTAAAAAGGATCAGATGGCCCTTATCATCAGGCATCGAAGGAAGAGAAGGAATTTCAAATATCCTCTCCTGATCTGATGAAGAGAATCTCCTTAGCAAAGCTGATTTTTCCGATGTAATTACATTGTAATTACGTGGCAGGAGGCAATGGCCTTCTGCGGAGACGCGAATGACTGAAGATGTGTCGTGCGATTGATCATTGACAGAAACAAGCAAAAGATCCGATACATTAATTATCTTTTCAGAACAATTATAAAACTCGATAAAATCAGGTTCTTCCGGTAATGGATTAAACAAGATTTCATTGAATAAAATATCTTTTGAGCTTACCTTTTCAGGTAACCCAAACCTGAATTTATTTTTATCCATTTTGTTACCTGCAAAGTCGGTCACTTCTTCACCGGCTGTGATTGTATAAATCATCCCATTCCTGAGAGGCTGGCTGAGAAAGGCGGTGTAATTCCTAAGGAGCGGGTCTGAATTTACCAGAGTGTCAATCTCAGAACCTTCTATTTCAATGCTTCCGGATTTCATTGTCAGCCCGATGATGGTCTCAGAAAATTTTATTTTTACAGTACTGTTGTCTTCAGGGAATACACTCACAATCCCTGAAAATATATTATCCCTGTTAACACCTGATATGGAATTAATTCTGCCGGGGGTTCCTCTCTCCGCCGACTCTGATGCCTGCCAGTTGTCATCTCCAAAGAAAGGGTAATCGGTATCAATGATTTCGAGTGACCAGCCGCCGCCTGACTTTAAAATATCCCCGTACCATCGCGACGAATATTCGATACCATGGATCATAGTCGCTTTGCTATCCCTTATAAAAAGGATCTTTCCTTCGTTGGTGAGGGCTGGAAAAGATTTCAGGCCGGTTGTTTTGCCATAAGTTTTAAATAAACCCGTATCCGCCATCTGACATAATATCATGTACGATCCGGGAGCAATTACAGTATTCGGGAAAATGCTTTTTGTGATGCCGTCAGAGAGGCTCCAGTTTTTAAGATTCAAAGGTTCCGGGGTGCGGTTATACAATTCTAAATATTCTCTGTCCGGAAGCCTTACGGAAGGCGAAGGATCAGCCATTATCTCCGAGATAATTATATCGCCGGGAACTGCTTCAGCTATGGATGGGTCATCTTCTGGAGGTGCAGGTTCATCAGAAAAGAGACCTGCAATAGTTATATCATCAATCCATAAAAGACGGTCACGGGTTGAAGTGTATTCGTACGATACTAAAAACCATCCAATTCCAAATAATTCTGCATCAATTCCGGTACCTGAACCAATAGGGTCATTATTGATCCTGCGTACTTCCAGGTTCCAGTTTCCTGAGGTGGATCTTCGCACACTAACTTTAGCAGGATCGGTTGTTTGAATGGCTGATTGCCAGTTAACATGCGAATTCGCCACAGTGCTGAATTGTCCGTTCTTCACTTTCCACAGCCTCAGTGTGTCATCATAGCCGGTCTGGTTTACCCCTACAGCAAAACCATTTATACCCGGTCCATCCCTTGCAGAGTCCGGATCAGAATCGGACATAATGAAGAGTGCCCAGTTATTAGAGGCAGAAGGATCATATCCATGCCTGACAGTAAAGTTCCATGAAGCATCTCCTCTCCCGGGATTCAGGGTAAGGAGCGATCTTCCGATCCAGTCCCATCCTGCCTCAGAATTGTCGAATGAATGATGCAGGGAATAGGTTCCTGAAATGGGTGTAGCATTGTCTGTATTCCAATGTTCTTCAGGGCTTTGAACCCAGCCGGAAAGAGTTCCGGATTCGAAATTTTCCATAATCTGGCCGAATGCCATAACAGGCATTAACATAGCCAGCAAAATAACTTTATTCATGCAGCGAGACAAATTGAAAAAAGAGTTATTTTTGACAGCTTTTTATAAACATAAATATAAATAATTACTTTAATACAACCAAATTAAATTATGAAAACAGCTGTTGTTGGTGCTACCGGAATGGTTGGCCGGACAATGATGAAAGTTCTTGAAGAGAGGAATTTCCCTGTAACTGAGCTGATCGCTGCCGCTTCGGAGCGTTCCATTGGAAAAGAGCTGACTTTCAAGGGGAAAACGGTTAAGGTTGTGAGCATGATGGAAGCAATTGAGGCCAAACCTGTTTTTGCAATATTTTCGGCTGGTGCCTCAGCCTCGAAAGAATGGGCCCCTGCCTTCGCGGAAAACGGAACAGTTGTGATAGATAACTCATCAGCCTGGAGAATGGATAAGGATATTCCTCTTGTTGTTCCTGAGATTAACAGTCATGTAATAAAAAAGGGAGACAGGATAATTGCTAATCCTAATTGTTCAACAATTCAGTTGGTTATGGCCCTTGCTCCGCTTCACAGAAAGTATAAGATAAAACGCCTGGTTGTTGCAACCTACCAGTCAGTGACCGGAACAGGAGTTAAAGCTGTTACCCAGATGGAAAATGAGAGAGCCGGGATAAAAGGAGAAATGGCATATAAATACCAGATCGACATGAACTGTTTTCCCCATGGAGGGACATTTCAGGACGACGGATATACAACTGAAGAGCAGAAGCTTATTGACGAGACACGTAAAATACTTGAGGATCAATCAATAATGGTAACCGCGACAGTTGTAAGAATCCCTGTAGTGGGTGGCCATTCCGAAGCAGTCAATGTCGAATTTGAAAGGGATTATAATATAGATGATGTAAGATTCCTGATAAGCCAGTTCCCGGGTAATGTCGTATACGATGACCCTGCCGAATTCAGGTATCCTATGCCCATCATGTCTCACAACAGGGATGAGGTTTTTATCGGGAGGATCAGAAGGGACCTTTCAAGGGAAAAATGCCTCAACCTTTGGATCGTTTCGGACAATATCCGTAAAGGAGCTGCAACTAATGCGATTCAGATTGCAGAGTATATGGCAGCAAATAAACTTTATTGATTAATGCCTCTGTGGCCCTCTGTGTAACAAAAAGAAGTCTAAAAACTTTCACTGAGTTACACAGAGAAGGCACAGAGATACACAGAGTTATATGGTTCTACACAACTGATTCGAAAAGGAAATCATTATAAGGATACCTTTTAATATGTATCCCTTTCACCTCTTCGTATAGCAGTTTCTGAAATGCATCAAGGTTTTCCTTTGTTTTTGCTGATATGAAAACTGTTTTATGATTTTTATCCGAAGCCATCCACGTCTTTTTAAG
>JBBSAP010000095.1:0-12360 GCA_038252165.1 Bacteroidales bacterium | reverse complement strand
TGTCATGAAAACAGCCTTTATCCTCTTCTTTACCTTGCTGGCTACCTATAGCTTTTCACAGATTACCTCCATCTGGAAAGGAAAAACACCCGGTCATGAATACGATTGGAATTGGCCGGGCAACTGGAGTACTAACCGACTGCCCGATGATTTTACAGATGTTTTTATCCCAATAGATAATACCCTCACGCGCAATTACCCGATCATCAAGACCGACGGAGTTGAGATTAATTCACTCAACATGCACATGGATGCCAGCATCACTATCCTTAAAGGCATATTATCCATAATGGATCCCGCAAAGAGCAATTACCGGAAAAATCAAATAGTGGGTAAAGTGAATTTTGAAAAAGGCAACGAAAATAGTTTTCCGGGAGACGAATTGACCACCATCAAATCGAACAAGTTCTGACCATGACAGGTATTTACATCTCAGGTACTCACGACAGGAGAATAAGCAATTATATTTTATTACTTTTCACTAAATTCTCCCTCATGCCGGTCAGCACCCCCGGACTAAGGAGGACTAATGACTCACAGCCATGAGGGCGGAAGCAACAATAAGTCTCTCCTCCCGGCACTCAGGGTTGTACCTAATGGAGAAAGAAAATAAAACATCTGCCAACGCCCTCCTCCAATCCCTGTCTCAGGGTAGTATGGCTGTATTGGATCAGCTCTATGATGATCACAGAGATGATTTTATACGGTGGGCAGGCCAACGATTCCATATCCAAAACCGTGATGATCTGATCGATGCATGGCATGACACGATAATCATGTTCTATGAGAATGTCCGCGACAAAAAACTTACACATCTGACCTGTGAAGTGAAGACCTATTTGTTCACGATCGGATACCGGCGATTACTGAAAATGCATACTAAAGCAAAACGAACTGACCTGATCGATGAATTTGATGCTAATATTAATATTGATGAAAGTATTAATGTGTATGAATACGAAGAAGTGAACGAGCAACAACATACCATATTAAAAGAAGCCGTAAAGGAATTGCCGGAGAAAAGCCGCCAGATTTTGGTGATGCGTTATATGGATGGTAAATCTGTGCCTGAGATCATGAAGGTACTGGGCTATACAAGCGAAAATGCGGTCAGTGTGACATTGTCCCGTGGCTTGAAAAAGCTAAAAGAAATAATAAGTGAACGCATGGATGCAGAAAACGTATGGAACAAATAGATCAGACACTCATCGAACGATACCTCTCTAACGAGCTGACTCTTGCGGAAAGAAGCGATGTGGAACGTCGTGCAAAGGATGATACACAGTTCAGAAAGGATCTGGCGGAATACAAACTTTCTATTGAAGCGATTAAGCTTGCTGAACGTGAAGAATTGAAAAACAGATTCAGGCAGCGTGATAAAATGCTTGATCAGAAAAATATTGGAGGCCGGCAAGGGACTCAATATTATATGTTGATGATGGCGGTAGCCGCAGTCATATCCATTCTGGTAGCCTGGTATTTCTTATATACTCCGGACAGAACGATTGATGAGGCTAAGAATGAAACCAGAGATTCGACATATCTCGTTCAAAATCCACCAGTAGTCATTGATACATTGAAAGAAAACAAACCGGTACAACCTAAAAATCCTTCCAGACCTAAGTCCGTAAAACCAGCGCAACAAATCTTTGCAGAGAATTTCGAAGCGTATAAAGATGAATCCATGGATATTGCGTCCAGGTCGGATGAGGAGGATTTAACCCCTACTGATAAACTACTGCTAAATTATTGGGAGGGGAATTATAAGGAAGCGCAGGAGGCTTTCAATAACATGTCTCCGAAAGACAAACAAAATGATAATTACCGATTTATATATGCGAATGTATTGATGTCATTAAACAAGACGGTTGAAGCCAGTCTATTTCTGAAAGGGGTCATTCAGAATCATAAATCACCATATACTCCTGAAGCTTATTTCTACCTCGCATTATGTGATATAAAATCCGGAAAGAAAGATGAAGCGAAGGAAAACCTTGTGACGTATATAGACAATAAAGATTCAAATCAAAAGGAAAAGGCTAAACGCATATTAGCAGGGCTTAATTAAAAATATCAATATAAATAATATCGAATCATCTCGATGAAAAAATATTTGTCAATTTTCACATTTTTCCTGGGCATGGCATGGAATGATACTATCCAGGCACAAGAGACAATGAAGATAGAGGATGATTCGCTGAGTATATTTTTGGAAAATAAAGACCTGGTGTCCTATTTCAGAAAGATCGCCGAATTGGGTGATACAGCCTTTTTACACAATGACACAGGGACTCTATTGGCATTAAGTAAAATGCTTCAAAAAGATTTCGTATTGTCAAATGCTTCGCAACGCATGAAAATACGGTGGACGGCTGCCAAATTTGGACAGGAGATTTATAGGCTCATTGGGAATGTAGATGAATCCTTGAAGTTATACCTGATTGCCTTCAAAAATGTTCAAAATAATATTACCCTGGATTCTCTTGCGTGGTACATTGAAAATCAAATTATGAGTTTATATACGAGGAAAGGAGAGTATGAGAAAGCAAAATATTTTGGGAATTTATTAGAAGCTAGTTTTAAACACTATAAACAAAATGAATTCCTGTCCAGGTATTATGTCAACCTCGGAATTTTGTTAGAATCTGAATTTAAGATAGAAATGGCAAAGGAGGTCTTTGTAAGAGGATACAAATTGGCTGATTCCATAAAATATAATCTTGGAATTTTTGGCAATGTATTGAGTCTGGCCGCTTTATATAATGAGTATCCCGATTTAGGATCAAGTGAATCTTTTTTAGCACTGGCAGGCGAGCTTCTTCCTTCTCTTGAATCTGATAAAAGGTATCTGGAGAAGAAGGCTTCATATGAAATAGAGTCGGCTAATTATTTAAATCTGAAAGGAAAATATTCCGAAAGCATTCCACTTTACAAAAAGGCTATTGAGACTTTAGTTAAATATTATCCCTCTAAAGAAAGAAGAGAATTTGCGAAATTTTACACTTCACTGGCGAAAGCTTATTATAAAACCGATTCATTACAAAACGCAGCTCTGAATATACATCTTGGCTTTGCCACGTTAATTCCTGAATTCAAAAAAAGTGATGAGATCCCTGCCCTTTATCAATTAAATCCGGAAAATAGTTTTATAGATCTTCTTGATCTCCAGGCTCAGGTATTCCAAAAACAAATATCTATCTCCCAGACTAAAGATGCATTGGAAAAAGCCATGACGTGCATTGTTCTTGCTATGGATGTCAATGATCTGATCAGGGAGACAGTGATCGCCGATCCGTCCAAATTGGTTTCGATACGAAGCAACAGAGATCTGATAGGAAAGGGCATAGACATCCTTTATCAATTACAATCTGCTGATAGTGCCCAATATTATTACGATCAGGTGAGGTCGTTATTTAACCGATCCAAATCTCTTTTATTCAATGATAAAACCAGGAAAAATATTCTGGCGGGAATAATTTCAACTGAGGACCGCCAAAGATGGGCTGCGCTACAAGATACATTGGTAAATAAATATGAATCAAAATTTGAACCTGGAGCGAATATTAATACCATCAATGGTGAAATTTTGGTCATTCAGGAAAAAATTGATAAAATATTTTTGGGTTACAGTGATTCTTTACTTATCAAACAAGAGCCGGATCAATATATTGAATACGTAATGACAGACGAATACGTGTATACGTTTTCGGTTTTGGATGGGCAACATAAATTTTTGAAAATCGGGACCATGACGGAGTATAATAAACTGGATGAACGGTTAAATGAATTTAGCAAACAAAAAGCCATGAATCTGGATGTCTCCGTATTGAAGGATTTATACAGTTTTTTAGTCCGGCCATTGAGGGTCAGGCTTCCAGGATCTGTGGTCATCATACCTGATGGCAGGATAGGGTATGTGCCGTTTGAAATGCTGAAGGATGATCTGGATCGATACCTGATAGAAACATCCACAATCTCGTATGCTTTTGAATATATAACATATCAGAATGGAATGGCTCGTGAAATAAAACCACTGGATGTATTTTGTCTGGCACCAAAGTACAGGACAAAAGAGAAAAAGAACAGCGAAGTAGTAAGGGGATCAATCTATGATCTGCCCTATGCGAAAATGGAAGTTGATTCTATTCAACATTTGTTCGGAGCCTCCGCTCAGACATCACAATCCGGCGATAAAAATGATCTGGAACAAAAGCTCAATGACACAAATATATTTCATTATGCAGGCCACGCCATTATAAACCCGGACAAAGCTTATCTGGCCTTAAATGACAGCGGGGATGAAAAGCAACAATTAACGGGGAGTGAAATTGGTATCAAACATCATGCATTGGATCTGGTTGTATTGAGTGCCTGTGAAACCGGTTTGGGTAAAATGGAGGAGGGTGAGGGCATCCGAAGCCTCGGAAGAAGTTTTATGGAATCCGGAGCAGGATCAACGGTTATATCATTATGGAATGTCAATGATAAATCAACGGCCATGATCATGACTTTTTTTTATAAATATTTAAGAAAAAAGATGAGAAAAGATGATGCGTTGAGGCAGGCAAAATTGGATTATATCCATCAGGTTCCATCCAGACTTTCGCATCCTTATTTTTGGGCGGCGTTTATACCGGCCGGGGATATGTGCCCCCTGAATATCCGTTGAAGAAACAAATCGATTGATTACTCAACTTTTAAATTTTTTCAAAATGAAAACGAAACTATTCTTTTTATTTATCCTTGTACTCTTCACTGTATTCGCTTATGCGCAACTAGACAATCAATGGTTGATCATAAACAATATCGGTAAAGACGGCACGAATCTAGATCATACAAATAGATTTCGAAATGCGCTGCCATCCAATTTTATATTACGTAACGTGGCTAATCCAGTCGTAAGCCCTACCAGGCCTGCGAGGAATGACCTTTTCGTTATTTACATGGATGGAACTCATTTTAATACGCGATATGAATTAGGTTCTGGTACTTTTTTTCCGGGCCCGGGATACGAGACTAGCATAAACCATAGTTTTATTACGCCGGGTAATCCTGTAAGGTATATGTACCTAACAAATAGGTACGAAGGAGATGATCTGCCTACAAATGTAATACTGCAACCATCGTCAAATACTCTCCCCCCACCTGTTTATACCCTCGGCAGGACTAACTCTTATCCCGGACGTTTGATGGAAGCCAATCACGATGTTGTACAAAACAAGGATATTACACTTATCATTGACCAGGACTCATTGCACGTGGTTCCACAGGATAGTCAAGCAAAATTCTTTGTAGTTTTTAATAACTTGATCCCATTAAGCTCTTTATCACCTCCTGCTGGTATTGGACCTTTTTTTACATTGGATCCGATATTTGTTAATGGTTCCAACCCTTTAGAAGCCGTCTTTCCGGAGAATACATTTGATGCAAGCAACCAACAGAGGATTAGATTAATTTATAATGCCTCTAAGCCCTTTACATATATCAATTTGATACCGACAGAAAAAATTACGCTTTATGGTCCTGATAGACAGGGTGATCCGAGATATGCGGCGGAATTCAAAATAGTGGATGCCCGAGATAATATCATAGAAATACACAAGGAACCAATTGTTGCCAGTCATGATCCAAATTTTCTTCGGGTGGCCAAGATTTGCAAGTCACATGATGGTACGCAAATCGTATCATATTATCTGCAATTCAGAAATACAAGTCGCGACCAAGCGGCGAGCATGTTAAAAGTGCAAATTACTTTTCCGCATGATGCCATTCAAGATTGTATCCATTTAGTAGAATGGTCTCCTGCCGGTGATCCTGCTGCCAGAGATGTAAATCACCCAGCCAACATATGGACAATAACTTATGATCCTGCAATGACATTAAGTGTTTGCTCAGACATTGATGGGTCCCCTGATTGCACGGGTTATTTAAAATTTAATGTGGGTTTCCCTTCTAGCGTAGATGTACAGGACATAAACTATAGCCTTCGTTTACCTACGATCGTGACGTTTGACCAATATAGCTATCCTGTCCTTGATTTTGAGGATTTAATTGATACAAAAGGAGACACCTTGTTTCGTCCTGCAAAGATTGCTAATTGCAGTTGCGGAAACGGACCCTGCGGCTTACCCTGCATTTTAGGTGGAATTGCAGCTGCTATCATTGCTGCATTTCTGTTTATGTGGCGAAGAAGGAGAAGAAGATTATAAACTATCCACTCACACTTAAATTATTCAAAAAATGAAAACAAAAATATTATGCATTCTGGGTTTATTTTTATTAATAAGCCCATTGTTTAGTCAGCCTGAAAAACAATGGTTGATATGGAATGGTTATGGTAAAAATGGTGTAGGGACAAATGGTATAAACATTTATTCCAACCCTATAACTGCAGATTTTACATTAAGAGGAATTATATCTCCGGACTTATCTGGCGATATTAATGCAGGTAATGATATATTTATTATTTATAAGGGTGGCTATCATTTTAATCCAAGGACGCATACAGGGCAGGGTTTTTTTTATAACCAAGGTGATTTCACGAATGGAATAAAAGATCATTATTTTGTTAATAATTCGAAAAATACGATGTATCTGTATCTGACCAATCGATACGAAGGAGATGATCTGCCAGGGACAGTTAGGGCACAATCAGGTCAACTTTCCACAGCTCAGCATACGTATACGTTAGATGTTACAAATGCAGCTCTACTTTCTGCAAATCACAATGTTGTGTACAATAGGGATATAACGGTGATTATTAATTATGATTCACTTAGAATACTCGACACAATTAAAGAAGGGAAACACGCGCAGTTTATTTTAAAATTTGACGGCATTCAGACCATAGGCTCTCCTGATGTAAATTACAATATTGACTTCCTTGATTTACAGCCGGTCTTCGGAACTAATATTACTGGACCCCTTTCTCCTGTTTATCCTATACCAACACCCCCTTACCCTGTAGGAACAGAAGTGAAACTTACTCCCTCACCCGGATCAACGCCTTACGGTTATATAAATTTCAGAAAAACAAGTACATTATTTCCACCTTTTACGAATGGTAAACCTCAGTATAATGCTATTTTCACCATAAAGAGGGATGGTCAATTCGTTCGACAGTTAGCTGAACCTATCCGATCCAGTTTTGACCCCAATTTCCTCAAGGTGGTTTCTATATGTCAGTCTACTGATAAGAGTTATATAGTAACCTATCATCTTCAATTTGAAAATATAAGTTCCGACCCAGCTGATTTACTTTGGGTAGTGATAGATTTCCCTTCACAATTTGATCTTAGTTGCTTACGAGCCTTCAATTGGAATGCTGCAGGTACTGGTTGCGGTGGGAACACAAATGTAGTAGGCAATACAAGCACATTTAAATTTAATGGAAACTTAGGGATATTTCACAACCATGCCGACCGACTAAAAGGTATTGGGTACTTTGATTTCAAAGTAAAAGTGAAATCAGGTGTTATGTTAAACGATCCAAATATCTCCAGCCTGAAATTGGATTCAGTTGTTGTGTATTTCGACAAGCAACCTTTTCCTATTGAAGATTTTCGTGATTTAGTAGAGTGTTCTCAGGACGGCTCAAAGAATCCTGACAAACACCCTGATTCAAGCGAAGTCGACAATTCAAAGGATCCAAAAGAATCAGATAAGGACAAAAAATCAAATGATGCAACGAAGTCAGCGTCATCATCTAAGGCAGATGATTTTGGCCACATGAATATGAAGGCTCCACCTGAAGGAGGAGCATATCATTGTTATAGGCCTATTACGACAAAAAACTGTAATTGCAGACCACCCTTTAAGTGGATTTATATTTTAGGTGGAGTGGCAGCTGTGGCATTAGTTACCTCATTCTTTATGTGGAAAAGAAGAAGACAAAAGAGGAAAAATCTTTAATTATACTGTTCTAATCTCCAATCTTTATAGGATGATTAAATGTTAAAATTGAAGTATTAGCTGAGATAATGAGCATGCAGTGCTGATTCAAAAATTGTTTTAATAAGATAATAAGCCTGGTTATGAGATCACCAATAACCAGGCTTCTTTTTGTAATCCGGACTGGCTCAGACAGGATGACGAAATTTAAGCATCAAGAGCCCAAATAAAGTCACAGGCAAACACCAAAAATCAATGCTTAGATAAGCCCTTCTGACAATATTACTAAGTGATCTGCTAAGATTTCAAAGCTAACGGCATTATTAGGTATACCTCTTAAAACGCCGTACCATGAAAAAACTAATGTTTATCATCTCCGCCCTCCTCCTGAATATTTTAAGCGCCTGGGCACAACCTAAGCTCATTATTAATGCCGGTATAAGCCCGGGTTTAAAATCACTACAACAATCGATCATCATCAATCGCAGTGATCCGCACACTGAATTCAGATTTAAATTGTCCGAAGTCAAACCCCAATTCTATTTTGGAGCAGGCATTCATCTTTCATTGCGAGGTCCTTTTTTTCTTGAAGCAGGACTTACCTATACCCAAAAGACGTCCCTCTATCAAATGAACTTCAGAATGCCTTCCGAAGTACATCCCGCCGAGAAATACATGAGTGAAACGGAGAAATCTATTCTTCTCCCGGTCAATATCGGTGTCAGTCTTGGACACATAGATGTCACAAGTGGAATGACCATCATGAAGACATTATCCACAACAAATGACTTATCCCATCTTGAAGGATTTCAACAGGATGATCCTGGATTCCGATTCGGATGGCAGATGGGTGTAAGATATACCATCAGGAGAGCATCCCTCGGCATAGAATATCAGGGCACTCTCAACAGAGTATGTCACGGAATGTCCGTCAATAAACAATCCCTCGAACTCATGAATGTCCCTCGCAATTTTGTAGTCAAAATGCAATTCGGATTTTAAATGATTCAGCTCTAATTCCCCTTTCAGAGATCAGGGACAAAATTAAAATTGGATATAGGGACGCGATTTTTAGCGTCTCTTTTTATTAAATCAGAGGTGTGATTCCTCGAGTCTCTATTTTATTAGCCCTTACACATGAAATTGATTCATTGGGACATACGATTTATCGCATTCAGGGAGAAAGCTGAAAATCCCATCATGAGTAGGCATAAATAGTAAATACCAATATCATGAAACAGTTTAATCTTATTTCTCATTCTGGTTTTTCAAAAAAATAAAACATCAAACATTAAATACGAAAATGGAGTTTACCGAAAATCCATATCAGAGTAGGTATCCATCATCAATACATCAAGTCATGAAAAAAAATTCCTTCTTCTCTATCAGCCTTTGCGCTTTGATCCTTGCGGGCTTAACCGTATCCTCCTGCACCAGAAAAGTGGGTTGCTATTTCTCCGCCACTAAGCTGGAAATAATAAACTACCAAGATGTAACTACAACTGATTCTGCATCTGAAGTGATGCCGCAAAATAACCCGGATACAATGAGGTGTGTATACACCTGCAATTGAATCCGACAAAAAATGCATTGATCACATCTAATGTGTGAGCAATAGATATCCCTTCTTTCATCATGTGTCATACTGATCACTTCAACCGGAGTGATCAGTTTTTATTTTAAAGCGAACATTATTTCATCCATAAAAAGTTAGTCCATTCATGCTAAGATTTTTGATGGACGAATATCAATATATGAATCTAATCAACCATCTTATTTGAGTACGAAGTTTAGATTCAGGGAGCATGCTGAAAATCCCATCTAGAGTAAGCATTAATTCTAAATTCTATAATCATGAAAAAGATGAACCTCATTACGTTCGCCATCACATCAATGGTATGCCTATTCGTATTCACTTCCTGCCAGGATACAGATATTGACGGTATGTTATCTGACGATCATTCTACCTTTAGCTTAGCGGACAATACAAGTGGATTTGGTTTATCCTATCCAGACCAGGAATTATTATTTGGAAAAACCATTGAACAATGGTCAACGGAATGGTGGAAGACAATGATGTCATATGACTGTGCAAACAATCCATTAAACCAACAAACATTGTCAATGACGGTCAAACAGGCTAGCGCAGTAGTATTCCTTACAGGTGTGACAGATGGGATAGCTTTAAGGACCATTACAGTATCCAGACACAATGCCCTGTTCGTACCTATCATCAATGTGCTCAAAGAATATTCAGCTGCCGGTGGAGTTCAAAATTCAGTGCCGGACCAGACCATAGAACAAATATTAAAAGCTGAGGCACACAATTATATCAACCTGGTCACAAACATTAAAGCAGATCTTGATGGTAGACCGATGAAGATCGGATCCAACAGCCGCGTGGCTACGGACCTCTTCTATTTCAAAGGGAACAAGGGCCTTTCCAATTGTACGCAACATACTGTGACCGGACAGCTTCAGGTTGCCGTCTCTGATGGATATTGGTTATTCCTTCAGAATCTTTCTCCGGGTAGACACACGCTTCATACCCATGCAGAAATTCTGGCCACGGGTATTGTTCCGGATGTATATTATAATATCATCGTGCGTTGAAAATAACAAATGAAATAGATCGTAAATGTCCTGTTTAATAAATGCTAAAGCTTCTGCCTGCAAAGGCTTTAGCATTTAATGAAACTGAATACATTATAATAAAAAATATAAAGAAAAATTGTTGTTTAGTTTAAAACAGTTTTATAATTTAACGGTAATTACGGAATATCTACTGATTAATTTGAGATCACTAAAATTCAAGCTAAGTCATGTCTTTTTCTTCCCTCGACTTCACCGGCTTGTGGAGACCGAAAAGATGAGTCTATTTTCTTTAAATTAATCAGCGGTACTTCTTTTTATTTTTTGAAATATCCCACTCATGGACGTTTTATTTTTTTGTTCGTGCCGTTTATTGAATCTCTATATTTATTGATCAATTCACTGTTTTCTGATTTACGCTTTTGAGTCGATAAAATTATTCTACTTATTATTTTCAATACAAAATTCAATTTATACAAATATGGCTTACACGTTTAATATTACCTCCAGCGTCTTACCAAATGGGAGAACCGCCTACTACGGCAAACTTACGAATTCGAATGAAACCCGATTTATGATCGGTTACCGGACTAAATACCTGGACAACTATGGACTGTATAATATTGAATCCAGGACCGGTCTGCTATACAAGCCGGATGACTATAGAGCAACTTACGGTTTCTGGGCAGATTTTATTTATCCTACTGCCTATGTAGAAAGTAAAGGATCATTCTTTTGCTTCAACACCTATGATCGCGCAAAATTCACTTTCGGTTTTATGCAATATGCGGCCCATGTGCCAAACGGTGACTTCGTTAAATTTTTGAGAGCATTATTACAACAGCCCCTGGCTTCAAGCTATTTTCCACGTCTCGAATTAATACAAGGAAGGATCCATTATCGTAGCAGCACCCAGATGCTGGCCCAACTGGAGAACGATACTTCGACACAAGCTTTGATGGATTATTTAAATCCAACCTTACTCGATATAGATACACAGGAAACCATCTGCACCGCCCGCATGGTGCATTGGGCGCAGAACGATTCTACACATCGTTTGACACAGGTCAGATTGGGTATTGACCACTTTCAGGAATATCTACCACGATACCATACCAGGCTGGGTTTGGACCAGTCCCCCGCTAAAGTATGTGTAGCCGTCTGCGACATTCTGCATCAGGGCAGAGCAACGTTTGACAGAATAGCTTCCGCATTAAATACATATGGAAATTGGGAAAGGGCTTATTCAAACGTATTGTCAATAGGAGAAATTCACTATCCGGAACGAATCAATTCTTTGAAACGAAAAATTAATGAAGCGGTGACTTCCGGTCTTTTTAATAAAATATATAATGCTGCCAATAATAGTTTCATATAGGTTTTTTAACTACTTGCCCGAATGCGAAATGTCTCTTTAATGAATTTAATTAGATTCTTATTTTTTAAAATATTGAATACACTAAAAACTATGAAATCACTTAAGCTTAACCTGAATCCTGGAACCTCTTTATTGGTTCTTACACTGACTTGTGTCTCATTGGTTTTATCCGCTCAGAAAACAGTCCAATTGAAACCAAAAATCTATGAACACGTCATCATACCTAATGATACAGTGCAGGTTCAAACTGTTGAAAATGGAAAAGTCAAGGAAACGCACGTCTCTCCGGTGACCGACCTTCAGGTAAAGCCTAATGCTATAAGCATCGTAAAGTATGCGAAGAAAGTATCCGTTATTGATACCGCATCGTATTCAAGAATTAAATTAATTCCACTGATGACTGGATCCCGGGAAGAATTTAAATTTATTCCGGAACTTCATGTTGAAACCGGAATTTCAGGGGCCGAAGCTTTTAGAATAGTATTCTCATTGGTCCAGCC
>JBBSAP010000094.1:0-12422 GCA_038252165.1 Bacteroidales bacterium | reverse complement strand
TTCATCGGCATTTGCTATAAGGTACTTCTCTTTTGGGACATCCTGACCCATGGGAACAAAACTCCATTTTGTCCCGGTATTGAAGCCGGCACCCCCTCTTCCCTTCAGACCCGATTCCTTCACGATGGAGGTGAGATCTGCGGGGTTTATTCTTAAGGCTTTCCTGAGACCCTGGTAGCCGCCCGACTTTTCGTAAGCGTTGAGATCCACCGGCTTGCCACTGATTATATTTTTTGTTAAGGGAGTTTCCATCCTCTGCCTATTTGTATTTCTGTAATATCTCGTCAGTCTTTTCTGCTGTCAGGTCACTATACAAATCATTGTCGACCATCATTGCCGGTGCATGATCACAGTTGCCCAGGCATTGAATAGGTAACAAAGTGAAGCGGTTGTCTTCAGTGGTTTCTCCATACGAAATCCCGAGTTTCTTATTCAACTGAGCAAGAATGTCATCATTCCCCATCACCCAACAGGAAATACTGTCGCACAAAAGAATCACATGACGCCCAACAGGTTTTCTGAAAATCAGATTATAAAAGCTGGCTACATTTTCCAGTTCCGTCGCAGGCATATCTAAAATTTCGGCTACTTCGGCCAGGGATTCGTCCGAAACCCATTTCTGCTTATCCTGTACAATCTTCAGCGCTTCAATACTTGCTGCACTTTTGACAGGAAACTTTTCCATTTCCTTCTCTATAAGTTCTTTTTCCTCTTTTGAAAGCATTACATAAGCTTTAAAGATCAACGGTCTATGTCTGCAAGCACAAAGTCCACGCTCCCAAGTATTGATAATAAATCCGCCACTGTATATCCTTTACTGATAAATGGCACCATTTGCAAATGAGGAAACGACGGAGTCCTTATTCTTGTTCTATATGAACTGGTATTTCCATTGCTCACCAGATAATATCCATAAAGTCCCTTTGACGATTCTATTCCCGAGTAGGCCTCCCCTGGCGGGATTACCGGACCCCAGGAGGTGTGGACAAAATGATGTATCAGAGTTTCAATGTCGTACATGGTATTTTCCTTCCTGGGAGGTGTGGCTATTGAGTTATCGGACTTATAGTTTCCTTCAGGCATGTTATCAACACATTGCCTGATTATCCTCAGGCTTTGCCTCATTTCCTCTATTCTTACCAGAGCGCGGTCATAACAATCCCCGTTTGAGGCAACCGGTATATCAAAATCAAATTGTTCATAACCCCCGTAAGGTCTTTTCTTTCGAAGGTCCCAATCAAAACCGGTGGCACGAAGTCCGGGACCGGTAATTCCCCATTCAATGGCCTCAATTGTATTGTATATTCCTATTCCTTTCGTCCGGTCCTTGAAAATCCGGTTTTTCATGACCAGGGAATCATATTCCCTTAATCGTGCCGGGAGATAATTCAGGAATTCATTGATCATACCGCTCCAGCCTTCAGGAAGATCCTGGGCTACGCCCCCGATACGAAACCAGTTTGGGTGCATTCGGGCACCGCATATTACTCCAATGATATCGAGAATTTTCTCCCTGTCAGTAAACATGTAAAATACAGGCGACATTTGTCCCAGGTCTTGCGCAAAAGTCCCATACCAGACCAAATGACTGGATATGCGGAACAGTTCCGCGAGCATAATGCGAATAACTTTAGCCCGGTCCGGAACTGAAATATCTGCCAGTTTTTCAACTGCTTCCACATAGGCCATATTGTTGAGAACACCCGAAAGATAATCGATACGGTCTGTATAAGGGATAAAGGTATGCCAGGATTGTCTCTCAGCCATTTTTTCGGCTCCCCGGTGATGAAATCCAATATCCGGGACAATATCCACAATGGCTTCTCCGCTCAGTTGAAGTACCAACCTTAAAATACCGTGTGTGCCGGGATGCTGGGGGCCAATATTCAGAAACATAAAATCAGCGTCTTCACTTTGCCTTTTCATCCCGAACTTTTCCGGATTAAACTTAAGATCTTCTTCCTGCTGTTCCAGATAATTATCGGTCATTACAAAATTACCGATGTCCGTTGCCCTTGCAGGATGCTCCTTTCTCAGGGGATGCCCTTCCCAGTTATCCGGCATAAGGATTCGCCGCAAATCGGGATGACCTGTAAATTGAATACCAAACATATCATATACCTCCCGCTCATACCAATTGGCAGAGGGCCATATATCAACAATGCTGGGAATAGACGGATAATCGGAAGAGAGGCCCACTTTAACCCGCAAATCACAATTTCGTTCGAAAGAGAGAAAATGGTATACGATTATGAAAGTATTTTCCGGTCGGTCACCAACAGTTGAAAAAGCACGCATATCAATTGCCGTGAGATCAAAAAGCATTGAAAAAGGTCGTTCGAGTTTAAATCTCAGGTGCCTTAAAAGGTCGAGTATCCTATGTTCAGGGACAATAAGCGTCAGTATTTCGTCTTTCGTTTTTTCAGGCTTCAGGTCAGAATCCCCAAACGATCCGGTAATATCAAACAATAATTGATCCTTTTCCATCAGGTTGAAAGTCAATTAAGTTTATCGGGTGGATCAATCTCCTTCATTTTCATCCTCTCCTCCCTTTTTTTGTCCCTCATTGAATACTCTTCAGGCTTAATTACCACCCCCTTTGGTCCGATTTTCCAGCTGAGCGGCCTTTTCTCGCTGCCTACCTGTTCGGTTAGAAGTAACAAGCCTTCCATAAATGCATCCGGCCTTGGCGGGCAACCCGGTACATATACATCGACCGGCAGAAACTTATCGACTCCCTGCACTACACTGTATATGTCGTACATACCTCCGGAATTCGCGCAGGATCCCATGGAAATAACCCATTTCGGCTCCATCATTTGTTCATAAAGTCTTTGGATCACCGGGGCCATTTTCATAAATACTGTCCCTGCAATGATCATAAGGTCCGCTTCCCTTGGGGTACCGCGTATTACTTCGGCACCGAAACGAGCAATATCATACCGGCTCGTGAGGCTCGTTGCCATTTCCACGTAACAACATGACAACCCAAAATTAAAAGGCCAGATAGAGTTTTTGCGGCCCCAGGCGAGCATGTCCTGAAGCTTCGTAAAAACAATATTTTCCCTTACAGTCTCATCAAATGAACGGCCTGAAAGTGATCGTCTATTCATGTTTGATATTTTTCCTTTTATTAGACGCTTTAAGGATTTTCTTACCTGAAGCTTCGAAGTCGAGAGCGCCTATGCGCAATTCATATAACAGAAGGACAAGAAGGATCCCTATAAATACTGCGGCGGCCGCGAACCCGATCCATCCGGTATCTCGAAAGGCCATCGCCCAGGAGAACAGGAATACCGCCTCTATATCAAAAAGTACAAAAAACATGGCAATAAGATAAAACTTGGAAGGGAAACGAAGCCGGGCGCTGCCGGTGGGTTTAATGCCCGATTCGAAGGGCTGATCCTTTGCCCTCCCTGCACCCCTTTCTCCCAAAAACCATGATATGCCCAGCATTGCTGAAATAATAACCAATGCCAGTATTATATATAAGATAAATGGTTTAAAACTCATGCTTAGTTAACTTCGGTACCCATAGCAAGATCTTTAAAGTAATAATCCCATTCATTCCCGACTCGGAGAAGGCGGTATCAAGATACTTAATTTAAGTTTCAATTAAAATTTTAAAACTTAAGATCTTTAATATCATTTCCTAAAAAATTATTTTTTGATCAGTGAAGGCATCGGCCATGAATGACCCTGGCTTGCAAGCAATTCATCTGCAGCTTTTGGTCCCCATGAGCCTGCATCATAATTAGGAAATCCTTCCGGTTTATTTTCTGCCCAAAAATCAAGAACGGGCATCAGAATTTTCCATGCGGCCTCAACCTGATCAGCACGCATGAACTCTGTAGCATCGTTTTGCACCACATCCCAGAGTAATGTCTCATAGGCTTCAGGGAATGGCCCTGAAAAACTTTCGCGGTAATTAAACTGCATATCTACCGGTTTGAGCAATACTTTTGGACCCGGTTGTTTAGCCTGAAACCGAAGTATAATTCCTTCATCAGGCTGAATTGATATAATAATGAGTGCGGGTTGCCAGGCAATCGAGGCTTCAACTGGAAATGACCGGTGCGGAACAGCCCGGAATTGAATAACAATTTCAGATGATTGTAATGGAAGCCGCTTCCCGGTCCGGAGATAAAACGGCACATCCTGCCAGCGCCAGTTATCCACCAGCAGTTTAATTGCAATATATGTTTCTGTATCTGAATCATGCGATACTCCTTCTTCCTCACGATAACCAAAAACTTCTTTTCTTCTAATCCTGCCTTTGTCATATTGTCCGCGCACTACATACTTATCTACTGCATTATGAGGTATCGGACGAATGGCATGAAGAACGTCTGCCTTCTTATTGCGTATTTCATCAGCCTCAAATGAGACCATAGGTTCCATCGCTACAAGACAAAGGAGTTGCATAAGATGGTTCTGTATCATATCACGCAAAGCTCCTGCCTTATCATAGTAACCTCCACGGTGCCCGATGCCAAGGTCTTCAGCAACAGTAATTGTTACGTAGTCCACATATCTCCGGTTCCAGATTGGTTCAAAAAGCGGATTTGCAAACCGGAATGCCAGAATATTCTGGACTGTTTCCTTACCAAGGTAATGGTCAATCCTGAAAATTTGGGATTCATGGAAGCTCTCCGTGAAAGTCTTATTTAATTCCCTTGCGGATTCCAAACTGTACCCTATAGGTTTCTCGACCACAATGCGTGAATTTTTACGATCAGATGACAATCCGGATTTGCCAAGGTATTTGGGGATCTCGTTAAACATTACCGGAGGCGTTGCCATGTAGAAAATCATCTGTGCTTTGACTTTCCATTCTTTTTCCAGATTCTCACATCGTATTTTTAATGAAGAATACGTTTCCAGTTCCGTGAAATCACCCTGATGATAATATATGTTTTTTGCGAACTTATTCCAATTCCTGGCACTGACAATTCCCTGGCGCGAGAACTTATCTACGCCGGCATGAAGACGCTCCCTCAGTTGTTTATCACTGAGCGGAACACGATCAACTGCTATAATGGCTAAATGTTCAGGCAAACTGCGATCATGTGAAAGATCAAATACAGCCGGGATAAGCTTCCGCCAGGTGAGATCCCCTCCTCCTCCAAAAATTATAAAGAAAGTTGGTTTTAATTTATCATTCATCTCTTGTAAATTTATTTCGGATTATAACTTTTAATTATTTTGGCTTGCAAATGACTACTGAGAAATTTGACCCTTCCCAGCGCTGTGCCTTTTTCCAAAAGAAGGTAAATAACACTTCGGAATTTTCTGGCAGCTTTTCTGTCGACAGATCTGCATACCACAAATTGAGTAGGTTATCCTTTTTTGTACCGTATTTGTCAAGGTTGGCCCAGCCATCAGCTGACCAGGTTACAATCGCATCAGCTCCAACGATAATGCGCAATGTTTTCCCAACAGACATATAATTAACAGCATGACGGAAACTCCATATGTCGTACCGGCTGATTGCCTTATTAACCACATACCTCCTGAATACAGGTTCTATCCGTTCAAAACAGACTCCGTCATTCCGGCTTCTCACCAGTAACAGATATTCGGCATGTGACCAGCACAATGGCATTGCCGCTCCTGTAGGACAGCCTCTTTTCATTTTGCCATCAGGCAGATCATCATTGTCCCAAAGCTGTTCAGTAATCATTCCTCCGGCATTGGCGAACTTTTCCATAGTTTTAATGAATGGCATTGGATCGTTTCCGGCAGCAAGTTCATAATGGCCGCGTTCCCCGGTCAAAATCGGCCATGACCTGCCCGTTCCGGTTCCGTTGAATGCGTTACCATCCTCCTTCTGACCGTAACCATCATGATTATACCGTCGCCAGCATGGCCCCTGTGGAAGATCGCGCTTCAGAACCCGGTCAATTACTTCGACGGAATCCTTCACAAGCGGATCATCCGCTGCCCGCAGACCCAGCCTTACCAGATGAAGAAAATCGCTGCTGACAATATTCCTGGCAGGATAAGTGCCACCGCCATTGGCTATTGATAATATCGTTTTATCAGGGTCAGAATGTGGATCTGGCGTCTCCGGGTTGGCAGGGTTGATCCGGATATAATGACGTTTTATATCCCCCAACAGCTCTCCTCTGGTGGTGACGGTCCATTCTTCAATGTGAGCTGCCAGCCAGTCGGCATATACTAAAATAAAATCTGCGCTCTCTTTTTCACCAAGCTGCATTGCAAACTCAGCCGCACAGACCATGCTGGCAGTTACCATTGCAAGAGTTGAGGGAGAGTAACCGGAATTTTCTTCCCATCGTTCCTGGGCTGTAACAGGACCATTAAGAATTAGAAATTCAGTCGAAAGAAAAATCATTGTATGAGGATCGAACAGCCCCAGATTAGCTCCCTTGTTAATTAACCGCCATGCCAGAAGTATTGGGGCAGCAATTTCATCGAGTTGCAACCCTGTCCAATAGGCCTTCCCGTTTATCCAGCAATTCTGAGGGAAAAGGCCATTGTCCTGCTGTATGGATGCGAGCCAGATCAATGCACGAAGCGGGGTGCCGGTCTGTCCCGAGGCAAGCAGTGCAGTTGCGCTTTGCACCAGATCGCGCATCCAGACTAGATGATAACCTCCAAGGTCATTGTCGTTTTTGATCTCTCCCCAGGGGATACTCATAGATGCGACCATTGCACCTTCAAACGTTTTATCTTCGTGTGCAAGAAGAATACAGCGGCTCAACCGGAACAGGTGCCCTCCATCGGAGGTGTGCCCCTTAAAATCATACTCAGGATTGACTACAACGCGTTGCCATTGGTTAACGTAAGATTTTTGATGATCATCAAATGGCACAGCCAGCGATTGCAATAATTTTGTTACAGTGCTTTCGCGACTTTCCCCAAAAGCAACAGCAATAGTAAATTCATCGTCATCCTTAAGATTTATTTCGCCTGTTAAAGCTATATTCCCTTCCAGAGCTGCGGAAAATTCCCAGTCCATTTTGAAATTATCCATCAAATCCTGCCAACCATCGGTGGCTCCAACATAGCCGACAGAACGATGCAAAAACCCGCTGCTGCAACCCATGATCATATGAACCTCCTCACGTGATGCGTGGAGAAGTGAGTTACCTCCGATATCCAGATACCAGCCTGAATTACCCGCACCTTGTCTGGCAATATGAGGAGCCAGAAGTGCATATATATGAAGTTTATTACGTAATGATTCATCCAAAACTTCAACTCTGGTTTTCACGAGAAGAACTGATTTGTGCGGATCGGTCAGAATGTCTTTTATAATCCGATAACGTCCATTTCGTTCTGAATTAATGATACGATAGAAAAGAGAGTCCTTTTCAGGATATTCAATCTGATGATCCAGATCACGCTTTTCCTCGTGACAGAATGTGGATCCGTCGCTGATAAGAAACTGGAAATCACGAGTATTAGGCTGATCAACATGAGGATAATATATTTCATTGAAGATACCATGACTAAGTGTAAACCAAAGATGGCAACTGGTATGATAAGCAGTGCCTATACCTTCTTTCGCGCTGGATGTCCAGTGAGGCTCCATTCCGGGAGCGCCAAATGCAATTGGATTTTGAGAGGGATTCATATTTTTTTCATTTTGAATTCCGTTCCATTACTGCCTGTTACTTAAACTTATGATAATGACGGATGAGTGCATTTGTTGAGCTATCATGTCCAGGTTCCGGTTTGTCATAATTTCTTTATTATTTGCATTCCCAGCGTCAATTGCCGGAGTTTCCATTATTACTTTTTTTAAGCCATTCTGTATGAAATGTTCCTTTTTTATCTATATGCTCATAAGTATGTGCTCCGAAATGATCACGCTGAGCCTGGATGAGATGCACTGTCTGCCCTCAACGGAGAAAATCATTTAAAGTTATGATAATTAAACAATGTATTTTGTTTATTGTTTAACAAATTGAATCCTGTGAACGATTCAGGAAGTTAGCTGATAAAGGTGCACGGGCACAAAAATTGATTTGGGCAAGCACCAGCACCAAATATCCATTTAAATAATCTACGACTATGGAAAACAAAATTGTAAAAGTAAAAACAGTAACAAAAGTTACTCATGACGTACTCAGGATTGTAACCGAAAAACCACCCCAGTACCGCTACAGACCAGGGCAGGCCACAGAAATGACTATCAATAAACCCGGATGGCAGGATAAAAGAAACCCATTCACCTTTACCTCCCTGCCTGATGATGATCATCTGGAATTTACCATCAAAACATATCCTCAGCACAATGGAGTAACAAATCAGTTGCTACAGCTGAAAGCAGATGATGAATTGTCAATTACTGAACCAGTGGGTACAATCGGATACAAAGGAGAAGGGGTATTTATTGCCGGCGGGGCAGGGGTTACACCGTTTATTTCGATTTTCAAACACCTGAGATCCGAAAATAAAATAGGGAACAATAAACTCATTTATGGCAATAAAACTAAAAACGATATCATCGATGAAATTGAATTCAAGAAAATGCTGGGGAAAAATTTCATTAATATTTTATCTGCTGAAGAAACCGATGAATATGCACATGGTTATATTAATGAAGAGTTTATAAAGCAAACTATTAAAGATTTAAATACATATTTCTATGTCTGCGGACCTCCTGCGATGATGGACAATATTGAAAAACAATTAAATCATTTGAATTTAGGCAAAGAATTTATTGTGAAAGAAGAATGGTAAAGATTATGAAACGAGTAGCAATTAACGGTTTTGGCAGAATAGGAAGAGCTGCAACTGCTCAACGCAAAGGAGCTTGTCAAGTTGCCTCAGACAAGGGAAGCCATCAAATATAGCCGCAGCCTGCACTACTATTACGGAGTGGCCGCTGTGGAGCTGTCTGGCGTTCAATGAGATGGTCGATTGAAGTTTTTTTCAAAGAACCCATAGGTCTGCTCGGACTGGGAAAATCGCAATCCAGGGACTTTGCCGCCCAGATTGCCAGTATCTCGATTACAGTGCTTCAATAAAACATCCTGAGTACGGTCAAGCGCTTCGCCGCTTATCAGTCCATCGGAGGCCTTTTCCATGAAGCAACGGACGGTGTCATCCAACTTCTCAAAATATGAATAAATTATGACTTTTAATTAAATCAAGCCTTAAACAATTTCACCTTTTTAGTATCAGAAAGTATAAAGAAGTTTTTTTCATCTGATTAAGTGGGTTCAGACTTAAGTTAATCATAAACAAAGTTTAAAGAAGTTTTGTTCAAGTAAGCTTTACACGCTTATATTGTAGAACTATTTTAAGGGGTAAAAATGTATGTTCCTGTAAATGAATCAATTCATTAAAATGAATCAACATTTTACCGATTTGTTTGTTTATAAAGAATAAATCTTAATAACTATAAAATTCTGGTGTTCAATCATTATATCTCCCTTTATCATAACAAGTGATATTTAAGTTTTTCTTATTAATAATATTCGATAAAAAATGAACCATATGAAATCAAATATTAACCATTTCGCAATTCGTTTCAGGACAATCGGGATTATTACAGCATTTATTATAACCGTTTTTGCCTGTTCCAAAAGCAGTGACACTCCGGCTTCGGCAGATGTTAAATATTGTACAACCACAAACTGGAGTAGTACAATAGGCGTTTCTGGATTCTTTAAAGGAGCAACTACCGGAGGTGATTTCTATCTTACAGCTGTAAATATAAATGATGCAGGGGATAAAACGCTGACATTTCAACTGGATAATCTGGGTCATCTGGTGAACGATCAGTCAGAAATGACTTTTACATATGATCAAAACCAAGTAACGAAGATTGTTGCAAGTGATGGAGCAGGCGGATCGGGTACTTTTAATTTTGATGCTAATAAACATTTAACATCCACTAATATTGTGAGTACGGATCAACCTGGGACCTCAACAGGAACATTCACTTATACTTATGACAGCAATGATGATCCGGTCAAAATTGTAGGTCATGTAGTATCAACAGATACCGATGGGCAGGTATCTACTGGTGATTATGATATTACGGCCGATTATCTGACCGATAAAGCCAGTTTCATACCTCTTATACCGGAAATTGTTCCTTTCAGTATTTATTTTGCCTATGGGTTTTATTTAAGCAAACATTTAATTAATAAATGGGTAATTACCATTACTGTAGATGGGAAAGCTTTGACTCCTTTCACACAGTCGTACGAATATAAATATGACAAAGATGGCAGGGTTTCAACTATGGTACATACCGGAAACAAAAATAATATATACACTTTTAAATATGCTGGTTGCAATTAATTGCTTAACAGCTATTTGATCAGAAAGTCGGGCACCGGTTCATCTACAAGGCAGTCCACCAGATTGTCATTCCTTTTTAGTTGGCCTACTCCCGGAGGTATACCAGTGAATATCAGATCTCCGGATTTAAGAGTAAAGTATCTGGATACATATTCAACAATCTGATTGATGTCTAATATCATATCACAGGTATTGCTGTTAACCTGTCGCTTAATACGAATGATTTCTGTTGGCTGAGATCCTCGAGGTTATGACCATAAAGTGCAACAGAAGTTAAAATTATCCGGCAGCGGGCAGCAGAAGCAGCACTATTTGTATTGCTTTCTGTAAACATCACTTTACACCAGCCTGCATGGCAGTCTGCTGCAATGTCGTTCCATGGCTGCCGAATAACAGAAGGATTAAAATATGTCTGTATAAGATTATAAGCACTATTATCATCAGGAAAAATTGAAGTATTATGATGGCGTTCTTCATTTTAATACCTCTTTTCTTTTTGAGATTTTTTCTTTGATTGTATCAACCACATAATAAACCATAGGAACCAAATACACTGTTAATATCATTGATGATAACAGGCCTCCTATAATAACCCATGCCAGACCGTTTTTCCACTCACTTGCCGTACCTCTGGCCAATGCAATGGGTAACATTCCGATAGACATCGCCAGAGTGGTCATTAAAATCGGTCTCATCCGCTCTTTACCTGCAATTATCAAAGCTTCTTTATAATACCTGCCGCGAGCTTTCAGCTGATTAGTAAAATCCACTATAAGAATGGAATTTTTTGTCACCAACCCCATTAGCATTATTAATCCGAGCTGGGCGAACAATGTTAACTGGTTTAACGATAAATTTAAAGCCAGGAAGGCCCCTATAGCAGCCATGGGTATAGCAAACAGAGCTACAAAGGGATAAATATAGTTATCATAGAGGGCTACCATAATCAGGTAAATGAGTATAAATGATATCATTAAAACCGAACCCAAAGCCCTGAAACTCTCATTTTGAGTTTTGATATCTGCGCCCCATGTTAATTTTATCCCCTCAGGCAATGGCTTTGTTTTAAGAAAGCCAATTACATCACCTGCCAGTGTACCTGAAGGTCTGCCAAACGATTCAGCTGTTAAGGTTACAGATGGCTGCCTGTCAAGTCTTTCAAGCAATGAAGGCGAATTGTCCTGACTGACTGTAGCAAATTGAGATACTTCAACAGGAACATTCATGGCGTTTACAATTGACAGACGCTGTATATCTTCATAGTTTTTCCTGTCAAAGTCATCAAGCCATATTCTAACCGGATATTCTGTTCCATTGTCGGTTAACGTGGCGTCGTCGTTTCCCGTAAAGGCAGTTCTTAAATTTAACCCTACATAAGCAGTGGTCAATCCTAACCTTTGCATCTTATCCTTGTCAGGAACAATCTTGTATTCAGGGCTTCCTGCTTCAACAGATAAACGAACATTGTCTGCGCCAGCTATTTTTTCAATAGCCGACTTCAGCTCATCTCCGGTTTTCATAACCAAATCCAGGTCACTTCCGCTCAATGTGATCTTTATAGGTGCCTGTTTAGGCAATAATCCCAAAACGGCCATTGAGAAGTTTACGCCCTGAAACTGCTTTTTCAATTCCTCGCGCAACGATTTCATAAATGCTTCCGTTTTAATGTTTCTTTCCTTTTCTGACTTTAGCTGAATGGTAAATTCTGATATATTGGCCGAACCCACTCCAAGGCTGCCAATACCTGTACTTGGCCCGGCAATGTTGCTGAAAAGGGTAGCTACTTCCGGTTGTTGAAGAATTAAGTTTTCTACTTGCTGCGATCTGATATTATTCTCCTGAACGGTAGTGGTTTTATCATATTCCAGATTCAAACGAAATTTCCCCTGGTCACCTGTCGACATCATTTCTTTGCCAATAATACCTTGTTTCATTATTCCAACGGTCATTATCAGAAGAAAAATCACAATCCCGGTAAAGACGAGTTTATGGCTAAGTACCCATTCCAATTGATGGCCATACCAATCGATAAATGTTTTCAATTGTTTTTCAAACCACAGCAGAAACCGGTTTATGAAGCTGGTAGGTTGTAAATCTTCCTTTTTCCCGATCCGTGAAGCCAGCCATGGGGTTAA
>JBBSAP010000093.1:0-12487 GCA_038252165.1 Bacteroidales bacterium | reverse complement strand
GTTATTACAGGTTCCAGATTAATACCTCCGATTATCATCTGTTCCATTTTATACCATGTTTCCCACATCTCCCTTCCGTATATACCCTTAAGGGTAATAGCCCTGAAAATAATATCACTCCATGGCACTTCAAAATTCGAAGGTAAAATGCCAAGCAATGCAATACTTGAACCGTTGTACATATTGCTTATCATTTCAATGAAAGCTTTCGGAGATCCCGACATTTCCAGTCCTATATCGAAACCTCTCATTCCCAGCTTTTTAACGGCGTCGGAGATTTTTTCACCCTTCGATGGATTTATGGTCAGGGTGGCGCCCATTTTTTTTGCTATATCAAGACGATAGTCGCTCAGATCACTTGCAACGATGAACCGCGCTCCGGCATATTTTGCTATTGCAACCGCCATGCTGCCGATCAGGCCGGAACCTGTTATCAGCACATCTTCTCCCAGAAGAGGAAAAGATAATGCAGTATGGGTTGCATTGCCAAAGGGATCCATTATTGCAGCCCATTCATCAGGGATCCTCGGATCAAGCGGGACCACATTCACCGAAGGTATCCTCACATACTCAGCAAAGGATCCGTCGATATTAACACCGATTCCAATTGTGTTCTCGCAAACATGCTCTTTTCCCCGCCGGCAATTACGGCAGTGACCGCAGGCAAGATGCCCTTCCCCGGTAACTCTGTCGCCAGGCTTAAGATTTCTTACACCTGCTCCCGTTTTCTCAATATAACCCATGTATTCATGACCGATCACCATAGGTGTCTTTATTGTCTTCCGGGCCCATGGGTTCCATTCATAGATATGAAGGTCAGTGCCGCAGATAGCCGACTTCTTAACCTTGATTATCACATCATTGAGACCTGGTTCAGGAACTGGCACCTCTTCCATCCAGATACCTTTTTCAGGTATGGCTTTTACAAGCGCTTTCATCGTATTCATGTAGTCCAAAATTTAAATGCTAAATTAATATAAATAAATCAAGTTGCGGGTTACTGGTTGCATGCTGCTTGTAAAATTATAATGGCTTATTAACCAGTAACCAGTAACCAGTAACCAGCAACTTAGGTTAATTAATGGCCAATGTTTATCTTTGTTAAAATTTTTAAATATCAGATTTAATCATGTCGCAGGTAAGAGTAAGATTTGCACCAAGCCCAACGGGGCCCCTGCATATAGGAGGAGTCAGGACCGCTCTGTACAATTACCTATTTGCCAGGAAGAATAATGGTGTATTCATTCTCAGGATTGAGGACACTGACCAGACAAGGTTTGTTGGTGGTGCTGAGGAGTATATTATGGATTCACTGAAATGGAGCGGGATAGTGGTTGATGAAGGGATTAATGAGGGAGGAGATTACGCTCCATACAGGCAGAGCGACCGGAAGCACATTTACAGACAGTATGCAGATACGCTTTTCGATAAGGGTTACGCATATTATGCCTTCGATACTCCGGAGGAGCTTGAAGCGCTAAGGTCAGCAAGTGAGAAAGAAGGAAAGACTTTCATTTATAATGCCGGAGTAAGGGACAAGCTGAATAATTCGATTTCGCTAAGCGCTGTTGAATGGAATGCAAAACTCGACAGGGGTGAACCCTATGTTATAAGGTTTAAAATGCCTCAGGAGGAGGAAATACATTTCAATGATCTTATAAGGGGACATATTTTTGTCAATACAAGTACACTGGACGATAAGGTTCTGTTCAAGTCCGACGGCATGCCGACTTATCATCTTGCACATATGGTTGATGACCATATGATGAAGATCACACATGTTATCCGTGGTGAAGAATGGTTGCCATCGCTTCCGCTCCATGTTTTACTTTACAAGGCTTATGGCTGGGATGCTCCGTTATTTGCTCATCTTCCCCTGCTGCTTAAACCTGATGGTAAAGGCAAATTAAGCAAACGCGACGGAGATAAAATGGGATTCCCGGTATTTCCTCTTTTCTGGCCCTACGGTGAAACTGCAAAAGGCTATCGTGAGGATGGTTACTACCCCGAGGCATTTATTAACATGCTGGCACTTCTCGGCTGGAATCCCGGGACTGAACAGGAAATATTTTCAATGGAAGAACTTATAAATGCTTTTTCACTCGACAGAGTGGGAAAATCAGGATCACGATTTGATCCTGAAAAAGCAAAATGGTTCAATCATCAGTATCTTCAAAGGAGAACAAATAATCAGCTCGCCCTTGAATTCAGAGAGTTCCTGAGGGCAAAAGGATTTCATGTTGACATGGTCAGGCTGGAGATGCTTATCGGACTGGTTAAGGAAAGGGTAAGTTTTGTAAAGGATATCTGGGAACAGACCGATTTCTTCTTTAAAGCCCCCGAAGGGTACGATCCTGATATGGTTAAGAAGAGATGGCAGGCCGACTCCGGACGAATGCTTAATGAGCTCATTTCTATCCTTCAGGGTGTGGATGATTTTACGGCAACAGCCACTGAATCAGCTGTCAAAACATGGATTGAAAGCAAAGGATATAATACAGGCTCCATTATGAATGCCTTCAGGCTGGTAATCGTCGGAACCCTCCGCGGTCCTCATATGTTTGATATTATAAGCTGGATAGGGAAGGGAGATACAATAAACCGGATTGAAAAGGGAATCTCAGAAATCAGCAGAAAATAAAATGAACCTTCCTCAGCCTGGTGAGTATATTGACATTCATACACATGATGCAAAACCCGCTGATGATGTTTTTGCCGTCGAAAATCTTATGGCCCATGAGAACCTTAAGCCCGAAAATATAGCAGCACGGGCTTTCACGGCAGGAATTCATCCATGGCACCTGAATGAAAACAACCGGGGACAGCTTCTTGAATACATCCACAATATCGCCGCTAGTCCGGGCCTGATAGCTTTTGGTGAAGCAGGCTTTGATAAGCTCAGGGGACCTTCAGTTGAACTTCAGAAATCGACATTTGCAGAACAGGTTAAAATTGCAGATGAAAACAGGAAACCGCTTGTGATTCATTGCGTAAGGTCGTGGGATGAGCTGCTGGCGGCTCATAAGAATCTGAAACCGGTAACACCATGGCTGGTGCATGGATTCAGAGGTAAAAAGGAGCTTGCCCTTCAATTGATTAAAAAGGGAATGTATCTTTCATTCTGGTTTGATTTTGTTCTTCGCCAGGAATCATCAGATCTTATAAGATTCCTGCCAAAAGAAAGGATATTTCTCGAAACCGACGGGGCTGATGCAGATATAAGGGAAATCTACCGGAAAGTTTCAGTTGATCTGGCTATTGATGTTGATGAATTGAAAATAATAATTCTTAACAACTATAATATACTTTTCAATACGTAATTACAATGTAATTACATTGATTAATCCTCTGATTATAATAAAAACAGAGCGTTTTTATATCATTCAATAATGTCAGACTGGCTTTCACGTACCGGATTGCTTCTTGGAGAAGAAGGGTTGAATAAGCTTAAAGCATCAAATGTATTGATTGTCGGTCTGGGCGGGGTGGGGGCTTATGCAGCTGAGATGATCTGCAGGGCAGGTGTTGGGAAAATGACAATTGTTGATGGCGATTCAATCCATTCATCCAACCGTAACAGGCAGCTTATGGCGCTGGAAAGCACCGAAGGTAAAGATAAAGCTGTGTTAATGGCTGAACGGCTTAAGGATATTAATCCGGAACTTGATCTGACAACTATTAACGAGTATATAAAGGACGAAAGGATAACTGAAATCCTCGACTGTGGTTTCAGCTATACCGTTGATGCAATCGACACACTCTCCCCAAAAGTATTTCTTATATACAATGCCGTCATGAAGAAAATACCTGTTGTCAGCTCAATGGGATCAGGCGGTAAATTTGATCCGGCAAGGGTATCCATATGCGACATTTCGGAAACCACCGATTGCACTCTGGCAAGAATATTAAGAAAACGTCTTCACAAGCTCGGGATAAGGGATGGTGTTACGGCGGTCTATTCTTCTGAAGTCGTTGATAAAAAAAGGGTGACCAAAGTTACCGGCGAGAGGAACAAAGCATCTATAGTTGGCACCATCTCGTATATGCCTGCAACATTTGGTATTGCCTGTGCATCAGTTGTGATCCGCGATATTGCCGGAATCGGAAGATGACTTCATCCCCTTAAATTCTAATCCCCCGGGAGGAAGCTGGACTTATTCGGTTTTTGTTAAGCCTTTCTCTGTCAGGGTTGGTCCCGTCCCGATAGCTATCGGGAGCTATCGGGATGGGTAGAGGTATTTGTCTTTTTAAAGATGAAGAAGAAAGGAATTCCAATCAAAACCGTAAGCAATGCAATTGAAGATTCAAGGGGTCTTTCGAGGAATGACAATACCAGAATCAGGATCCCTGCCGCAATGTAAATTATCTGAGGAAAGGGGAACCCCTTGATTTTCAAAGCTTCAGGATTATTTTTCCTGAGTTTCCATATACCTGTCACGGTCAGAACAGGAAAGATCCCAAGTGCAAATCCCATATATGTAAGAACCTGTTCAAACGTTCCGGAAAGAACCAGTATTACAGCTATAAGGCATTGAAGCAGAATGGAATTAGAAGGCACCTGGAATTTTTTATGTATCCTGGCAGCCGATTTGAAAAACAGTCCGTCTTTTGCCATTGAGTAATAGACTCTGGGACCTATTATAATGAATGCACTTAGTGAAGAGAAGAGTGCAAAGGCTATAAGTATTGAAAATAACACCTCGGCTGATTTTCCGAAAAGGTTGCCCATGGCAAGACCGCCGACCGATATCACTCCTTTCATAGCCTCGGGTTTGATACCGTAAACATATAAAATGTTGATTCCCAGGTAGAGGACCATTACAATAATAGTTCCGTAAATAAGTGATCCGGGAAGGTTCCTTGAGGGATTTTTGATTTCAGCTCCAAGGTATGTTGAGGCGTTCCAGCCGCTATAGGCGAACATGATCCACATAAGCGAAAGGCCGGCTGTTTTCCATCCTGCCAGTCCGGGGGGGAGACTGCCACCTTCCGTAAAATTCGAAAAATCACCTTTACCTGATGAAAATCCTGCTATCAATAATACCATTATAAGAAGGATTTTAAGAAGAGTAAGTGCATTCTGGATTCTTGCCCCGTATTTTATACCACGGTAATGGATAAAGGTAAATATCAGGATTACAGAGATAGCCAGGATCTTTCCGGTTAAGACCGGCCCCATTATTCCGTTATTCTGAAGCCAGATTTCAAGACCCGGAACCGCTCTTGTGAAATATTCGCTGAAGCCGAGAGCTGAGGCAGCAATCGGAGCTGAAAAACCAACAATAAATGAGACCCAGCCGCTCAGAAAACCAAAAATCGGACTGTAAAGCTTTGAGAGAAAAAGATATTCACCTCCCGCTCCCGGCATGGCTGCCCCCAGTTCACCGTAGGAGAGAGCGCCGCAAAGCGCAATTATTCCTCCGATGACCCAGAGGATAATTAAAAGTACAGGATTGTTAAGTCCTGCCATTAAAAGGCCTGACGTGGTAAATATTCCTGCACCTATCATATTGGCAATGACAATATTGGTTGCAGGGAAAAGGCCAAGCTTTCTCTCCAGTATTTCTTCAGCCATGTTCTGATTAATTACCTTTTGGCTCTTTTATAGCTTATTGATATCCCGCCTCCTGTGTTGTTTACGGTGGTCTCGTAATTTTTGAGGCTTCTTACATATTCAAGAAAAGCTCCGGGTCCTCCATATCCTCCTCCTCTGTTTCCACCGCGTCTCCGGTCTGAAATATTGTGGGCTGTAAAACATCCGCCCACTTTTAATTTAGGATCCAGATCGATGAAATAGTTTTTATACCATTCCTTGTCTGCATCGCTGAAGATAAAATCAAACGGACCTTTTAATTCTTTTACCAGGGTATGAGCATCTGCCAGCCGTGCGTCAATATATTCCGACAAACCAACCTGTTTAAAATTCTCAAGCGCTGTTTTGTATCTCTCCGCATCAATCTCAATTGTTACAAGCTTGCCGCCTGTTTTGCTCATTGCCCAGGCTATCCATATACCTGAATGCCCCGTTGAGGTCCCTATTTCAAGGGCTGATTTGTAATTGCCCTTTAATATAAGATCATAGAGCAGCTGCCCGTCAGATGCCGGGATATTCATATCGAACCAGTAATGTGAATGTTCTGCAAGGAATTTTTTTACTTTTTCATCAAGCCCCTGGTTAAACGATCCCGGCTGAGCCAGGGTATTACTTACTGTAACAATCAGGCTCAGAACCATGAACAATATTATTTTCATCAGTGATTCCCTTTTCATGTTGTGAGGATATTTTAAATATATCATAATCTTGTTTACTGCAGATCGTTCAGGCGGTTAATGTTCCGTGAAATATATCATTTTCATTTTGGAATTCAATTTAAAATCTTTTTATAACTTTCCATTGGTAATGTGTAAAATTATCTCATTTTAGCTTTTCTGGTGATGAAAGACGGGTTAAAAATCAATTATACAGGAATAATTATTGGTTTTCTGGCTTTACTGAATGTAGCAATTCATCTTTATTTTTCAAATAATCTTGAATTTCACCGCGATGAACTTTTGTATTTTTCTCTTGGTCAGCACGCGGCACCAGGTTATGCCACAGTACCCCCATTAACAGGATGGATTGCGTGGCTGATGCAGAATATTTTCGGATACTCAATTTTTGCAGTCAGGGTTTTTCCGGCTTTACTAAGCGGACTCATGGTTTTTCTGATATCGGCCCTGGCAAGAGAACTGGGTGGATCGGGCTATTCAAGAATTCTTGCAGCTGTTGGAATTATTATATCGGTTTTTGGACTAAGGACCTTTTTACTATTCCAGCCCGTATATATGGACCTCATTTTATGGACTCTTCTCTTTTACCTGATAACTAAATATATAAACACCTCTTCGGATACGTACCTGATCCTGATAGGTATAACTGCCGGAATAGCCTTGCTGAACAAATATCTTATCGGGCTATTGCTCGTCATAATACCGGTAATCCTGGCGTTTTCACAATACAAGGGGATCTTCAGGAATAAAAAATTCTGGTTTGGAATTCTGGCCAGCGTCATAGTTTTCCTGCCTAACCTGGTCTGGCAGATTGCAAACGGACTGCCGGTGATTAATCATATGGCGGAACTTCAGCGGACACAGCTTGTAAATGTTGACAGGTCAGCATTTTTGTTTGAACAGTTACTTATCCCTGGTGCCGCCTCGATACTTACTATTGCAGGGATTTTATATCTTTTTATCAATAAGAATGCCAGTAAATTCAGATTTCTCGGGCTGGTGGTAATAAGCGTAATCCTGACACTTATGCTGTTGCACGGGAAGAGTTATTACACACAGGGAGTATTCCCGTTTCTTATTGCAGCAGGAGCAGTGTCGTGGGAAAACATGCTGAGAAAACCATGGGCCAGGATATTGCTGGTTATGTTGATAACCGGTCTCACAATACCAATAATACCTATCGGCATTCCCGTGTTTAAAACAGAAAAGCTTGTAAGCTACTTCAGTAATATCGGAACTAAATACGGATTGGATTTTGTATGCCGGTTTGAAGATAATTCAATCCACTCTCTGCCGCAGGATTATGCTGATATGCTTGGATGGGAAGAACTTACCGGAATTGCCAATGAGGCATGGGAAAAGGTTGTGGATAAAAAATCCGCCTTCATTTATTGCGAAAACTACGGACAGGCCGGTGCCATAACGGTCATTGGCAAGAAATACGGATTGCCTGAAGCAATCTGTTTCAGTGAAAGTTTCAGATACTGGATACCTGAAAGATTTGTTCCGGATATTACTTCAATGGTTTATATAAATGATGAAATGGGAGAGGATGTAAAACTGGTTTTCAGGAAAATTACGAAAATAGGAAGCATTAAAAATCCTGATGCAAGGGAATTGGGTACAACAGTCTGGCTGTGTGAAGATCCCGCCGGGAGCTTTAATAGTTTCTGGAAGGAAAGGCTGGGACAAATTTTTTAAATATTTGTTTATCAGTAATAAATAGCAGATATTCAAGTACTTTAAGAATTTTATTACCAATAGCCGATACTCATTAAATATTTTATAAGATTTTACTCCTGTATTTTGTTGAATTTACTAACTTGTAAGGATTATTACCTGATCTGAAAACTAACAAGTTAGAAAATGAGAATTCTTACCATCGGATCTGTCGTTTTTGTGATATGGGCTTTCTTTTCAACCTGGCTGTTTGTGGATATCCTTAAACCAGCCCTGAAAAAGCCTGTTCCTGTTGTGACAGTTCCTGAAACCACAGATAGTGTGGCAGATTCATTGGCGAAAATCTATGCGCTGATGCCTGAAGCTCTTGTGATCCGGCACGACTTCGACAAAGCCAGATTAACACCTGATCCGCAAATGGAAACGAGCCTTGGCGAGTTTAAGAACTGGCTTGATAAATATCCTGAATCAATGCTCCTGGTTACAGGCCATTCTGACCTGGTTGGCACTCCGGAATACAACAAGGCCCTCGGAATGGAAAGAGCACAGGCGGTTCAGAAATTCCTTGAAGAGAAAGGATTCCCTGCTTCCCGGATAATCGTTGAATCAAAAGGAGAGGAAGAACCTGCTGCTGGTTATATTACAGCCGGTGAAAGAGCAAAGAACAGAAGAACAGTTATTTCAATTAAAAAATAGAGCTATGAATTCATTAATAATACTTCAGGTTATGTCGGTTGCTGTTTCGGTAGTTTTAATAATTGCTTTACTCCTTGTGGCCGGATTGATAGGCTATCTGACTGCCTGGTACTATGCAAAATCGATCTATACGCCAATCATTAAGAAGCTGGAAGACGAAAAAGTTCAGCTGAACCGCGAAATTTCGAAATTAAAAGATGATATAGTCAGTCTAAAAGGCAAGATCGTAGTTCTGGAAAAGAAAGTTGATGATCTTGATAAAGATGTATCAGAAAGAGAAAGGGAGATATCCAAAAAGGTTGATATCATCACAGGGTTGGAAAAAGAAATATCTGAGCTGAAAAAGAAAATAAAGGTCTGACCAACTAATTCTCCTTACTTGGGCTAAAATCCATGGCAAAGATGGGAGCTGAAAGATCTCAATCTTCAATTTCCGAATGATAATCCTGAATCGATTTTACTTTGTATTCCCCGTTCTGTCTTTCCTTTATCCCTTCAGTTGCAGAAAATGCCGCTGAGGTGGTTGTTATGTAAGGGACTTTGTATTTGATGGCATTTTTTCTGATATATGAATCATCATATTCACTGAGTCTGCCTGAAGGTGTATTTACCACCAGGTCGATTCCCTTGTTCTTGATTGCATCAACAATGTTAGGCCTTCCCTGATGGACCTTAAGAATCAGCTCAGCGGGAATCCCATTATCAATAAGAAATTGCCTGGTCCCGCCTGTGGATAAAATTGTGAACCCCATATCTCTGAAATTTTTTGCAGCAGGGAGAATCCGGTTTTTGTCGCGGTCAGCTATTGTGATTAAAACCGTTCCTTTAATGGGCAGAGATGAAAGCGTTGCTTCCTGAGACTTGAAAAATGCCATACCATACGAATCAGCCATACCCAAAACTTCTCCGGTAGATCTCATTTCAGGACCCAGAAGCGGATCAATTGACGGGAACATATTGAAGGGAAAGACGGCTTCTTTAACTCCATAATGCTTTATGGTTCTTTTCTTCAGATTGAAATCAGACAGCTTCTTTCCAAGCAATATCTGGGTTGCAATGCGAGCCATCTTTATGTTACATACCTTTGAAACCAGAGGGACAGTCCGTGAGGCTCTTGGATTAGCCTCGAGAATATAAACTGTATCTTCAAATATAGCGTACTGGATATTCATGAGCCCGACTACCTTAAGTTCCATCGCTATTTTACGGGTATAGTCATAAATTGTTTTTTTATGTTCTTTCGCGATCACCACAGGTGGAATAACGCAGGCTGAATCGCCGGAATGGATACCTGCATACTCTATGTGCTGCATTACTGCAGGCACAAAAGCATCTATACCATCCGAGATTGCATCAGCCTCCGATTCAATGGCGTCTTCAAGGAACTTGTCAAGAAGTAATGGTCTGTCGGGCGAAACGCCAACAGCTTTTGCAACATATTCAGCCAGCATCTCCTCATCGAGAATTATTTTCATGGCCCTTCCGCCAAGAACATATGAGGGCCTTATCATAAGCGGATACCCTATCCGTTCTGCTATATTCAGGGACTGTTCCATATTACTGGCCATACCTGATTCGGGCTGAGGGATCCCGAGCTTGTTTATGACATGCCTGAAACGGTCACGGTCCTCCGCAAGATCGATAGTTTCAGGAGTGGTACCAAGTATTTTTACTCCCTCTTCAGCAAGCTCTTTTGCAAGGTTTAACGGTGTCTGTCCCCCAAATTGAACAATAATACCTTCCGGTTTTTCCTTTTCGTAAATGCTTAAAACATCTTCTGCTGTAAGCGGTTCAAAATAGAGCTTGTCAGACGTATCATAATCTGTCGAAACCGTCTCCGGATTGCAGTTTACCATTATTGATTCAAAACCTGCATCCCTGATTGCGAATGCTGCATGAACACAGCAGTAATCAAACTCGATGCCCTGTCCAATTCTGTTAGGTCCACCACCCAGGACCATAATCTTTTTCCTGCTGCTTACCTCTGCCTTGTCGGGGGCGTTATATGTCGAAAAGAAATAGGCAGCATTCATAACACCACTTACAGGCACTGGTTCCCATCCTTCGGAAAGACCAAGTGAAATCCGCTTTGCCCTGATAACTTTTTCATTTATACCAAGCAACTTTGAAAGATACCTGTCGGCAAAACCATTCTTCTTGGCCATTATAAGCAGATCGTTAGGCAGCATCATCCCTTTGTAGGCAAGGATTTTTTCCTCCACTTCAACCAGTTCCTTCATCTGTTGTATGAACCATGGTTTTATATAGGTTCTCCTGTACAGTTCGTCAATATCAGCACCTTTACGTAAGGCTTCATACATAATGAACTGCCGTTCGCTCGAAGCATGGTTAAGCATATTCATCAGTTCATCAAGGGGCTTTTTATTAAAGTCTTTTGCGAATCCAAGACCGTACCGTCCTATCTCAAGCGATCTGATTGCCTTCTGCAGAGCCTCCTTGTAAGTCTTACCGATGCTCATCACCTCACCAACAGCCTGCATCTGTGTTCCAAGCTTGTCTTCCAGTCCTTCGAATTTCTCAAATGCCCAGCGGGCGAATTTTACAACCACATAGTCGCCTGAGGGGGTGTATTTATCGAGAGTTCCATCGCGCCAGTAAGGGATTTCATCAAGTGTCAGACCTCCTGCAAGAAGAGACGAGATAAATGCTATTGGAAATCCTGTTGCTTTTGAAGCAAGTGCAGATGAGCGCGAGGTTCTTGGATTGATTTCGATCACCACAACCCTGTCTGTTACAGGATCATGGGCAAACTGGACATTTGTCCCTCCTATCACTTCAATGGCTTCGACAATATTATAGGAATATTTTTGAAGTCTCTTCTGAAGCTCAGAACTTATTGTAAGCATAGGAGCAGTGCAGAATGAGTCGCCTGTGTGAACCCCCATCGCATCAACATTCTCAATAAAACAGACTGTTATCATTTGGTTCTTTGCATCCCTCACAACCTCAAGCTCAAGCTCTTCCCAGCCCAGAACAGATTCTTCGATAAGCACCTGATTGACAATGCTTGCAGAGAGCCCCCTGCTGGCAATTGTGCGCAATTCTTCAACGTTGTAAACAAGTCCGCCACCTGTGCCGCCCATTGTGTATGCAGGACGTATCACAACAGGATAACCCAGTTCAACCGCAACCTTTTCGGCATCTTCAATATTGTTAACAGCCTTGCTTTCCGGCATATCGATACCAAGCCGGATCATGGTCTCCTTAAAGGCTGTCCTGTCCTCGCCTCTTTCAATTGCATCAATATTTACACCGATAACCTCAACATTATACTCCTTAAGGACACCTTTTTTTGCCAGTAATAAAGAGAGGTTCAACCCTGTCTGCCCGCCAAGGTTTGGAAGCAGGGCATCCGGCCTCTCCTTTTTAATTATCTCGGTTAATGCATATTCATTCAGCGGTTCAATATATGTGGCATCAGCGATATCCGGATCGGTCATGATCGTTGCCGGGTTGGAGTTTACAAGAACTATTTTATAGCCCAGAGACCTCAGAGCTTTGCAGGCTTGTGTACCCGAATAGTCAAATTCACAGGCCTGGCCTATTATAATTGGTCCTGAGCCAATTATCAGAACCTTGTTGATGTCTTCTCTTTTTGGCATGATTATGGAAATTATGGTCTGCAATTTAGAAAATCAATTTATTATCACGTAAATTTATATACACATTGTTACAAGTCTATTCTTTTATAATTAATCACTATTGTCCGGGAAAACTAATAACACGAGCATGAGATTCTTCGCTTCACTTCGTTTCGCTCAGAATGACATACATTTGTATTTTGGACTAGGGGGTGGCTGGAGGTAATGCCTCCAGCCAC
>JBBSAP010000092.1:0-12723 GCA_038252165.1 Bacteroidales bacterium | reverse complement strand
TTTTCTAACATTCCAATAATATTACCCATTTTACATTCCTGGATTTTACTACTTATTGCAAGAGATCTATTCTGTTTCATTATCTTTGGTATTAATTTACTACAAAGATAATATAATTATTAAGTTAGCACCATTACCCTGGGAGAGGGGTGGGGGTGAGGCCAAATCAAACAAGTGTTTACAAATCCTGATAACAAGCATATATGAAAAAGTCAGACAATCTCATTATATTAACCGCCGCAGCGATCCTTATGATTGCCGGATGCACCGGAAATACCGACGCCGATTACCCGATTCAGCCGGTTCCGTTTACATCGGTCAGGCTTACTGATAATTTCTGGGCTCCCAGGATTAAGAAAAATGCAACGGTCACAATTCCTATCGCCTTCTCTTATTGTGAATCCTCAGGCAGGGTTAAAAACTTTGAAATTGCCGGCGGACTCGACACAGGAACGTTTAAAACAATTTATCCTTTTGATGATTCCGACGTCTTCAAGATTATCGAAGGCGCAAGCTATTCACTGCAGACATATCCCGATCCAAAGCTTGATGCCTATCTTGATACACTGATCTGGAAAATAGGCCTTGCACAGGAGGATGACGGCTATCTATATACTAACCGGACAATAGCTGAAATGCATGGTGGAAAAGGATTGCACGAATGGGCAAGTAAAAACAGGTGGGAGCTCGATTCCATTCTTAGTCATGAGCTCTATAACATTGGTCATCTGTATGAAGCTGCTGTCGCTCATTACCAGGCTACTGGCAAGCGGTCACTACTTGACATTGCCATTAAATCGGCTGATCTTGTGAATAAGGATTTTGGTACTGATAAGGTAAAAGTATATCCCGGTCACCAGGTTATCGAAATGGGACTTGTAAAACTTTACAGAACAACAGGTGAGAAAAAATATCTTGACCTCGCTAAATTCTTTCTGGATATCCGGGGTCCTAAGGGAGATGCATACAACCAGGCAAACAAGAGAGTGGTTGATCAGACTGAAGCTGTTGGCCATGCAGTAAGGGCAACATACATGTACTCAGGAATGGCCGATATAGCCGCTATTGAAAAAAATGATGCCTATCTGAATGCGATCACCAGCATATGGGAAGATATCGTTGAGGGTAAGATTTATCTGACCGGAGGAATCGGAGCAACCGGAGGGAATGAGGGATTTGCCGATCCGTTTGTTTTACCTAATATGTCAGCCTATTGTGAAACATGCGCATCAATTGGAGACATTTTCTTCAATCACCGGCTCTTCCTTTTGCATGGTGACGGAAAGTACATTGACATCCTTGAGAAGACCCTTTATAATTCAATGCTTTCCGGAGTTTCGCTTTCTGCAGACAGGTTCTTTTATCCGAACCCGCTTGAATCGAACGGACAGCACGAACGCCAAGCCTGGTTTGGATGTGCCTGCTGTCCGTCGAATGTAGCAAGATTTGTTCCTGCAATTCCTGGCTACATTTATGGTGTGACAAAGGATGAATTGTATGTAAACCTTTACCTGTCAAATGATGCCGATATTGCACTTGGAAACAGGAAAATTAAAATATCCCAGAATGCAGATTTCCCGTGGAATGGCAAGGTTGAAATTAAAGTTGACCCCGAGTCACAGGGCGGATTTAAACTAAAGCTTCGTATTCCGGGATGGGCCCGTAATGAAGCTATTCCTGGAGGTCTGTACAAATTCCCGGATCAGGATAATGGATCTTTTAAACTCACAGTAAACGGAGAAACACTGGCTCCGGAAATAGTAAATGGCTATGTTGTTATTGACAGAAAATGGAACAAGGGAGATAAGGTGCTGCTCGATCTTCCAATGCCTGTCAGGACTGTTGTTGCTGATGAAAGGATAAAAGATGACCAGGATAAGATAGCTGTCCAGAGGGGTCCGGTAATATATTGCACCGAATGGCCTGACAATAATGACGGGAAAGTGCTTAATCTGGTTGTGGAAAAAGATTCACCTTTTTCTACTGAATTTGTTGCTGATCTGCTGGGGGGTACGCAGATCATTAAAACTTCAGGACGCCGGACCAGTAAAACTCTGGATGGCAAAATTGAAACATCTGAAAAAGAGAGTATTACCATGATCCCTTATGCTCTATGGAATAACCGTGGTCCGGGTCAGATGATGGTTTGGCTTCCAACAGTCACGGGAAGCGCCAAACCGCTGCCTGCACCAACAATAGCCTACCGCAGCAAAGTGTCGGGAAACAAAATGACAAGAGCCATTAATGCTGTCAATGATCAGATGGAGCCGTCGAATTCAAACGATCATTCGGTAACATATTATCACTGGTGGCCCGACAAGGATCAATGGGTATATCTGCAGTATGATTTTGAAAAACCTGAGAAAGTATCAAAGACTAAGGTTTACTGGTTTGATGATGGTCCGGACGGAGGCTGCAGGATTCCTGATGAATGGGAATTACAATTCAAGGCAGGAAATATATGGAAACCTGTTAAAATTGTCGTAGAGACGGGTCTCGGACCCGTCTCCGGATACCCGGTAACAAAAGACGGATGGGATTCAGTTGGGTTTGAGCCTGTAATGGCATCGGCAGTTAAGATCAGGGTTAAACTGAACAAGGAGTTTTCCAGTGGAATATATGAATGGATCGTGGAATAGGAGAGACGGGTCCCAGACCTGTCTTTACATTGTGTTGTGCGTTTTTATCATCAGTTCTGTTATTTGTTTATGTTGTAATAATGTAGAGACGGGTCTCAGACCCGTCTCTACATTTTATATTGATTCCCGGATAGGTGACGATAAAAATCCAGGTTCCCTTAAAAAACCAATAAAAACGATTTTTGAATTAAACGATCGCCTTCAAAAAAAACCGGCAAACATTTATTTTGCCGGAGGGCAGATATTTGAAGGAACCTTGCTTTTAGAAGATATTCAGGGTGTTGATTCAGTTCCGATTGTAATCGGTTCATATGGTGAAGGCAGAGCTGTTATAAACGGAGGGAACAATGAATCTCTACGTATAGAAAACTGTAATAATATACGTATATATAATCTCGGTCTGAAGGGCTCGGGACGCAAAGACGGAAACACAACAAACGGGCTTTAGTTAATGAACAGCACCAATTGTGTTATCGAGGATATTTATACTGAAGGATTTCAGAAATCCGGATTGGATCTGTACAATTGCAGGAATGCCGAAGTCAGAAGGGTTATTTCTTATGATAACGGCTTTTGCGGGATTAATATAATGGGGTCGCATCAGGATTCATCAGGGAATATCCTTATTAAGGACTGTAAAGCCGAAAACAATCCTGGCGATCCGACAAGGCTTGATAATCACAGCGGGAACGGGATACTTGTGGGAGTTTCGGACAGCGTACTTATTGATCATTGCACTGCAACCAACAACGGATGGGATATGCCCCGCCAGGGAAATGGTCCGGTTGGCATCTGGACATGGCAGAGCGATCACGTGACGATCCAGTACTGCATAAGTTACAGGAACAAGACTTCCAGGGGAGGAAAGGATGGCGGAGGCTTTGACCTTGACGGAGGTGTTACAAATTCTATTATTCAATATTGCCTGTCATATGAAAATGAGGGGGCAGGTTATGGATTATTTCAATACTTGGGAGCATCGGATTGGTCAGATAATGTAATACGTTACTGTGTGAGCATAAATGACGCTCATACCACTGAAGGAGCAGGCAGCTTCTTCATCTGGAACGGATCAAATGATTCTAAACAGCTTGCTGATTGTTATATTTATAACAATGTAGCTTACAGCATATCAGCACCGGTGATCAGCTTCGAGAATGCTTCTGAGCATGAGAATTTTGTTTTTAGCAACAATATATTTCTGGGATCAGGTCAGATGCTAAGCGGAAAAAACAAAGGCAGTACATTCCTCGGAAATGTATGGTGGAGTGCCGGAGCTGAAATCAAATTCATGCAGACCGGATCCCTTGCTGAATGGGCGAAAGCAACAGGACAGGAAACAATGAACGGAAAGATAATCGGAATGCATTCAGACCCTCTGTTATATGGACCATTTTTGACCAGTATCAGTGATCCATATCAGTTGAGGGCTCTTTCAGGATATATGCTTAAACCTGATTCACCGGTAAAGAATCATGGAATGGAAATTACACCTTTCTTTGGTTTTGATCCACCTTCAACTGACTTTTTTGGCAATCAGGTTCCTCAGGGTTCTGCTCCGGAACCCGGGATATATGAGCTGAAATAAATTCTATCTTTGTTACGTGGCGAGAATATATTCTGAGCATGACTGCAGATGAGGGTGATCTGTCATCGGCTTCTGAGCTTACCGTAAAAGTGACGTCACCTCCACCTCCTGAGCGGTTAGATGTTGTTTATACCAAGAGGTATAAAATCGACAGTCCGTTATGGAATTCCAGAGCTAAAGCAATGATTGTTATGTTGATTACGAGAGCGCTGTTATTTCACTGTGGGATAACATTGTAAATAAGAAGTATTACCTGACCGGAGAGATCGACAGCGGGGAGTCAGCTAAAGGATTCGGTCCAGATTATTCGCTTGGCAACAGTGTTTATTGCGAATCATGTTCCAGTTGCGGGCTGATATTCTTTCAGTATAAGATGAACCTCTGAACAAAGTGAGGAATCTCTATATATGAGTATAAACTATTGATAAAATCTGTAGATTTGCCACTGATGTCAGCTACTGATATTTATGGACAGCAAAAAGGTTATAAAATATTCAGAATATCTGTTTTCCGGAGGTTTCTTTACAGGGATATTTGTCTTTTTTGCATTCTTTTACAACAGTCATCTTCATTTTGAAGAGCAGTTTCAACTGTTCCTTATGACAGGTGACTCTTTTACAGTAAAAATGGGATATCCGGGTGGCTTCTCTGGATGGATCGGAGGATTCCTGACCCAGTTTTATTACCTGTCACCTGCGGGACCGTTCATCATTACCGGATTGCTCTTCGCCCTTCAGCAGGTCATGAAAAGGATATTAAGCAAGGTTAATTCCAGTCGTCTGTTATTCCCGTTTAGTTTTATCCCATCACTTCTGTCGGGGATGATCCTGTGCAATGAGTTCTATCCATTATCGTCAATAACAGGTTTCCTGCTGGCTATGCTGGCGGGACTTGCATATGTGAATATCAGGAGTGACAAAACAAGGTTTATAACCGGGCTTTTCGTAATTCCGCTGACTTACTGGCTGGCAGGCGGATCATTTATCAGTCTTCTTCTTCTAATGCTGGTTTTTGAACTTCTTCTTTATCTCATTTCGCGAAAAAAGAGAGTCAAAGTTAAGGATGCAGCAAGTTCATATGATCTGCGGGGATGGTATTTTATTTCCTATATCCTTATAGCTGTCGCGGTTCCTCTCCTGGTGAGACAATATTTGATCCTTCAGCCTCTTATGATGACATTCCTGAGCGAGTTCTATAATAATATTATCACCACTATCCCGACTGCCGCACTGGTTCTTTTTCTGTTGCCCCCCTCTCTTCTTATGGTTCATTTTATATCACCGAAAGAAAAACACTTTAAGAGATCCCTGGCGTTACAGATTGCAGCATTTGCTGTTTTATGCTGGCTTGGATTCAGGAGTTTCGCAAATTTTGAAGCCGAAGAAATAATGACTTATGATTACCTGGCCAGAAACGAAAGGTGGAATGACATACTGAATTATGCTGAAAGAAAACCTCCCCGCAACTATCTGTCACTGGCCATGCTTAATCTCTCCCTTGCCAAAACCGGACAGCTGGGCAACAGGATGTTCACCTATGACCAGCATGGTGTAAACGGACTTTTTCTGCCATTCAACAGGGAATATGTTACCGCCATCATGGGCAATGAGATTCTCTACCAGCTTGGATTAACAAATGCCTCCCGGGAATATGCCTTTGAAAGCATGGAAACCATTCCCAACATGGGTAAATCAGCAAGGGTAATTAAAAGACTTGCTGAAACAAATCTGATTAACGGGCAATATAAAGTATCTGAAAAGTATTTAAAGATCCTTGAGAAAACCATTTTTTACAGAAAATGGGCCAAAAAAGCACTCATGGCTCTTGATAATGATGAAAAGATTAATGAAAATGCTGAGTGGGCAGAAAAGAGGAAGTTTCTGGTAAGGAATGACTATTTCTTTCATATAAAAAATATTGAAGCAGTGCTTAACAGAATGGTCAAAGAACATCCCGACAATAAAATGGCTTTTGAATATCTTATGGCTTTCTATATGATCAATAAGGATATGAGGAACTTCATCAACCTTATTCCTGCAATGGAGAAAATGGAATACAGCAAAGTTCCTGTGTCATATCAGGAGGCCGTAATGTACATTATCGGATTAAACAATGAGGACCCTATTGCCAATTCTCCGCCATATGTCAGCCAGGATACGAAGCTCAGGATGAAAGCTTATGCAGATATCTATACCAGGTATCCTGATGCCAGGGAGCGGCTGGAGAAAAGATTTGCCGGCACCTATTGGTTTTACCTGCATTTTAAAGAAGTTGAATTAAGTTCGGCAGAGGAGAAAAAAAATAATACAGGATCAACATGAACCGGGTTAAATATTTAATTGTTATTACGGGTGCAGCTTTTTTTATTTCCTGCAGCAGACCCGGGAATGATCTGAGGGAGATTGCCATCCGGCCGGACATCTTCCCTGATTATATTGATGTGGTTATCCCTGTGAATATTGCACCTCTGAATTTTAAAATTACAGATGATCCGGAAAAAACGGAAGTATTAATTGAGGGGATAAAAGAAAAAATAAAAGTTCGCGGGGGAAATAAAATCATTATTCCTCCTGATAAATGGCAGAAACTTTTAAAAAACAATTCAAATGGCAGTCTTAGAATAACTGTTTACACCCGCCGGGAGGGGAAATGGAATAAATACAGGCCTTTCAGCATCCATATTAAGAGTGATCCTGCAGATCCATATATCGTTTACCGCCTTATCGCTCCAGGGTATGAAACATGGAGCGAAATGGGTATATATCAGCGCAATCTGACCTCTTTTGATCAGAAGCCGATAATAAACAACCGGTTGTTACCCGGAGCCTGCATGAATTGTCATTCATTCAGGGCGAACAACCCTGATGACATGATGTTCCATCTGAGGGGAAACGTTGGCGGTACAATTATTGTCCAGAACGGGAATTCAATTAAGCTTAATACAAAAGTAAAAGAAACGATATCAAACTGTGTTTACCCATATTGGCACCCATCAGAAGACTTTATTGCCTTTTCTGTAAATAATATCCAGCAGGTTTTTCATTCAGTGAAAGAAAAGAGGATTGAGGTCTTCGATTCAAAATCGGATATTGTGGTCTATGATATCAGGAATAATAAATTGATTACAAGTAAGATCATATCATCGGAAGAGAGTTTTGAGACATTTCCAGCCTTTTCTCCGGACGGAAGAAGCCTGTTTTTCTGCAGTGCAAAAAAAGGAATCCAGCCGGATAACTATGATAAGATCAAATACAGCTTATGCAGGATTGATTTTGATGCGTCATCAGGCTCTTTCGGGGACAAAATTGATACCCTTGTAAGCTCATTCCAGACGGGGAAAAGTGTCTCATTTCCGCGGATTTCACCTGATGGTAAGACCCTGGTTTTCACACTTTCGGATTATGGAAATTTTTCGATATGGCACAGGGAAGCCGATCTTTTTCAGCTCGATCTTGTGTCAGGTAATTTCCACCCCATTAATGCAATAAACAGTTCTGAAGCAGAGAGTTATCATTCATGGTCATCAAACTCCCGCTGGATGATTTTCAGCAGTAGGAGGATGGATGGATTGTACACTCGCCCTTTCATCACCTATGCAGACGTAAATGGTTCATTCAGCAAACCCTTTATGCTGCCCCAAAAAGACCCGGATTTTTATGAAGGATTCCTCAGGTCATTCAATGTACCGGAATTTGTTAAGGGCAAAGTCCGGACGGATGGCCGGTCGATGCTGAAAGCTATTGGTTCTAAAGGGAAAGATGTTAATTTTGAGCTCAAAGATTGATTTTATGTTGAAGAAATATATTGTATATCTCCCGGCAATTATTGGGAGCCTGGAAGAGGAGTGGGAACAGTGCCGGCTTCAGATAATTAAAGATCTGTCTTCAGGAATCAGGCCTGTTAAACTTAATATTTTTGTCAGTGCGCCTGATTATCCGTCTTATGTAGAAATCAAAAAGAATATTGCACAATCGGTGATCGATACATTCGGTGAATTTTGCCCCGCATTTAATGTGACTATCAATCCCCCTGAAATACCACTCAAGGTAGCTGCTGAAGCATTGTTTGTCACAGGAAATCCGGCAGGGATCACCACAAAATTTTACAATTCGGTTCCTTATGTGGTTATTGAATCTGATTCATCAAAAGAGGTCTGGGGAGCCGGACTTGGGAACGATGATTACCAACATGACACCCGGAAAGCTGCTTCTGCATCTTTAGAAATGGTTGCTGGTATCCTTCATAGTGAGAATCTTTCGATGAATAACCTCGTGAGACAATGGAATTTTATAGGGGATATCCTGGGGATGAAGGAAGGGTTTCAGAATTACCAGGTTTTCAATGAAGTAAGGAGTGAATATTATCATAAATACAGGACAATTGCAGGCTTTCCCGCCGCAACGGGTGTTGGGATGAAGTATGGAGGCGTTTTCCTTGATTTCTGTGCTTTGAAGGCTGATGATGCAATAAAACTGGAAGCAATCAATAATCCGAACCAGATAAACGCTTATGAGTACGGTCAGCAGGTTTTAAAAGGAATCACCGGAAGCACTGATTCTGTGAAGCATGCGCCTCAGTTTGAACGGGGAATGCTTCTTATAAATAAAACAACCGGTACTCTCTTTGTTTCCGGAACAGCTTCAATTATCGGTCAGGAGACAATTGGAAAGGGAGATATTAACGAACAAACCTTAGTGACTATTGAAAACATAAGAAAAGTTGTTGATATTGAAAGGATAAAACAGCTGGCAGGGAAGCATTTTATGGATCAGGGAAGATTTTCACTGCTAAGGGTTTATATTAAGAAACAGGAAGATTTCAATTCGGTAAAAAATATCTGCTACGATCACTTCAGCGGCTCTCCGTTAATATTCATAGAGGCAGATATCTGCAGGGATGATCTGTTAACCGAAATTGAAGCAGAGGTCTCGGTTTAGTGCACTACGCCATTATAATTCCATCAGCCGAAGGATAAAGATTCCTCACTTCGTTGCTAATGACAACAATCCTTATATAATTGGTTTATAAATGAATAAGAGCAATTCCCTTTTTTAAAGGAATTACAATAGCACTTGACTTGGGATCAGGAGATCCCTCATTTCATTCCGAATGGAACCAGACCTGAGCTTGCTAGGGTTTGGTGAAATGAGGAATCTCGTGATGTGATACTAATTATTCAGTCATTTCCCCCTTGGGGGAAACAGGAAATGGGGTAACTCACAAGACAATTAAATCAATTGGAGGAACTATTTCAAAAACTCTTGATATCTTAGGATAACTTTTTTCTTTGGTAACTGATAAAGAATTAATTTTAGTTCAAATTTTATTTTTGAATCAACTGGATCCACCTGTACCGGGTTATCAAATAATTTTCACAGATCGATGAGAAAGCTATTATTAATTATCCCTGCAACTGTCATTTTGTTTTCCATGTGCTCTCAAACCGTATGGAAAAAAACAGATAACGGTGTGATTATCAAGTTCAGATCAAAGAGCTCCGATATCCCGAAACAGATGAAACTGGAGATTGTAAATGATGAGATAATTCATGTACTGGCATCTCCCGTAAAAAGTTTTTCTGAGGAAGAGAGCCTGTGTGTGGTTGACCGGAATTATCCCACTCCCTCCTTTGCTGTCAGACAGGAGAAGGATACACTGATCGTTTCGACTGGCATGATAACTGCCAAAGTATCAGTCGTGACAGGTCAGGTGATCTTCTGTGATGAAAATGGGAAAATGATATTGATTGAAAAAGCAGGTGGAGGGAAATCATTTACCCCGATAAATGTCGAGGGTACTTCCGGATACACAATGGGACAGGTTTTTGACTCACCTTCCGATGAGGCGTTTTACGGACTTGGCCAGCATCAGTCGGACGAATTTAATTACAAGGGGCTTAATGAAAGCCTTTTTCAGTACAACACTAAAGTGTCGGTTCCATTCGTAGTCTCAAATCGTGGTTACGGGATCCTGTGGGACAATTATTCACTGACAAAGTTCGGTGATCCCCGCGATTATTCGCAGATGGATCTTTTCAGGTTGTATGACAATGAGGGTCAGGAAGGCGGGCTTACTGCAACATACTATATTAACTCCGATACTTCAGCGATCTTTGTCCGGCGCAAAGAATCGTCAATAGATTATGAAAATCTTACAACCATAAAGGATTTTCCTGAAAAATTTCCCTTTTTCAGGTCAACAATAACCTGGACAGGAGATATTGAACCCGTTGAATCGGGCCTTTATTATTTTAAGCTTTACTACGCGGGTTATACAAAGCTCTATCTGGATGGTGAATTGGTCGTCCCGGAACGATGGAGGACTGCATGGAATCCGAATACTTACAAATTCAGCAGGAATCTTGAGAAAGGGCATAAATACTCGGTGAAGCTTGAATGGAAGCCCGATGGAGGAGTCTCTTATATCGGACTTAAAGCATTGAGTCCCCGTCCGGCTAAAGATCAGGGATCATTATCCCTGACTTCAGAAATGGGGAACCAGATCGATTATTACTTTATCCGTGGTAATAGCATGGATGATATTATTAGCGGCTACCGGACACTCACCGGCAAAGCGCCGATAATGCCGAAATGGGCGATGGGATTCTGGCAAAGCCGTGAAAGGTACAGGTCGCAGAATGAACTTATTGATGTGGTTAAGGAGTACCGTAAAAGAAATATACCCCTGGATAATATTGTGCTTGACTGGTCATACTGGCCGGTTGATTCATGGGGCTCTCATGAATTTGACCCGAAGTTTTTCCCTGACCCCTCCGGCATGGTTGATTCTGTTCATAAACTTAATTCAAGGATTATGATCTCAGTATGGCCGAAATTCTATTATACGACAGATCATTACAAGGAATTCGACAGCAGGGGATGGATGTACAGGCAGGCAGTCAAGGACAGTGTAAGGGACTGGATAGGAAAAGGATACATCGGATCGTTTTATGATGCTTACAGCCAGGGTGCCCGCGATCTCTTCTGGGAACAGATAAGAGAGCATTTGTTCACAAAGGGCTTCGATGCCTGGTGGATGGATGCATCAGAGCCTGATATTCTCTCGAATGCAAGCATTGAATACAGGAAAAAGCTTTCCACACCAACGGCCCTGGGGCCTTCGACAAAGTATTTTAACACCTATGCCCTGGTCAATGCAATGGCAATATATGACGGACAGAGAATCTCCGATCCCGCCAGGCGGGTATTCTTGCTGACGCGTTCAGGTTTTGCCGGATTGCAGAAATACTCGACTGCCACCTGGAGCGGAGATATAGGAACCAGATGGGAGGACATGAAGGCTCAGATACCTGCAGGGCTCAACTTTGCATTGTCAGGAATACCCTACTGGACTTTTGATATCGGAGGCTTTTGTGTGGAAAACAGATATGCTCAGGCCAGGGAAGGATCGGAAGATCTTAATGAATGGAGAGAGCTGAATACCCGCTGGTTTCAGTTCGGGTCATTCTGTCCTCTTTTCCGAAGTCACGGACAATACCCCTACAGGGAGATTTTTAATATTTCACCTGCCGGAAGCCCTGCTTATGAAAGCATGGTTTACTATGACAAGCTGCGATACCGGCTGATGCCGTACCTCTATTCCCTGGTTGGCCTGACCTATTTCAACGATTACACAATTATGCGGGCAATGGTGATGGATTTCGGAGGTGATAAAGCTGTGAAGAGCATAGCGGACCAGTATATGTTCGGCCCTTCACTGATGGTAGCTCCTGTTTATCAATATAAGGCGACTTCGCGCGCTGTTTATTTCCCATCCTCCTGTGGATGGTACGATTTATATACAGGAATTCATATCCCGGGAGGCCATCAGCTTCAGGTAGATGCCCCCTTTGAGCAGATTCCGGTTTTTGTCCGGGAAGGTTCAATAATACCCTTTGGCCCGGAAATAAATTTTACCGACGAAAAGCCGGCTGACCCGATTACATTATATGTTTACACTGGCAGGAACTGTGCATTTACATTATATGAGGATGAGGGAACCAATTACAATTATGAAAAGGGAGAATGCAGCACTATAAAATTCAATTACGATGAAACAACAGGTGAGCTGACAATCGGTGAAAGAAAAGGAGAATTCAAAGGAATGCTGAAACACAGAGTCTTTAACGTTGTATGGATAACCCGCGATAATCCGGTTGCATTTGATGCGGAAATTATTCCTCATGATTCAGTCACCTACGAAGGGGGAATGGTTGTGATTAAAAAATCAATTAAATAATCAAATGAATTAAATGAGTATCAGTAATCAATAACAAAAAAGTAAAAACAAACTGCAAGATTTTTATTATGTTAATGTTCAAGCACTTCCATTTTATTTCAAATGACCCCCTTTCCCGTTTCCCCCAAGGGGAGGCTGGAGCGTTAAGAAATAGCCTTGTAGGCTATTTTAGCGAACAGGCCGGTTTGCCGCGATGGCCATCCCTGCAATCTGGCTCCTTCGCTAAACCAGCCCACCGGGCTGGTTCTAAACGCTCGG
>JBBSAP010000091.1:0-12911 GCA_038252165.1 Bacteroidales bacterium | reverse complement strand
TTAATCCCCGCTTATGAAACTGACATCAACAGATAAGCACAAACACTTGTACCTCGAGTACGCGGATGAAATTTTAACTTCTTATCTGTTTTTTTAATATGTTGATATTGTTTAATTTAATAATTATTTACGGATGAAAAAGGAGTTGTTGATGTTTTTGTTTTTCCTGATGTTATTGTCATGCAGGAAGGGAAATGAAGAGTTTCCGGCAAATCCGGATTGGTTAAATCAAAAGATTTCTCAGATGGAAACTGCTGACTACTATGTTGGGACGACTGTATATGCCTATGAATGGAATAATGAGTATTTTTACTGGATCTCAATAGGATTATCCTCTTGTATGATGTGTGAATTCTATAATTACCAGGGAGTTAAATTTGTATGGACGGAGGAAACGAGTGCTGATTTTCAAAAAAATGCCAAAAGGATTAAAGTTGTCTGGCAAAGAGGAATAATTTAATCCCTGATGCATCTGACAGAGATGCCTTCATATAGACCGGTGGTGCCACGATATATCCTGGACGAATTATAATCCAACTGCCGTACCCAGGCATAATCAGCTCTCTTCGAGGAGGACCAGAACCTGGCAGATGTTCCAAAGTTTTTGAAGTAGCCGGCACCATCACGCCATCCTGCAGGGAGTGCACTGAAACCGCTTTCATTGATTGATCCGGTGTTTGGATTTGTCCAGTATAGTATTCCTTCATGTTTCATCTTACCACCTTCATTTTCTCCTCGCCAGTTCTCTTCATCTGCTTCTGCCAGGCTCATACCAAGATATATCTCAAGCTGTTTCCATTCACTGTCGCTGGGAAGATGCCAGCCGTCAGGACAGACACCCTGAACATTGCCCGGTTTGATATCCCCCGCGGTATAGATATTCATTGCAGCCGGCCAGGTGTAAAGAGCGCCATTTGTAGTTCCGATAGCGCCATAGTTTTCATACCAGCAGTATGCTCTTGTATATAATGAAAAGTCAAACCATGCAAGACGCTCCTCGACCCTTGGAATTGCAGAACCATCAGAATAGCGGGTTGCCTTCAGATTTTCAGACATCCAGGTCTGATCACCGATTTTTACAGAATAGTAAATATTGTGGTCAACATCAATTATTAAAAGCGGTAAAGTATCAGGTGTTGTAAATGATTTCTCATCACCATAATAAGTTACAGAATTGGTAATCGCAAAAGCTCTGACAAAATATGTTGTCCCGGGCAAAACGTCATATACGGTAGTACTAAAACTTCCCGACTGGTTTCCTGATCCTAATTTTATTAAAGCTCCATCTGTTTCCGGATTTCCTGACTCGGACCAGCAGAAACCATGCTCGGTAATCACTGCCTTCCCGGAACCGGTTATTGTACCCTTGAATGTATAAATCCCTTCTGAAAAGATTTCAATTTCTTCTGTGGTAATTGAGAGTATATTTTCTGTTTCAGTTTTTTGGCATCCGCTTACTGAAAAGAGAATAATAACTATTACCATCTGTATTTTTAACCTGACAGCATTCATCGGTCAATCTTGTCTGCTTTTTCCTAAGACCGTTATACCGAGGTATTTCCCTACCAGTATTGAAAAAATTCTGGGGGCTTTTGTTAATTAATAGAATTAAAGGAACTTTTTTTAAGAAATTACGTAAAAAAGATAAAATGATTGACTATTTGTTAATGATAATGCGAAAAGATGATCAAAATACGACAGAATGAAAAGATTAATCATATCCATTCTTATATTGTTGTTGTTTGCAATGGCATTTTCAACCTGCGTATCGAGCAGGAAAAGCCAGGGCGAATTAAAAGGGCTCATGCTTCTGAATAACTTACGGCTTCCAAGGAACAAGGTATTCTACTCCAAACACAATATCAGGACAAAGAATGTAGCCTACAGAAGATATAAGAAGAATAGCAGGCTTTTATAAAGACTTATATAAACAGTGGACAATAGACTATTGTCAGATGCTGTCACAAAAGCCCTTTGTGTACCATAGTGAAGTCCTTAGAAGTAAAGCACAAAGCCGCCCGAAGAAAAAACAGCCCATTGATCGGTGAACTTAAATTCGTACCTCTGGTTTTTGCCAACAATCTGTTTCATATCATCGCTAAATTCCTGAACACCTTTGGACCTGGCTAATACATTATTATAAAATCGAGGTTAATTTATCTTTTATTTCTTTAGGTAATGCACCCTTATTTACCATTACTGAGATAGTTCTTAGTAGTAAGTATTCCTCCGACATATATAGATAGCCGCCACAATCCGCATAATCACTAGAATTTTTTACAATGTAGAATTTCTTTCCTTTATCGTTTCGGGCAATGCCTATAATATGCATATTATGCTGATCAATAGTGGTGTAATTATCAAAGGCATTCTGCCTCATTCGTTGTGAAATTGAAGTAACAGAATCATTCAATACCGCAAAACCATTGTTATAGCCATCCCTGATATCACCATCCCAGCATACAGAATAATTATGCAGCAAAGCATAATCTACAATATTACTAAAATCACTAATAGGAAGGTTTAAGTAGTAGTTATTGTTCCAATTTGATTCTATCTCCAAAATAAACTTTGCATAAAAAGGATGATGTGTGAAGGATGTTATTTCGACATAATCATCAGGATTGATCCCAATCAAAGCTTCGGCAAAGGATTTTGGCGTATATTGCTTCTGGTTATAGGTAAAAGCATCGGGGGCTTTTCCCAGGGTCCCTAATAAAATATCAGCAATATTTTCCCTATATCCCTCCGCTGTCATATTTCCACGACCATTCTTTACATAATATTTCACCTTTTCAAGCAGTTTATAATCCATTCTACCATGATTATATGAAGAAGTGGTATCTGTCTTTCCTGAATATACTATTTGAGGAATCGCACCATATTTCTTATATGCACTCATTGCGCTAAAAGTTAAATCGCCGGGTCCAAAATAACTCTTACCATTCATTCTTATATATTTCTCGGCTTTGTTGGTATATGTCGGAGTAAGAAAAAACATTGGTGAGAGTACAACGGGTTTTTTCCCAAGTCGTATAGCTTCAGTTTCAATGAAAGATGTAGTTGCAAAGCACCAGCAAAGACCGGTTTGCTTCTGATCTTTTATCGGGGTGCTCTCTATCAACTTAACAGTTATATATCCTTCTTGTTTCGGATTTAAATTGCTCTTTCTGGGTTTGGGGAGATAGATGTTTGTTGTTGTTCGTAATCTTAAGGGAAATGAACCTCCTCCTTGAATCCATCTTCCGTCAATCACAGAATCCCCAGGTAATATTAATCCTTTAAAAAAAGATCCGGGTCCGATAGTTGATGAATGGTCTGTAATCAAACTGTCTTGAAGAGCCCTAACCGAATCAATATAAATATCTTCCGTCGATTGCTCAGGAACATCCAGATTACCTTCTATAAAATTATCCTTTATGGCAAATTTCATAACTACGAATATCGAGGAGCTGTTGGGCAAAATAATATTACCTGCCCATGAACCCTTTAACCTTTCCGGCTTAATGTTCTGTCCATTAAGTAAGCAGAAGGCAAAGAACAGGATTATAGAAATAAAAGTTTTTGTTTTCATAATTAGCAGTATTTAGTAGAATCAAAATGCTTTTCTAATACATAGACTGGTATATTAATAACATGATGCATTATATCTCAATATCTTATTTGCTATTTTGATTTGATTTAACCGTTTAAACGGGTTACCCATTCCTTCATAATTGCCATGACTCTTTCTGATTCTTTAAATGCTCAACTAAGCTGTTTATGACCAGTAGTGAGCCGACATTTCGATCAAGGAAAGTATCAATATCCGAGCTCTTGGTTGCCCCTGTTCATTTCTTCAGGAGTTCTGGCGTATATTTTGAGTACCTGTAAAAAAAGAAACCGCCTGAAATCATTGATTACGAGCGGTTGTAAACAAAATGTGATTGTTCTTAGTAGTCCCACCAGGAATCGAACCTGAATCTAAGGTTTAGGAAACCTCCGTTCTATCCATTGAACTATGGGACCTTGTTAATCTTTTTCAATATTTCTTTACCACAACCACTTTTATAGTACTTTTCAAGTTTTCTTGCGTCATTTCTAGTTTCGACTTCTTCACTAAATATCAAAATCCAGGGTTTATAACCTTTTGTTGATCTTGTTCTTCCTTTATTGTGTTCATCTAACCGCCTCTCAATATTCATAGTCATGCCGACATATATTCTTTTGTCAATTAAGCTCTTAATGGCGTAAACAATATAAGCCATCTTTAATTGTTTAATTTACCTCCGTTCCCTGCCTGCCGGCAGGCAGGTATCTCTACCTGTCGGTAGACAGGCATTGAACTATGGGACCAGGAGTGCAAAAGTAAAGGTTTTTTTTCTCTTTGCAAAGCCTTTCAGTTTTGCAGGACTCTCTTATGGTCATGTTGTCACGCCATCAGTTTTTGCTCATAATACTGATCGCTGATAGCTGATCGCTGAAAGCTTTTTGATTGACCCATCCCCATCAAAGGAGGGGAGCCTGACAGATATTCCATCAATACATTCCGGAAAGGAAGCTCTATCTGAAGCCCCTCTCCCCTGGGAGAGGGGTATGGGGAGAGGGTTCTTCCCCGGACCACAAACCTCGCATCTCGCACCGGAGATTTTGTTTAATTCCCGATCTTTCTTAATTTCATGCTCTAAATTATCTAATAATGAACTGGATCGACATTATACTTATAATCCTCCTGGTATTCGGCCTGGCACGGGGTTTTATTAACGGATTCATTAAGGAACTAGCATCCCTGCTGGCCCTTATACTGGGCATCTGGGGAGCAATAAAATTCTCCACTTTCACCGCCGGAAGACTCTATGATTATTTTGACATGACAGGCCAGTATGTCGGGATAATTGCGTTCCTGATAACATTTGTTATCATCGTTATAATTATCCATTTCATCGGATTGCTGGTCGATAAATTCGTTGAGAAGATCTCTCTCGGATTTCTGAACTCTCTTCTCGGACTTATTTTTGGTGTGTTTAAGACCGCCCTGATCCTCAGCGTGATATTTACGGTGCTTAATGCCATCGATGCCAAGCATCATTTTCTACCAAGGAGACAAATAGAAGATTCCAGGCTTTTTAATCCGATAGCCGACATAGCTCCTGCAATTTTCCCGATAATTGGGGAAGGGAGTTTTGACCATAGTTTCGACAGGCTTAAAAAGAAACCTGAAGGAACCACGATTTAACCCTCTTTGCTATATTTGCAGTTCTGAATAAAATAGTGATCTATGAATTTTGTCGAAGAACTGAAATGGAGAGGCATGATCCATGATATCATGCCAGGTACGGAAGAATTGCTCGGAAAGGAAATTGTAAAGGGATATATCGGATTTGATCCGACAGCCGATTCATTGCATATCGGCCACATGGTGCAGGTAATGCTGCTCGTTCATTTCCAGAGGTCTGGCCATGTTCCTATTGCACTTGTTGGAGGCGCCACAGGCATGATCGGAGATCCGTCAGGCAAGTCGGAAGAGAGGAATCTGCTCGATGAGACAACCCTCAGAAAAAACGAAGAGGGCATAAAAAAACAGCTTTCACGGTTCCTCGATTTTTCCGGAGTGAGGAAAAACAGAGCCATTATGGTAAATAATTACGACTGGATGAAGGAATACTCATTCCTGGGCTTTATCCGTGATATCGGCAAACATATTACAGTGAATTACATGATGTCGAAGGATTCTGTAAAGAAAAGACTCGGGGCTGACTCAATGGATGGTATGTCTTTTACGGAATTCTCATATCAACTTGTACAGGGAACTGATTTCCTTCATCTCTATAAAGAGCTTGGATGCAAACTGCAGATGGGCGGCTCGGATCAGTGGGGCAATATCGTTACAGGTACCGAGCTTATAAGGCGCAAGACAGGAGGAGAGGCCTTTGCAATGACCTGCCCGCTCATAACAAAATCGGACGGATCAAAATTTGGAAAAACAGAATCGGGCAATGTATGGCTTGACCCTGAAAAAACATCACCATACCATTTTTATCAGTTCTGGCTTAATGTTTCCGATGAGGATGCGGCCAGATATATAAAAATTTTCACGCTACTGGGCCGCGATGAAATTGAATCCCTTATCCGTGAACATGATAAAGCTCCTCATGAGCGGGCTCTTCAGAAGCGTCTGGCAGAGGAGATGACAGTGATGGTTCATTCACACAATGAGTATGAATCGGCTGTTGAAGCTTCCCAGATACTTTTCGGGAGAGGGACCACTGAATCGCTCAGAAGGATGAATGAAAATACATTCCTTTCGGTTTTTGAGGGTGTCCCGGTATTTGATATAAGGAAAGAAATAATCCGGGCAGGCGTGAATGTCACCGACATCTGTACTGAGCATTCACAGGTATTTGCATCGAAGGGTGAACTGCGGAGGCTAGTTCAGGGAGGAGGTCTGAGTATAAATAAAATCAAAATCGACAACCCTGAAATGATCATCGGAGCTGATTCGCTGCTCAATAATAAATACCTGCTTGTTCAGAAAGGTAAGAAGAACTATTATTTGTTAAGGATCAACTGATAAAATCGATAGCAATAATCGATACATCATCAAAGAGATCCGGATTGTTGTAGGGGATCCCAAGCTTTTCAAGCATTTCCCTGATATTGGTTTCCACAGGATTTCTGTTCGTGATATGCCTCACTATCTCCCCGGTTTGTATCTCCTTGCCGTCGTCGCCCCTGAGATCTGAAAGGCCATCGGTATAACATACAAGCTTCGAATTATTGCTGATGCTGATTATCTCTTCTTTGACGGGAGGTATTTCATCGATCATTCCAATCCCGACGCATATCGAGTTAAGATGCATTACCTGGCCGGTAACAATATTAAACAGAACCGGCGGATTATGCCCTGCATTTATATATTCCAGTATGCCTTTTTTATGGTCATAGCGGGCAACAAAGAATGTGATGAACTTATCACCAGCGGCATTGGCAATTATAAGATTATTGAGTTTCAGGATAAGCAGAGGCAGTTCAATATCGCAGGTGAAAAGTGCCCTGAGACTTGCCTGGAAATTCGACATCAGGATCGCAGCTGCAATTCCCTTGCCCGAAACATCGGCAATGCAGAATCCGGTTTTATCATCCGACAGTTCAATGCAATCGTAGTAATCACCGCCCACTTCATAATGCGGGTAATAGAATCCGGTGACTACAAAATGATCGTTCCGGGGCATTGTTTTGTTATCGGGAATTAGTTTCTGCTGCATCCTGGCAGCAAGCTCGAGCTCTTTCCTGAAAGCCTCCTGCCTGAGACTTTCCCTGAAAAGCCTTATGTTCTCTATGGCAACGATGATTATGTTTGAGATGGTCTGAATAAAGGGGAGGTGCTTGATTACCGGGCTCACACCCTCTCCCTCCTCCTCTATATCACCAATCAGAATAAAGGCAAGAGGCACATAATTGTTATAAACGGGAATTAAAAGCTCGACGCCTTCAATTCCGAAACCTTCATTCCTGAATGCAGTGTCAGTAAATTTCAGAAGCTGTGATTCTACTTCGATGCCTGTCTCGAACTCTTTCGGGAAACCTCCGTTAAGAATGCACTCCCATTTCAATGAATGCTTAAAGATGAGTATTTTGCCGATTCCCAGATTGTTCCTGAGAATCAATTCATATTTTGACAAAAGCTGTTCTGTCGGCAGGTTTGCGTTGATCGACAGTGTAATGTCGAGCAGGGCATCCAGCTTGAATTTGGAAATACGCAATCTGTCGATTGAAGCTTTTTTCTTGCTCATTGATTTTATGACTTGGCCCTTTCAATATAGGTCCTGCTGGCTGTATCTATCCTGATCCTATCCCCGACGTTAATAAAGAGCGGGACCATGATGGTGCCTCCCGTTTCTATTTTTGCCTGTTTAAGAGCGTTGTTGGCAGTGTCTCCCCTGAGTCCCGGTTCAGTATATGTGACTTCCACAATAACAAACTGGGGAAGCTCAACCGAAAGTACGGTTTCCGTGTCTGCATGAATAACGATTTCCACATTCTGACCCTCTTTTAAAAACTCGGGACTATGAATAAGCTCTTCAGCAACATGGATCTGCTCAAATGTCTCAAGATGCATGAAATAGAACCCCAGATCATCGTGATAAAGGTACTGGTACGGTCGCCTTTCCACTCTTGCCACATTAACCTTTGTACCCGAGGAAAATGTATTATCAAGAACCCTGCCTGTTTTGAGGCTCTTTAATTTTGTTCTCACAAATGCCGGCCCTTTACCGGGCTTGACATGCTGGAACTGAACTATTACATGAAGATCACCATTGAACTCAATTACCAGTCCGTTCCTGAAATCTGCAGTGCTTGCCATATGACTTAAATGTATCTTAAATTATTGATTTGTTTCTTTCTTTCTCACTTCAAGCGGGTACTTTAATCCTTCATAGCTGACTATCTCGGCAATAAAAGCCCCGACAAATATCTCAAACCGGATCCTGACCGGCAGGAAGTTCTTATCAGCAGTAAACCAGAATGATATATCATCCTCGGTTTTAAACAGTCTTCCTACTTCAGTTACGGGATTGAACTTGAGGCATTTAATCCTTCCAACCTTTGTCTTGATGTCATAGGTGCCAATATATCTCAGCCTGATGGGATAAAGCTCATCTGTGAACCAGGTCATGAATGTGATCATATCACCTTTTTTAAGACCGGCGTAGTTTTGAAGATGGTGATTACGCAGGTAATAAAAGCATGAAAGAATATCATGTATTCCTTTTTCAGTAATGTGGACACCTGTAAGATCGCTTGTAAGAATTGCCGAGTCAGACCTTGAATAATGATCGAAGATCACTTCATTATACTTGGTATATCTTCCTTCCTTTATATTCCTGACCGAAAGAAGAGGCAGCTCAGATTCCGGATCAATATAACTTTCATAAATATCCTTCACCTTAAAAATGGCATCGGCCATTCCTGTGGTTTTCCCGAGAAGAACAGAGTGCCAGACTGTTTTGCCTTTAAAAGTGTCGGGCATGATTTCAAGGGTTGCGATTCCTCCCTGGACAACTCCATAGTTGATTGAATAATTCACCTTTTCTCCCGGTATGTATGCTGGTTCCTGGCCGGCTGAAAACAGTGGTAACAATATGATCAACAATAAAGTTTTGAAAAACTTCATGGTTCTTTTCTTAATAAACTCCGGTTTAAAGAGATAAATTACCTGCCAAGGATATTTTTTTTAGGACGCGAAGTTATGAAATCTTTAAGATAAAATGGCTCAAAGTAAGCAATATCTTCAAAATGGCGTTCTCTAAGTGATTTAAATGCAGGCTTATACATATATGCAGCAGAAATCAGGAACTCATCGGCGAATGCTAAATTATCTCTTTTAAGCACCTGGCTGCATTTTGATGCTCCGTCACCAAAAATCAGAATCCTGACGCTGTCGGGAATATCAGCGAACGATTTCTCCTCAATAATTTCTGCTGAGATCTCCTTCACTGTCCTGCCTTCTGATGAAAGCACAGAATAGTAAACCTCCATGCGCCGGGCATCAATCATCGGCACAAACAATGATTTGTCATCGAGCCCGTATTTCTTTCTCAGATCGTCACTAATACCATGGAACATTGAATGGGTGGTCTCAATTCCTATCAGGGGTATCGAAGCTGCATAGGCTATCCCCTTGGCTGTGGAAACCCCTATCCGAAGGCCGGTAAATGAACCTGGCCCCTTGCTGACGGCCACAGCCTCCAGGTCACTTGCCCTGAGACCTGCGACGGAAAGCAGTTCTTCAATAAAAACAGTAAGCCTGGAAGCATGAGATTTGTCTTCGGAGCTCTCTTTAAGAGCCACTATTCCGCTGCTGTCGCAAAGCGCAACTGAACAAACCGGAGTTGAAGTCTCAAGACATATTATCATGTTAGAATTTACCCGGATTTAATCCACTGAAAAGAGATCATCCTTTTTAACGATCTCTATGAGGGTACTGTCGGACAGTTTCTTACTGATTGCACTGAAAGGAGCTGAGATCACCCGGTCACCAGCTGAAACACCTGAGATGATCTCTATATAGCTGTTATCCTGGATTCCTGTCTTGACATCTTTTGCAAGAGCGCGCTCACCGTCGGTTATAAATACAATGGTACGGATATCCTCAGCTGATACTTTCATGGTAACTTTCGTGGTATCAGTACGGGTAGTCACCGACTGAATGGGAACTGTTATGATCCCGGGTTTTATTTCTGTCCGGATATCAACGGTTGCTGACATTCCCGGTCTGAGCGGATGCACATTCCCTTTGTCTGTCAGATCTTTATAAGACTCAGGAAGAACAAGTATCTTTACATCAAAGTTTGTTACCTGGTCAGCGGATACCCCTGTTGTCTTTGCTGAGTTTGCCATTTCAGTAACGATTCCCCTGAACTTGTAGTCGACATATGCATCAACTGCTATGGTTGCTGTATCGCCTACCTTAACGCGGGGTATGTCGTTTTCGTTCACTTCGACCTGAGCCTCCATTCTTGAAAGATCGGCAACCCTGAGCATTTCTGTTCCTGCCATCATCCCGGTTCCTGCTACTCTTTCGCCAAGCTCTACAAGGAGCATTGAAACTGTTCCTGTCATCGGAGCATATATCGATGTTTTGAAAAGAGTTTCGTTAGCCTCTTTAAGAGATGCTTCAGCGCTTATAACAGAATATTTTGCAGCATCCACTTCAGCTTTTGCCACAGCGTAGGAAGCTTCAGCCTGCTCATATTCCGATTTTGATATAGTCTGCTCATCGTAGAGCTGTTTTGTCCTATTATACGAGAGTTCAGCCTGTATATACTGAGCTTCTGCCTGGGCAAGTCTGGCACGCGCAGAACTTATGGCGGCCATCGACCTGTCTTTTTGTGAGATATAGATATCGGGTTTGATCCTCAGCAACAACTGCCCTTTTTCAACATGGTCGCCTTCCCTGACAGTCAGTTCAACTATTTCTCCTGATACGTCAGGAGTGATCTTTACCTCTTTTTCAGGCTGGATCTTGCCGTTGGCAGTTATAGTTTCAACTATTGTCCGAATTTCTGCATTCTCAACGGCTACTTTCACTGTGGCGGCTTTTCCGAACCAGCCGGCTTTCTTTCCGACAACTGCAAAGATGAGAAGAAGAATGACAGCAGGCACGAGGATCTTAAGTATTTTCTGGTTTTTCATGATTATAGACCTTGTTTTAAGAGTTATTTATTCAGGTTAAGGGGTAATCCTTTATAGAAATCGAGAACTTTTGTTTTAAAGATGAATTCATATTTTGCCTGCGACATGTCTGACTGTGCATTCAGAAGCTGTGTTTTTGAGGCATTGTAATCGACAGGAGTTATCATTCCAACAGTTAATTTCTGTTCAGTATATCTGAATGATTCCTCCATTGAGCTGACTGCCTTTGAGCTGGCATTGTATTTCTTCAGTGCGGCAACAGCATCGGTGTATGCCTGTTGTATGTTCTTGTAAAGCTCTTTTTTTGATCCTTCAAGAGTGTATTGGCTGCTTTCAACCGACAGCTTGGAATTTGAGATATTCTTATTCACCTGCCATCCGTTCAGAAGAGGGATGCTCATCGATACGCCAAGGCCGTAGTTCTTGTTGTTCTTCAGCTGTTCCTCAAATGACTGAAATCCAGGGATATCTTTAATAAACGAATACCTGGTTCCGAAAGTATGGCTGAGAGATATGCTTGGGCTTCTTGCTCCTTTGGCGATCTTCAGGGCATACTCGCTTGCTGTCAGCTTAAGTTCAGAGCTCTTTATTTCAGGCCGTGATTGCGCTGCAAGATTATATATTTCATCAATATTGCCGGTAACAACAGAATTCAGTTCGACAGTGATTTCGGGAACTACAATTTCAAATCCTGCGGGTGATTCCAGCTCGAGCAGCTGGGTAAGGTTGAGGTATGATGTCTCAAGCTGGTTTTTCATGGTTATCAGGCTGAGCTCTTCCTGCGCGGCCTGCGCTTCTATCTGAAGGAGGTTTCCTCGGGCTACACTTCCTGCATCAACAAGCTTTTTTGTCTTTTCAATCTGCTGAAGTGTGATGTTAAGCTGGTTTTCATTGGCTGCCACAAGCTCCTTGTTGAGAAGGATCTGGAGATAAGCAAGGGCAACACTAAGGGCGACGTTGTCGCGGATCCTTTGCAGGTCCTGTTCGCCGGCAAGAAGCTCATATTTGTTCTTCTGTATCGTATTGAGGTTCTGGAGGCCGTTAAACAGGTCCGTTCTTCCGCCCAGGTAGAAATAATCCTGGAGAACAGTCTGATTGTAAAAAGTATAAGTGTTCTGGTCAAGAGCTCTTCCAAATGAATAATCGTGGGATGCCTGGCCGGTGATTGTCGGGAGGAGGCTGAGCTTTGACTGATCCAGTGAATTCTTCTGAACCTTAGTCTGGATTGTCTGCTGTTTGATCTGTATGTTATGTTCAATGGCATACTTAATGCACTCCTCGAGCGACCATACCTGTTTTTGGGCAAAACCATTTACCTGCATTAGAATCAGACAGGTAATAAAAGTTACCAAAGACTTTTTCATTTTAAAAATTTAAGGTTACGAAGATAAGAAATTAGGTTAACATGGCGCATGCCTTATCATGATTTTTAACGAAATGGAGTTATTATCTGCTCATTAACGGTTCGTCTCTCTTCATCCCGATAGCTATCGGGATAGGAGTAATCACTTAAAAAGAGGCGTTTAAGACAGCCTCTTCAGGAGGAGAGGTGCATCAAGTTTTTCGCGATATCTTTGGCTGCAACAGCTAAAATAGTTATCTTTCACGGTTCATTTAAATCAATAAACTATGCTTCATTATAAGGAATTAGGGTTAGTGAATTCGAGAGAATTGTTTAAAAAGGCCATTGGAGGCAAATATGCCATTCCGGCTTTTAATTTCAACAATCTTGAGCA
>JBBSAP010000090.1:0-13260 GCA_038252165.1 Bacteroidales bacterium | reverse complement strand
CGCTTCTATTTATTTTCTGCCTTACAAACATTCAGTAAATATAGGCTGAGACACCCATATTTACAACCAAAAATCACATTGTTCGCTATATATCAGATAGTTGGCTTTTTAAGGACCGAAAAACCGCACAAAACAGGAAAAGGCTGTTCAAAATGAGCAGCCTTTTTTGTTTTTTATTTTTCCATCTTCTTTAATAATTCTTCCCTTTTTGCTTTTGCTTCTTCGACTAATTTATTTGCCTTTGAATCTGCCTCCTGAACCAGCTGGTTAGCTTTCTTATCGGCTTCTTTTTTTACGGAATCTGCAGCTTTCTGTGCCGCCATTTTGGCAATAGTCCCCTTTGCTTCAGCTTCCTTTATCACTCTTTGTGATTGATTATCTGCTTCCTGACGTATTTTTTCCGCTGCTTTTGCAGCTTCATCCCTGAGTTGCTGGCCTTTTTCTTCTGCCTCCTGAACCATTTTGTCAGCCTGAATTTCAGCTTCAGTAATGACTTTTTCCCTGGCCTGATCAATTTTTTCCCCTACTACCTCTTTGACTGTTTCTTTTGCTGTCTGTACAATCCCTTTGGTACTGTCCGAAGCAGAGCTCCCGAAGAATGGTGTGACCACCGGTTTCAGAAAAGTTCCTGTCACTTTTACATTTACTTTAATCAGGTCAGAGGGTTTAAAAGCAATACCAAAGGCTGCGGCCTGGACTGAAAGGTTATCAATCAATGAATTAACTGAGCTGCCAAGATCGGACCTTGGTATTTCTGTTTTAATTGCATAATTGATGGTCTGGTCTATGCCCTGATCGCCGCTGATATTCATTTTAATATTACCAACCTTTGTATTGAAGGGGCTAACATAAATTCTTCCATTGTTTACTTTAAAACTGATATTTATATTCTTGAATGTGTTGCTGTAATTACTCCCTAATTTGAGAACTTCTTTCATATTGTTGAATGCGACCGATTCGAGAAGAGTCACTTCATCTGATACAAGTTTTCCCCCTCCGGTGATAGAGGAGATAAGCGGCATAAAATCCCTGCCAAGCAAGCTGCTGTAGTTCAGTCTTACACCAACCTTCCCGGTGATGCCTTTTGCACTCGGAGCAAGCATTTGAATAGTATTGAAAGTGTTAAATGCGTCTTTTATACCCAGATCCAGAATATTAAGGTCAGCTTTCACAAATGGCTTCAGAGTGTCACGTGTGTCATAATCAGCATTCATTGCAATTCTGCCTCCAAGAAGGTCCATACCGGTTTCTCTTATGCTTAAAACTCCATCCCTGACCAGAACATGTCCTTTTACATTCTGAACTTTAATACTATTATAGATAAACTGATCGATGACAGCATTAAAATCAAGATTGATATTTTCAGGAACCTTAATTACTGTCAAGGAGGCGGTGTCTGTCACAGTTGTATCCGTAGCAATTTCTGACATGATGTCGGTAAGATCAACAAGATTTGAATGGAGAGTGAGCCTTCCTTTTAGTATAGCATCTTTAATTACATATGGGATATAATTTTCAAGCCTTCCGTTCATATTGAAATCGCTGTTGCCCCCAATATTCAGGTCAGCATTTTTAAGTTCTGCAAATGCCGGTGTAAATTCAAAGCCTGCTTTACTGATCTCAACATCGGGGTATCCCGTCATTGAGACCATCATATCGCTGATTGTAATGGTCCCGGAAGCTTTAAACAGATCGTACTGAGACTTCTCAATCATCGACATCTTTCCGGCCATGGTGACTGAGATGTCAATCAATCCGGAAAGGTTCATGCTGTCCATAGGAACGGCATTTGTGAGTGCTTTAAGGTCTATCTTTCCTTTCATGGAACCATTGATATCCGGATCACTTATTGGTGTTTTAAGTGCAAATCTCATATCGAAAGGATTACCAGCCAGTTCCATATGGAAGCGATCGACATTTACTGTTGTTTTATCCATATCGGTACCATCGACAAAAATATCCGATTTAATATTGATGTTTTTTATCTGATCAGGAAGAGCGGGATAACTTATCAAACCATTATTTACTGATAGATTAAGACTAATATCTGGCATTGTACTGTCGGCATCACTGTAGGTTCCCTTTGCGGTTCCTGAAAGATTGAATTCTCCACTGGTTTTAAGATCTTTGAAATCAGACATATATATTGCAGGGATCAAAGAGATCAATGATTTGAATGATGTTTGTTCTGATTTAAAGGTAAGATCGGTTTCAATATCATCTTCAGGCATTGCAACCATTCCTGCAAAATTCAGTTTAAGGTCATTAATTGTAAGATAATTGTCTCTGAGATAGAATTTCATGCTGTCGAGGCTCGCTTTTACATTAATTTTTGCTTCAGCTTTTGCTTTATTAAGGTATCTGATACCATCCATCAGGAAAGTCAATTCCTGAGAATTGATTACAATGTCAAGATTAGTCTCATTTTCAGTCAGATCTCCTTTCATTAAACAATTTACCTTTTCAAGATAAGTCTCAATAATTGATTCATGATCAATATATGACAGTGAACTATTTGTAAATTCAATTTTCTCAAGCAGGATTTTCATATCTGAAGATTCCACATCTGCGGAACTCTCAGTTGTATCAGTCATTATGTCCCAGTTAGCACTGCCGTCCCTGAGCACGAGTGTTCTGATATCAGCCTCATTTATAACAACTGATTTTATTTCATACCCGGTCTTTTTAAAAAGACTTGAAAGATTGAAGACAAGATTCAAAGAACTGCATGACGCCAGGGTATCGTTCTCGAATTTTTCAACACCAGTAACCGAGACATTATCAAGGGAAAATGTCAGGTTTGGAAAATTCCTGAAAAATCCAAGCTTATAATCTCCAAAGCTTACTTTAGCATTGACTGATTCATTAATAATTTTTTCGACCTTAACTTTAATTTTGTCCTTAAACAGGACAGGAAATGAAAATAGAAGTAAAAGGATCAGCAAAATAAATCCCAAAAATATTTTTAATATAATGCCTGCTGTTTTTTTCATGGTAATATTGTTTGCTACTGATTGCCAACGATATAAAATTCAAAATATTTTATATTTCCAAGCTTTTAAAAGTAAGCAATAAAACAGGCATAAAAAATTACTATATTTGCCCCTTGTTCAGGTTAATGGTCCCGTAGCTTAACTGAATAGAGCATCTGACTACGGATCAGAAGGTTAAGAGTTTGAATCTCTTCGGGATCACGGAAAAAGGCGTCTTAAAGGGCGCCTTCTGCTTATAAATGGGTGATGGATTACCAGTCAGAAATAGAATCTTTTTCAGGATCAGTTCTTGCTTAGAACAGATTTATTTTTTGACAGAAATTCACCGTTACTATTCTCTTTTGAACTTTTGTATTCAGGAACCAGCATTTCAAAGAATTCGAAAACCTCCTGTTCTGAAAGTCCGTAAATATTTTTTAATGAGGTAATTACCTTGAGTACTTCGGTTTTGTAATCATTCTTATCAACTTTTGCAACTTTTATCTTTTCGTGATGTGTTGGAAGTATTTCTTCCTTTTTTGAAAGTAACTCTTCGAATAACTTTTCTCCCGGACGCAATCCCGTATATTCAATTTTTATATCCTTACCCGGCTCCAGCCCCGACAGGCGAATCATATTTACCGCCAGATCAGCTATTTTTACAGGCTTGCCCATATCAAATACAAATATCTCACCGCCTTTCCCCATAAATCCTGCTTCCAGCACAAGCTGACATGCTTCCGGAATGGTCATAAAATACCTTACTATATCCGGATGTGTTACTGTTACAGGGCCTCCCTCCTCAATTTGCTTTTTGAAAAGAGGAATCACCGAGCCATTTGAGCCAAGCACATTTCCAAATCTGGTTATTACGAATTGAGTCTTTACTCCATCCTTCATAGCCTTTGTCTGAACCAGCATTTCACATACCTTTTTTGAGGCCCCCATTATATTGGTGGGATTGACTGATTTATCGCTGGAGATCATCACGAATTTCCTTACATCATATTTCACTGAAAGTTCAATCATTAATCTTGTTCCCCCAACATTCACACGAAGAGCCTCATGAGGATTTTCCTCCATAAGCGGAACATGTTTGTATGCAGCCGCATGGAAAACAATTTCAGGATGATATTTCTGGAAAATAAGCTCCATCTTTTCAGGGTTCGTAATGTCGGCCAGCTGACTTTTGAATTTCATGTGGGAATAGCTCTTCCTAAGCTCATTTTCAAGATGAAACATAGGCGTCTCTGCCTGATCGACAAGAATTATATTATGGGTGACAAACCTTGACAGCTGCCGGACAATTTCTGAACCGATTGATCCGGCAGCACCTGTTACCAGAATCGTTTTTTTAGCTAACCCTTTCCTGATAAGTTCCATATCAAGAATGATCGGATCCCTGCCAAGCAGGTCTTCAAGCTGAACCTTTTGCAATTGCCTTACTTCCAGTTGTCCGTTAAGCCATTTCTCAATGGCAGGTGTTTCAAGTACTTCAACATTGAAATCAATTGCTTTTTTAATAATGTCACTTTTTTTCGAAGATGGTAAATCGCGAATTGCAAGGATAAGATTCTGGATTTTGTGCTTTATAACAAAACCTGAAGAGAAAATTTCAGGGCCATAGACCTGAATCCCATTTATTTTCTTCCCCTGAAGCTGCTTGTTGTCATCAATAAATCCCATCACATTAAAACCTCCCCTCGGATCGCTTAAAAGAACCCTCTTTACAATAAATCCCATTTCCCCTGCCCCATAAATTATTACCCTGGTGGTTGAGCTCTTCACAGAATGTGTTGCAAACCTGAACAGCATCTTTACACCGATGCGCATAAAGAAAAGATAGACGGTAATTAAAACATAATGAATCAACAATATAGAGACGGGAATGATCAGGATACCGGGAAGTTTGAAGTATCGGGCTCCAAGAGAAAAAAGAACCAGGACCATTGCGGAAGCGCTTGTAGAGACAAAAACAACTGATACATCTGTCAGGGTTGTATGCCTTATAAGACCTGCATAAGAATGGAAAGTCAACATAAATACCGTATATACAAACAGAGCTATCAGACCGTGAATAACTGCCTGATTCATCTCAAAACTGCCGGGAGCAAGGTTAAACCTCAATAGATAAGCCAACAGAAATGCAATAAAGACAGCAAAGGTGTCGTGAATAAATAGCATCCATCTTGGTACAGAATACTTATGGAAAAACCCGGATGCTTTCGACCTCAGAACTTCTCTTATATCAGGGTATTTTTTAAACATTTTCCTTGTTTAGTTAAACAAACATCACAGAAAATATTTTGTTTATAATTTGATAAATGTATTTTTCAATCCAAATATAAGGAATAAAGGACGAATTTCAAAAACATCACCCCGTCAAAGTACCTCAAAATGAGGTATTTTGATTATTTTAAACCATCAATTTTCTATGTACGTCATCAAAATCCTCTGATTTAAAATTGATTAGTTTACATTCATCAAAAAAAGCATAATTAAATGTTTTTTATCTGGTTGTTCATAAATAAATTTAGCATTGGAGTACAAGTTTCACATTTTATGAATATTTTGTTTTGGAAGAAATGACACTATCAGAGCACCGGTCAGAGCAATACAGATCAATATTGTAAAACCAAATGAATAGCTTTTCAATGTGTCATTATACAAAGCGCCTACCATCATTGGTGACAAAGATTCGGCCAGGCCATCTGCCACAAGGATAATTCCCATTACCCTGCCAAGGGTTTTAATGCCAAATAGATCCCCTGCCATTAGTGGAATTATCATATAATCCCCACCCAGACCTATACCGAAAACAACCGCAAAAAGATACAATCTTCCGGGAAAATCAGGGATAAGCAACAGGGGAATTGAAGAGCCAACAATAATATAGATAAGAATCATTACATACTTTCTTGGCAAAATATCAGCAAGCATCCCCATCAGTACCCGTCCGGCAAGGCTTGAAAGCAAAACGAGAGACATTATTTGTGCTGCATGTGACTGCGAAAAATCCATATCCCTTAGATAAAGCTTCAAATGCTGGTTCACTCCTCCTACCGCACCAATGGAACACATGCTGCCTATAGCGAGAAGATAAAAATTCCTGTTTTTCAATACTCTGCTGATTGGAACGTCCGGTACGTTTTCTCCCCGTACCTCATGCTGAACCGGAACTTCTTTAATGAAAAAGGCCATCGGAAATGAGAACAGGATAACGATCACTCCTATTGAAGTCAGTGCCAGATGCCATCCCAGGTTTTTTTCAAGTGCTGTTGAAAGAAGCGGTACCAGTGCACCTCCGGTCCCGATGCCCAGATATGCAATTCCCATGGCCTTTCCCCGGTTTTTTGTAAACCAGCGGGATATAAGCACCTGGCATGGAAGCGGCCCGCCGAAAACGTAACCAAGAGCATTCAGAATGTAGAAAAAATAAAACATCCCCAGGTTGTTCATCATGCTTAAGCCGATAATAGCCGAACCTGCCAGAAGCGACCCGGCAAGCATCATTTTTCTGGGTCCATAGCGATCGATGAGCCAGCCTGCTATGAATCCGAACAAGGGGGCAACCAAAAGCTTCCCTATTGCATTACCCGAAGTAACAACTGTGCGGGACCATCCGAACTCATTAACAAAAAAATCATAAAAGAATGGTAATCCATAAAGTGCAAAGCCCACTATAGCCAGAAGTGAAAAAAATGCTGCCGCCACAATGTATGGCTGCGAACTGCGAGAGGTGCGTTCAGCATTGGGTTTAAGAAACTGGTTGCCCATTCAGGTTTCTTTCAACAGGATGTCTGGTGATACACAAAAATAAGATAACTTTATTTATAATTATTGAAAATTTTTACAAAAAGGAAATCAGTCTCTGAAAGGATATTTTTTTGATAACTTTGAGTTCTGATTTTTAGCTCGGATTAGATAAAAAAAAATAAGAATGAACCGCAAAGTTCGCAAAGGGATAAAATACCAGGGTTTGCTTTGCATGCTTTGCAACTACTTTGAGCTCTTTGCGGTTAAATAATAAGTCATTCTATCATAGATACATATGAAAGATAAAGTAAAGACAATATTTGAAAATGAAGCATCTGCGATAAGAAGCATTCCAGTGAATGACAGTTATGAAAAGGTTACTGAAATAATTTATCAGCATGTTCAGAAGAGAAATGGTAAATTGATTACCAGCGGAATGGGAAAAGCGGGACAGATAGCCCATAACATAGCCACCACCTTCAGTTCGACCGGAACTCCGGCTGTTTTCCTTCACCCCAGTGAAGCACAGCATGGAGACCTGGGGATTATGCAGGAAAATGATGTTTTACTTGCAATCTCAAATTCAGGAAAGACCAGGGAGATCATCGAACTAATTGATCTTAAGGATAATCTTTTCCCATCAATTCCCGTAATCGTGATTACCGGAAATGAGAATAGTCCTCTTGCCCTTAAATCTGACTATTTTATTTCGACAGGCTCACCTTCAGAGGTTTGTCCCCTCGGGCTTACTCCAACTACTTCAACAACAGTATTTACGGTCATTGGTGATGCCCTGGTTGTTCTGATGATGGAAAAGATAGGATTTACGCCTGAAGACTATTCAAAAAGGCATCATGGAGGATATCTCGGCATTATATCACTGGAAAAATCCGGAAAGAAGTAAAAACGTCATAATCTATTATCAGTGTCCTGTTAAAATGCAGGAGATTACCTTCGGTGAGCTCGTCCCGCCGACAGGCAGCGCCGGGGGGTCTTAAGGAATATAAAGATAAACTTGATAATTATTGAAACCATATGCTTATCAGAAACAAATTGGATTTTTTGGCAACGAAATTAAAAAAGATTAGTTTTGGACTTTCCGATATCAATATTCTAACCTAAACCCATAATTATGGCTACCAGCACTTCTACCAGCGACATCAGCAGAAAAGACTATGTGTTTGCAATAACTATTATCGGTCTCTTCTTCTTTATTTTCGGTTTTGTAACCTGGCTTAACGGAGTCCTTATTCCATTTCTGAGGACAGCCTGTGAACTGAACGATTTTCAGGCATATTTTGTAACTGCTGCTTTTTATATTTCCTACTTTGTGATGGCACTTCCATCATCTGTAATACTGAAAAGAACCGGTTTTAAAATCGGAATGTCCCTTGGTTTGTGGGTAATGGCCGTTGGTGCACTTGTATTTATTCCGGCAGCTCTTTCAAGAGCCTTCTGGCTTTTTCTTACAGGATTATTTATTCAGGGAACCGGACTTGCTCTTCTTCAGACAGCGGTGAATCCTTATGTTACAATTATCGGTCCGCGGGAGAGTGCTGCAAAACGTATCAGCATAATGGGAATTGCCAATAAATTTGCAGGTGTTATTGCTCCTATAATTCTTGCAAGTATAATTCTCAAAGATTCGCACATCCTTGAAGAAAAGCTTGTCCAGGCATCGGATGCTGCTTCACGTGCTGTTCTCCTTGATGAAATGGCCCGAAATGTTATAATGCCTTACATTGTGATGGCTGTGGTTCTTGTTCTCCTGGGTCTCCTGTTGAAATTTGTCCATCTCCCTGAAGTTGATACTGAGGCAGAAGATGAGGCTGTGGGTGAAGCCAATCTTAAAAAAACAAGTATCTGGCAGTTCCCTCACCTTATCCTTGGTGCCGTTGCACTATTTTTCTATGTCGGAGTGGAAGTTATTGCCGGCGACACAATAATTAGGTACGGACAATCTCTTGGTATCCCTATGGATTCGGCAAAATACTTTACCTCCCTTACAATGCTCGCCATGATAGTTGGTTATATCATGGGGATTGCTTTAATTCCAAAATATTTAAAGCAGGGAAACGCTTTAAAGCTCTGTACAATTCTGGGCGTGATCTTTTCTCTTGGAGCCATACTTATCCCGGCTGACAAGGTTTTCACAATGCCATTCATCGACCTTGTTACATTAAAACCCCTTCAATTGGTTCTGCCTGTTACAGTATTGTTTGTAGCTTTGCTTGGATTTGCAAATTCGCTGGTATGGCCGGCTATGTGGCCGCTTGCGCTTGATGGCCTTGGCAAATACACAAAGACCGCTTCTGCCATGCTCATTATGGCAATTGCCGGTGGTGCTATTGTGCCGTTAATTTATGGGAAACTTGCAGTATCATTTTCCACTCAGGCAGCATATTGGATCTGTGTCCCGGGATATCTTATAATAATGTATTATGCATTTATAGGACACAAAGCAGGAAAATAGGAAATGGGATACGACCTGAAGACGATATTTGATTCCTTCACTGCTAATGGCTCGTTTGCAGAGGCATTTCCATGTGGCAACGGACATATTCATGATACATTCCGGATCGAAACATCTGAAAAAGACAGGGAAGATTATATCCTGCAAAAGCTGAACAATATAGTATTCAGGAATATACCCGAACTTCAGGAGAATATTGAAAGAGTGACAATGCATATGCACCGGAAACTCCTTCTGATCCCCGGAGCTGATGTTAAAAGAGAATGCCTTACCCTGGTGCCGGCTAAAAATGGCAAAAGCTTCATCGTGGATAAAGATGGCAGCTTTTGGAGGATGTTTATTTTCATAACAGATAACAGGTCCTACGATATTGTTGACAGCCCGGAAAAGGCTTATGAGGGAGGCAGAGCTATCGGGCGTTTTCAGGCTTTGCTTACTGATCTGCCAGGCAAACCTCTTAATGAAACTATTCCATCATTTCACGACGTCGAGAAGAGAATTGACAACTTCATGAATTCATTAAAGAATGATCCAGTCGGAAGAGTTAATGAAACTACAGGGGAGACTGATTCAATTTTAAAGAGAGCTGATGAAATGAGGATCATCCAGAAATTAGGGAGGGAAGGTAAAATTCCTGTCAGGATAACTCATAATGATACGAAATTCAACAATATTCTTTTTGATGTTAACGGTAAATCACTGTGCCTTATCGACCTCGATACCGTGATGCACGGGTATTTTCATTCCGACTTTGGAGATGCCATAAGAACCGGGGCAAATAGTGCTGCAGAGGATGAAAGTGACCTGTCAAAAGTAAAAATGGATATTGACCTTTTCGGAGCATATGCAAGAGGATACCTTTCTGAAACAAATAATACCCTTAATGCCATCGAAAAAGAATATCTGGCTTTCGCTCCCCTGCTAATGACTTACGAACAAGCTCTTCGTTTTCTGACCGACTATATTGACGGTGACATATATTACAGGATACATAATAAGAGTCATAATATCCAACGGACGCGTTCACAGATAAGGTTGCTGGAGAGCATTGAATCGCAATATACTGAGATGCAGAAAATAATAACCAGGCTTACCTGAAAGAATAAAGACTCAATTCAACGGGCATTACAAAAGATAAATTCTATCTTCAAATCACAATGGGAAAATCATATTCTGAAATCAGCTGGACTAATGAAGAAAAAGAGTTTTTGAATGGATTGAAAGACCCGTGGTCAATTCAGATATTTCTCGATTCTATCGATTATAATCCTGCTTATGAGTGCAGATCCCCAAGGTGGGTTATCAGAAAGCGGTCGGCACATTGTTTTGAGGGTGCTCTTTTTGCTGCAGCGGTGCTTGATTTTATTGGCTATAAACCTCTTATTGTTGACATGAAAGCATTTAACGATGATGACCACGTAATTGCTGTATTCAGGGAAGAGGGACACTGGGGCGCGGTCGCAAAATCTAATTTCACTTCACTACGGTTCAGGGAACCGGTCTATAGATCTCTCAGGGAACTGATAATGTCATATTTTGATTTCTTCTTTAATATTAATGGTGAAAAGTCATTGAGATCCTACTCGCTGCCGTTTAACCTGACTTCACTTAACAACAGGAACTGGGCAATCACTGATGATGACCTTGAATATATCGGAGATAAGATCGAATCGTTGTACCATTTCCCGGTTGTATCTGAAAATATGATCAAAAAGCTCAATATTGCCAGTGATGCTATGCTCAGAGCCGGATTATTGGGATCGGTTGAAGAAGGGTTGTTTAAACCAGCGAAACCAAAATAAACCGGTCGAAAATTAATGCACTTTAATAATTTGATTAATAGTATTATATAATTACAGCTTCAGATACAGTCGAAAGATTTATTTGGAATTACCCTGATAATAGCTATTTTTGAACCCTAAAAATGGCCTTAAATTGCAAAACTTCAAGTTTTTGTTTTTGTCAACTTCCTGAAAATTAATATTATACACAAGATATGGATTTATCGGGCAAACACTACAAGGCATTCATTGAACGGCAGGAGGCTAGAAAGAAGCAATACAGCCCCCTGCAGGCTGAAAAACAGCACTCCAAGGGGAAGCTTACGGCATATGAAAGGATAAATCTTCTTTTCGATACCGGGACTTTTGAGGAGATTGACGCTTTTGTCACACCTGCCAATCAACCGGTTGAATTCGGCAAAGTAGAACGGACATATGGCGACGGTGTTATCGTTGGTCATGGAAAAGTGAATGGAAGGCTGATTTTTGCTTTTGCTCAGGATTTCACGGTTATGGGAGGCTCCCTTGGCTATGTGCATGCCAAGAAGATAGCCAAGATCCAGGAAATGGCCCTTAAAATGGGTACTCCGATAATAGGCATGATGGATTCAGGAGGAGCAAGGATTCAGGAAGGAGTTGCGAGCCTCAGTGGTTATGCGGCAATCTTTCATAACATCATCCAGTCGTCAGGTATTATTCCGCAGTTATGTGTAATTATGGGACCCGCAGCAGGCGGCGCTGTCTACTCCCCTGCCCTCACTGATTTCGTTTTCATGGTAAACCATACCAGCTATATGTTTGTTACCGGACCAAATGTGGTCAAAGAGGTTCTTAATGAAGACATCACATCAGAGGAGCTGGGGGGAGCAGAGGTTCATGGCCGCAAAAGCGGAGTGGCTCATATGATCTATGATGATGAGGAGAATACGATCATGGCGCTGAAGAAATTCCTTGCTTACCTTCCTTCAAATAATGTGGAGAATCCTCCGGTGGGTCCGGACGACGGCTCAACACCGGATATCAATGAAAAGCTTCGGGATATAGTACCGGATGATCCAGGCAAAGCATATGATGTAAAAGACATTATACAGCTCATCGTTGATAAGAACAGCTTTTTTGAAACTGCAGAACTCTACGCACCAAATATAGTTACCGGATTTGCAAGGCTTAAGGGTAAAACCATTGGAATTGTTGCAAATCAGCCAAAAGTGCTTGCCGGGGTTCTTGATATCGACTCATCTACAAAAGCTGCCCGGTTTATAAGGTTTTGTGATGCATTCAACATCTCTATTCTTACTCTTGAGGATGTTCCTGGCTTTCTGCCTGGAAAGGATCAGGAGCATGCCGGCATAATACGTCATGGGGCAAAACTCCTGTTCGCTTACAGTGAAGCTACAGTTCCAAGAATCACTGTCATTATAAGGAAAGCATATGGCGGAGCATTCATTGTGATGAACAGCAAGAGCCTTGGGGGTGATTTCAGTTTTGCATGGCCGACAGCTGAAATTGCGGTTATGGGACCTGATGGGGCCGTTGCAATTCTTTATCGCAAGGAACTTGCCAAATCGAAAAATCCGGCTGAAATGAAGAAAGAGCTTGTGAAAAAGTATCGCGATAAAATAGCTAATCCCTTTATTGCAGATGAGCTCGGTTATATTGATGAGGTTATTGATCCGGCAGTAACAAGGAAAAAGATAATCTCTGCCTTCAGCGCCCTAAGTAACAAATGGGTCAAAGTGCCGGCACGAAAACATGGAAACATGCCATTATGAAAATCAAACGGATACTGATAGCAAATCGAGGCGAAATTGCAGTACGCATAATTAAGACAGCCCACAGCATGAAAATTAAAACTATTGCTGTCCGGACTGCTGCTGAACCCGAGGCTATGTACATTTCGCAGTCTGATGTGGTTTATGATAATACAGAAGACACATCGGAAATACCTGTTTTCCTGAACATTGAAAAGCTAATAGAGATAGCATTAAAGACTAAAGCTGAAGCGATACATCCAGGGTACGGATTCCTTGCGGAAAATGCCTATTTCGCCCAGAAATGCCTTGACAAAAAAATAATTTTTATTGGCCCCTCTCCGGATGCAATTTATAAAATGGGAAATAAAACCATTGCACGGAAAATTGCAATGGTTTTAAATATTCCAATGGCTATGGGTAGCGAGGGTAATATCGGCAATGAAGAAGAAGCTGTTGTAATAGCCGAAAAAATTGGCTATCCTGTAATCATTAAGGCTGCATCAGGAGGCGGAGGAAGGGGAATG
>JBBSAP010000089.1:0-13290 GCA_038252165.1 Bacteroidales bacterium | reverse complement strand
TAATCATATTCCAAAACAGGGTGATTGAATGTTTTCAGAGATTGAGGATCAAAATCTATAAAAAGTTTTAACTCGAAGTTTTCAGGATTATAGGAAACAACAGATCCTGAATTAAGAATACTATTCTGGTCGTAATACAATGAATGTTTTTTCCAGAATTTCTTCCATTCACCGAAAGTCAGTTGAGCGGTATTACCTCGTTTAACATCAGCTATCCGCAGGGATGGATCTCCGATATCATCAATTACCCTTGACAACAATGTGTCATTATCTGACAGGTTATTTGTTCCTGACGCAGGGTTAATTACGAAAGTCCGGCTGGATTCTTTGGTATCGTAAACGTTGCCATCAAAGCGTTGTTCACCACTCATGTAAGCAGGGTAATTGATGCTATACTGATCTTTACTCCCGACCTGGATATTGTTATAAAAAGAGTAATGATAACTCCTTGCAGCCATATCCCGTGGACCTGTCATCCGGATAAATACTGATTGCCCGAACTCAGGAAAATCCGGATTTCCAGGTGTGTTGGCGAAGAGGTTATTAATCAAAGTGCCACCAGAGGCATCATGGGCATAAAAAACATTTTCAATATTCGATATCAGTATATTGTTGTCTATAATAATTTTATCAAAAGGATAATCGGTAAGTTCCAGAAAAATACCACTCCGTTCATTATTGGCAATAAAATTGCGTGTAATTCTTGAGTCGGGCCATTGGTTATCCATCCATATACCCCAGGAATAATTGTCGACGATATAATTGTTTGTAATCAGCGCTTTATTGGCAAAATGAAGCTTGATGCCTGCCTGTTCATAACGATTGTTGCCCTTGAAATGCAGGTTATTGTTACGCATAATCACATTGCCTTTGATAGTTAATCCATAAGTACCAAGGGCCATTATTCCATTTGAACCGTTATCTGTTATAAAATTGTCTTCTATTACTGTTCCTGAAATATGGCTGAAGTTTTCAATATTGGTATGCCCCAGATCCGGAGTTACTTCCAGTCTTTCATTGTCAGGTCCTTCGGCTCCACAATCTATTCCTATACTATTTGCATATCTGACCACGTTGTTTTTAATAAGCCAGTGATTCCCCTGTCTCGTTCCAACGGCCCCAGCCTGCGCATTTTCTTTGATATCCCAAAAACTCTCAGGGAACTGGTTTCCACAATGTTCAATCACGAATCCTATCAGATGAATATATCCAAGACCTCTTTTATGAGGTGCAAATACCCTGCGTCGGGTTGTAATTTCAACAGCATGATCATTCAGGTTTTGAATCTCCCCTGCATTAATGAAAATATTCCCTGATATTTTATCGTACCACCAGGAAAAATTCTCAGCTTGCACCTCCTCCTTTAATGGCACCTGTTTCCACATCCGGCCATCCACGAACACCTGCCCCAGGCTAAACCTGATTGAACCAAGGATTTCAGGAAACTCTTTGAATCCACTTCTGCCTCCGGGTGTTGAAGAAATATCTACTTTAAAGGGATTGGCATTATCAAAATATACATCATCTGTAAACATCGAATCGGCAGGTTTCGCGAAAAAAACTCCTTTCCCTTCGGTATGCCACTCAGGTTTCCAGATATCTGACCCTTTAATTAATACTTTTCGTCCTGGTTCTGCCAAATAAACAATTGGTTTACCTGGTTCTCCTCCGCGAGGTGGGGAAACACGCTCGCGATATACCCCTTCCATAACAAAAATGGTATCTCCCGGCTGCGCCAGTTCAGCCGCTTTTGATACTGTTTTATATGGATTCTCTTTGTTTCCCGGACCCGAATCCGATCCATTTACTGAAACAACCCACTTTTTTGCCTGAACCAGATTTGTAGTTAATAGCATTATAACTGACAATAGCATAGTAATCAGAACTTTATCAAATGAATTTCTTTTCATATTACTTTTTTTGAAAATGGTATTATTTTTTTCTGCATTGTTATGGCACAACTCACATTTAGCCTCTCCATTTACGAGTCTTGTCGATACCCTATTGCTTATTAATGTCTTATTAGTCTTTAAATACTATTCCTATACCATTAAAGGTTCAAAAAAGCTTCCATAATAAGCTCTTCAACTGATGATTAGGATCAAATTTCCTAATATGTTATACTATTGTTTAACCACCAGATCGTGCTATAGAAAGATATCTTTAAACACAGACAGGAACTTTGCTTAGCAACCTGTCTGTGTTATAAATGAATTTACCAACCAGGGTTTTGTTCCAGGTTTGGGTTCTTTACGATTTCGCTTTGAGGCAAGGGCATCAAATACATTTTATCTTGAAACACAATTGGAGTTGGATCTACCGGTCTTATCTCGTATCTGGAAGGCGGTGTGTTATCATCAGCCTGTGTAATAAACATACCATTATATTGTTTCCCATTTAATAGTTCGGTAGCGATTTTCCACCTTCTGATATCCCAATACCTTTTATTTTCAAAACTTAATTCAATATACCTTTCCTGATGCCTGATCCGTTGCCGCATCTCTTCTTGGGAAAGGCCCACAGGCAACTGGTAAGGGTCAAGTCCTGCCCTTTGGCGTATTTGTTCTACAGCATTGTAAACAGACGGGCCCGGACCAGCAGCCTCATTCTGCGCCTCGGCATAATTCAACAACACTTCGGCATAGCGTATCTCAATCCAGTTCTGTTCACTTCCGCTCCACCCATCAAATCTTCCATTGGATTCATCAACGCCTTTACGTAATAAATAGCCTGTAACGGTAGCATAGGGTGAAGCTACTCCGGTTTCTTCTCTTCCCTCATACATCCATATTGGTTTCGGTAAGTTAACGCCATCCACCCAAAATGGAAAGATGTCACCATTGGTAATTACAGTTTGTTTGAACCGGGGATCCCTGTTGTCATAAGGGTGATTTGGGTCATACCCGGAACCCGCCTCATAAATTCCTTTACCATTTTTCATTTCAAAAGCATCCACAAATTCCTGAACCGGACTTCTGACCACTGCCCAGCCCCTTGATCGGTCATCAGGTTGCGCATCGGAATCATAACCGTTTTCACGAAAGCCAAACTTAAATTGCACGCTAAGAACTTCTTCTTCATTGTTTTTATCCAGCTCAATTCGGCGAAAATCGGGGTGCAGAGAATAAACGCCTGCATCAATTACTTCTTTATTGATGGCTGCTGCTTTTTCCCAACGTGATACATCACCATTCGGATTAAATAAGGGGCTAGCCCAATAAAGTAACACTCTTCCCAAAAATGCTTTTGCTGAATTCTTATTCCACCGGCTTACATCTTCATCCCGACTGCCATAGCTATCAGGAAGCAATTGAACAGCTTCCTGTAGCTCCCGTACAATGAAACTGAAAGTGGAGTCTGTGGACTGCCGAGGAACCAGTAAGCTGTCCTGAAGAGTTTGTGCAACAGTAATGATAGGCACACCACCATATCTTTTTACCATATCAAAATACAGCTTGGCACGCAGGGCTTTTACTTGTCCTTTCAAAGAAGATTTATCCTCCTCTGAAAAGTTGGCGGCATCAATCTTTCCTAAAAACATATTGGTTTTCCGGATGTTGGCATAAGGCCAGTATTCCATTGGGTTATCGTTGGCGTTCCATTGGCCGTACAGCACATTGCTTTCTCCCCAATCCCAAAAGCTTCTCGACTCATCCGCAATGTTATCATACAGCCCTGTAGGATCGGTTGGAGTCCAATATACAGGTATATTCAAATACATATTGTTGACAAAGAGCCTCGTCAGTTCCACATTATTAAATACATTTTCTTCAGGAATGGTGCTTTTGTCAGTCAGTTCCAAAAAGTCTTTTTTGCACGATAGCAAACTGCATAGCAATACGGCAAAAATGATATATTGAATTTTAATTTTTTTCATGATTATAGTTTAAAAAGTAAGGTTAATACCAAGGTTTAACGTACGTTGTTGCGGGTAATAATTGCCCGCACTCGCTTCTGCTTCCGGATCAAACATCAGGTTTTTGTCAAGTACGAAAAGATTAGAACCCGAAAAGTATAGACGTAGTTTCTGAACGTGAAGCATGTTTAATAATGTCTTAGGCAAGGTATAACCTACATCAACTGATCGGAGCCTTATATAACTGGCATCCCGTAAATACAAATCGGAAGTATAGTTGTTTGCGTGAGTTCCGGTTAAAGGTCTTGGATATTTGGAATTTGGATTCTGTGGTGTCCAATAATCTAACAGCTCCTTAAAGTTGTTTTCCGCACTGTTCACAAAGAACTGACGTGCCGAACGGTTAAGCAGCATCTTCACCTTTGATGATCCATGAAAAAGTAGGGAAAAATCGAAATTTTTCAACTTACCCCCAATCGTAAGGCCACCTTGTACTTTAGGGATATTATTATCGTAGGAGATAATTGTTTGATCGAAATTATCTACTATTCCATCCCCATTGATGTCAGCATATTTCACATCGCCTGGCTTTTGTCCGCCGTTAAACTGCTTAGGTGATTTTTGCACATCCTCGTCAGACTGGAAGAATCCAAGAGACTTATAACCCGATATAAAATTAAGAGGTCTGCCTGTCTGTACTAAATAATCCAACATACTAGCTGGTTCATCAATATTAATCACTTTATTTTCAGCATAGCTGCCATTTAGCCTTACAAAAAAGTTTAAGGCACCAATGCTGTTACGGTACGTCAGCGAAACTTCAAATCCTTTATTATCTACTACAGCAAAGTTCTCTTTAGGAAGACTGGCACCGAATGTGGCCGGAATAGAACGGTTGCGGGTAATCAGGATATCAGAGGTGCGTTTACGAAAAACATCTGCAGTAAACTCAAGTTTATTTCTCCATAAAGAACCATCCAGGCCCACGTTAGTGATGGCTGCATTTTCCCAGGTAATAATAGGGTTTGGGAATATCCCTGAGTTGATGGTAGACAAGGGATTATTGCCTATTATTACATTTCCGGCCTGGTTATAAGCCTGTAAGTATTGGAAGGTAGGTACCCTTCCGTTATAAACGTTCCGGTCGTTTCCTACTTTTCCATAAGAAGCCCTCAATTTCAGGTTATCAATGAATGCAAGCCCCGTACTGTTTTTCATAAACGATTCTTCACTGATTCTCCAGCCTGCAGATACAGCAGGAAAAAATCCGTACTTTTTAGTAGTTGGGAAAGCCACCGAGCCATCAACGCGGAATGACCCTTCCAGAAAATACCGTTGCTTGTAGGCATAGTTCCCCCGCATTACATAACTCCGTCTCGCATCTTCAAAAGAACCACCGCTAGCTCTTTGTTGTTCCTGTCCTCCAAAATTCAGTTCATCCAAACCTGTAGCCGGGAAGAAATTACGAGTAGCACTAAAATTATTTCCAGTAGCCTGTAATTGTTCCCACAGGGCTAAGCCTGAAACCTCATGGTCACCAAAAGTGCGATCGAAGTTCAGATTCAGGGAATAATAAAGTGTGTTGTATTCATTAAAGCCTTGTGTGAGTGAAGGCTGATTGTTAGGACCACCTCCCCAATACGCTTTAGCACCAGAATAGCTACCATGGTAAGATACAACTGCTACTCTGTAATCTTTATTATTTGTATATTCTTTACCATAAGAGCCTTTTCCGGCAAAGGACAATCCTTTTAAGAAGGGCAGGTCTTGTTTGAAGGAAAGTGTGGTCTGCAGCACATTTACCCGGTTCTTACCATAGCCGGCATTTTTGGGATATTCCGTTACATAGTTGGCCTGGTAATTTAAACTGCCATCGGGATTGAATACATTGTTATTCGGACTGGCAGCAATAACTTCTGCGAAGATTGCTTCCGCACTATATCCGGCATTATTATAAGTACGGCTATTCGCATCAAAATCGCCTGAAATGGTTAAGTTCTGATTGATTTTTGCATCCACGTTTGACCGTAGCGAGTAGTTTTGATAATTGATTGCGTCGAACATTCCCTGCTGGTTGGTATAACCTCCGGAGAAAAAGTATTTAATAGCTTCCGAACCACCACTCACATTAATATTATGTTGTGTTTGAAGCGCTTGATTTCTAAAGGTCAATGCATAGTAGTCAGTTCCGGCCTTTCCACTTTTAAAGTCTGCCAGTTCCTGGTCGCTGTAACGAGGGTTCTTCCCTCCATTTTTTCTAGCCTCATTAAACGTTTGTGCGTACTCATAGGCGTTCATCATCTTCGGGTACACGGTTGGCTGCTGTGTACCAACGAATCCATTGTAGCTAAAGGTAGGTTTGCCAGTTTGTCCTCTTTTAGTAGTAATCAGGATAACACCATTGGCTGCCCGTGAGCCGTAAACCGCAGTAGCAGATGCATCTTTTAACACGGAAATACTCGCCACCTGGTTAGGATCCATTTGATCCAAACCATTATCCCTTACAATTCCATCAATTACGACAAGAGCTGCATTAGCGTTGGCACCACCAAGTGTACCGAAACCACGGATACTAATGAAGGAGCCAGCACCAGGTTTACCACTTCCCTGTATGGTAATCAACCCCGGAAGCCGGCCTGCTAAGGCATTAGTTACATTGGTGGTAGGTGCCACCAATAGTTCTTTACTACTTATGGCTGCTACAGAACCAGTCAAAGATATTTTCTTTTGCGTTCCATAACCAACAACCACAACCTCATCAAGACCTATTGCAGCTTCTTCAAGCACTACATCAAAAACTGTCTGATTTCCTATCCCGACATCCTGAGTGTTCATCCCAATGAATGAGAATGTAAGAGTTTTAGCGGAAGATGGAAGTACTAAAGAGAAATTACCATTTGCATCGGTAAGTATACCGTTTATGGTTCCCTTTACAACTACGTTTACTCCCGGAAGGGGAGCGCCGGATTTATCGGTCACTTTACCGGTAATTTTTTGTTGTTGCGTTTCCGCAGCTGACAGGCCTGAAAGATCTCCTGGTGAAAGTATGATCTTCCTGTCATTAACTACATAATTTACTCCGGTACCTGAAAAGAGTGAGGTGAGAATATCGGAAATTTTTTCATCCTTTGTTGATATTGTAACTTTCCTTGTTACAATAACCAGTTTTGCATTATATAAGAAGAAGAATTCGCTGTTGTTTTCGATTTCTTCCAATACTTTAGCTATAGTAACATTTTCCATATTAAGAGTAAGCTTAGTATTCTGAGAATATGAGTCACTCGCGTATGCCTGAAAGACTCCGATAAAAAGGATCAATAAAGTGTTTCTCATAAGCTTTAATATTTTCCAGGAGTATATTTTTTTAAGATAGCCACCTGCATAGGTACAATATTTTTTCATAGATTTGTATGATTTTAGTGGTTATAAACTATTGTTATGATTTGCATTGGAAAAACTGCTGAATTATAAGGAGAGCGTTGCCGCGCTTTCCTTATTTTTTTATGCATGATTTTTTTCATAGGCATTTGTTTTTAAAGGTTAGTAACAGGGTTGATTATATTTTACCGTAAATCTCAATCTTTCTTTTTTCGTATGTCCCGTCGGATTTTTTATCTCTGGCGAAGTCCCGGAATCTTAAAGGAGCAGTTACCTGAAGAAGTTTCAGCACTTCATCAAGGGTTTCATCCTGAAAAGTACCGTAATAGATATAAGAATAAAGTGATTCATCCTTAATTATGATATTAGCATTATACCAACGGTTTAATTTTCTTACAACCTCCTCAAACAATTCATATTTAAACATCAGCTTGCCATCTATCCACGAAAGTCTTTCTGCTATTTCTACTGATTGTATCTTACCGGAATCTGACAGGGAATTATATATAAATGACTCAGATGGTTTCAGAACTCCAATACTTGTTTTTATGTCATCTTTTTTCTTAAACACTTCAACTTTCCCGTTTTTCAGTGTTACTTCGGTCATAGGTTCATTCGCATAAGCCATTACACTAAATGAAGTTCCTGTCACTTTAACATCAATGTTTTCAGTTGAAACAATAAAAGGTTTCTTATGATTTGAAATAACATCGAAATATGCTTCTCCAATAAGTTTCACATCTCTGACATTACGGCCGAACTTAGTCGGAAATTTCAATGACGATCCTCCGTTCAAACGGCCTGTTGAACCATCGGGCAGCGAGAAATCAGTGCGTGTTCCGAACGGTGCATGAATTTCTACCCACGATACTGCGCTGTTGAACGTTCTGTTCTGAGAATATAAAAGCAATGATGCAATTAATAACGGTATAGTAAGAATTGCAGCAATCCTTGTTAGATAATTGATAAACCTTATTTTTGGTTTTGTTTTACTTAAGAATGTACCTTCCTCTATTACTAAATTATGATGTATCCGGTCGAGCATATGATCACCATTGTAATCGTTAATATTTCGATCAGGGTTTATTTCATCCCAAAACCGGAGCGATTCTTCACATAATTCATGGTCTGTTTCAGGATTGTTCAGCCATTGTACTATAATATTTTCTTCCTCGTTAGAACTTCTGTCTTTCAAATATCTCAATAAGAATTCTATGTCAATTTTTTCTTTGTTTTCCTTCATAATTCTGTTTTTACTCCCCTGAAAATTAATTGAAATTGATATTCTTATAAAATCAATAATCAAAAATTTTACCTTACAAATAATAATATCCAGCCGGTAACCTGTATTCCCAAACAATAGGTTAATTTATAATCAATCTAATTAAGAAACCTGTAAAATCCATAAATGCAATACTCTCTCATTCAGTTATTATTGCCACAAAAAAAACAGGATGGAAGATAACATCTCCCATCCTGAAACCCCTAACCAACTAACCTATAATCTTAACCAACTAACCTGGTTCACAAGAACTATAAATCGAAATAAGTCAGAGCTAACCTGACTGACAATACTATCCAGCCGGTAATCAATATTCCCAAATCAGGAGTTAATTTATAATCAATCTAAACGGATCAATTTATGGGGTTTATGTTTAAGAAGTTTAAATGGGAGTAAACTCCGCAAATCGGGAAATACAATACTGCATGGCCGTAAGATTATGAAAGGTCTTGCCGGAATATTTATTTAAGGAATAACCAGATGAAAAGAACAGACAATATGCCTCCGTCAGAGAGTGATTTTCTTAACGATGCTTTTGCCATGGACAGGTAGTTCTCAACGGTCTTTTTTGAAATATCAAGTTTCTTAGCAATCTGATCGGAACTAAGGTGTTCCTCAATGTTTAAAAGCAGGATATTCTTTTGCCGGGAAGGTAATTTTTCTATCAGCTGACTTGTTGTTTCCAACAGGCTGTTATATTCAATATCTAACTTTGTTGAGTTATCTTCTATGACAAAATTTTTAAGCACCTCTTCCAATTGCCTTTTATCTGATGCCTGTTTCCTGAATTTTTTGCAGGTTGCATTATAGGTTATCCTGAAGAGGTACTTGCTGAAAACATAATACTCACTTATCTGATCCCTGTATTTCCAGAGATTCATAAATACCTCCTGAACAACATCTTCAGCTTCTTCTTTATTCTTTAAATAGCTTATAGCGAAGTAATAAACCTTTTTATTATACTTATTGAAGATATTATCAAAAGATAAAACATCCCCTTCTTTGAGTTTATTGATAATCAGCTTGTCATCAGGATATTTTACCAATTTTAAGAATATTTCAACAAACAAATATAGAATTATCAGACTACTAACACTATCATTTAAGATAAAATAATTTGTAAGACCAAAGTTTTATTAGTAGTCAATAGAGGCAATTGATGAAAACAAAATAGTATCAACTATCTCTGTTTGCGTTTTCACCAGGCACAAAGCAACGTCGTAAGGAAGAGTACACATTTCAGGGTAATAAACCTTAAGCCTCCAGATAACAGCTGCAAGTGTCAGCTCTGGCATCTTGTCAAAGAAACTGCTTCCTGATTCCTTCACGTTGTCAACTTTCTTAAGGTTTGCAAATATCAGCTTCGTTTGTTGTCTAAGGTAACACACAATCACCTGCCATCATTCCCATATTGGCATCTGCCCACGAGAGGGCATCGCGTTTAATGCCAGTGGAAAATACAAATCCTTTTTCATTTGCCTTTACATTGTGTGCTGAAACTATAGAACTTACTGGTATTTCAACATCGATTTCACGTTTATTATCAGGTAAAGTTTCGACATAGCCACGAAGTAGCTCAGGTCCCATTCATCGAGCCATTTTAAGACTGGCTTATTGTTTTCAAAGGAAATTGGCAGCCAGATATATCGTCCATCAATGGCATTCTTGGGCGACCAGCGGTCGGCCATAAAAATGAAAGCGTTTTTCTTTCCGGTTAATTGCAAGACACAGGTTGACTGTGAATGGAAAGTAAGTGTCGAATCGGCTCCAACACATGGATTTCCCAATTCAGTCCATGGTCCGAAGATATTGTCAGCCACAGCCGATCGGGCTGCATTTGGTGCCCAACCAGTACATCCGGAACCTATAAAATAATATTTGCCATCTTTTTTGAAAATGGTGGGGGCTTCCATAAACCTGCCAACAAATGCCCTGGCATATTGGCCGGTATAAGACAGGTAATCATCGGTAAGCTGTGAAATATGTAAAGTGCTGTTTTCTTCGGATGCAAACATATGATATGCTTTGCCGTCATCATCAACAAACAGGGTCATATCGCGTGCCATCTGTCCTTTATTAAGATCGCGCCCAAGAATATTTACGGTATCGGCATCCCCAAACAAGTTGTCACCAGGGTATCTTTTTGTCATAACAATGGGATCAACCGGCATTTTATGTATTTCCTTTACATTTAACGGCCATTGACCCTGATTTGGCCTTACACATCCGATATATTTATAAGGACCACTTACATTGTTGCTGACCGCTATACCACTTGACGCAAAACCATAACCATAACCCAGTCTTTCAAGGTGAAACCACATAACAAATTGCTTGTTTTTCTTATTATAGATCACCTTTGGCCTTTCCAGAATACATCCTTTTGTTATTCCACTTTTGGGATCATCATCCACTTTAAGAGAAATTCCTTCATCCTTCCAATTATAAAGATCTTTGGATGAATAGCAATGAACACCTACCTGAGCAGAGTTTCCTTTTTCTCCTTCAATCTTGTGTTCACCAAACCAATAATAGGTATCATTGAAATACAACATCCCTCCCCCATGGGCGTTGATGTGAACTCCATTATTATCCGGCCATAACTGACCCGGTTTAAAAGAGGTTGTATTCTGACAGCTGACATTTAATGTCATGAAAGCGGCAAGAATAGTAATGAATTTTTTAATCATAGCAATTGAATTAGATTATTTCAAAATTCGTAGAAAATTTCCATTTTGTATTGAGTAGATTTTGACCTTTCAGGCTAATTGCCAGCATTAACAGAAAAATAATTTCAATAGATTTCGTTTTAAAATTAAAATAAATTATGTCTATAATTATTCAGTGAAATTCAAATTATTGTTCTTCGCGTTTAAGGTAAGGCAAAAGCAACATAGCTGTTTCCAGAAGTCGCTCCAAGTTTAACGCCTCCACAGGCTATAACAACATATTGCTTTCCGTTAACTTCGTAGGTGCTTGGTGTTGCAAAGCCAGCAGCCGGCAAATGGGTTTCCCAAATCAGTTTGCCTGTACGTTTATTGTAGGCTCTAAATTTCCTGTCTTTTGTTCCGGCGATAATCAAAAGACCACCTGCTGTAACAACCGGACCTCCATAACTTTCTGCTCCAGTTCCCTGAATTCCCTTTTCAGCCAATTCAGGATACTCACCAAAGGGAATTTTCCAAACATATTCTCCTGTATTCAGATTAATAGCATTAAGAGTTCCCCAGGGTGGACTTATGGCCGGAAGTCCTTTGCTGTCAAGAAACTTAGAAAAAAGACTTATTTTATAAGGATCTTTTGAATTATTTGGATCCTTGCTTAATCCAGGTTCTTTTGACTGCCCGTTCTTTGCAACTTGTGTCTTATTCTGCTCCTTCCCAAAAAGAAAAGAAATCACCGCATTTTTTTCAGCATCTGAAAGCACTGTAAAAGCAGGCATCATCGCTTTCCCTTCTGATATAATATCCATTACATAATTTTTAGTTCTACGCTTTTGAATATCCTCTAAAGAAGAAATATTCATCTGTGGATTTCCTTTACGCTCAATTCCATGGCACGCAACACAAAAATTCAAATAAACGTTTTTTCCTGAAATGGCAGCTTCTGTTTTTCTTTCTGCTGATGTTTCTCCTAAGGCAAGTAACCATGCCATTTCATTGCTGTTCAGGTACATAATTCCTTCAGGATCTACAGCTGCCCCCCCCCATTCAGCACCACCATCCAAACCAGGAAATACTAACGTATTCTCTAAGCTTAGAGGTATAAAAGGATTACCTGACCTGCTTTTTCGAAAAATTGTGATTAATTCATCTCCGTTTTCAGCATAAGGACTAATATCTGCTTCTGATAGTGTTTGTCTTACAAAAGGCAACGGTTTAACAGGAAAAGGTTGCGTTGGCCATGATTGCTCACCAGAAACAATTGAAGAGGGAACTTCACGCTCTTCAATAGGAAACAGCGGCTTGCCAGTAACTCGGTTAAATACGAATATCTGTCCATGTTTGGTTACCTGCGCAACAGCATCAATTTTTTCTCCATTTTGCGTAACTGTAATTAAATTTGGCGGAGCTGGCAGGTCTCTGTCCAGGATATCGTGATGAACAAATTGGTAATGCCAGAGCCTTTGACCTGTTTCAGCATCAAGGGCGAGGAGGCAATTTGCAAAAAGATTGCTACCTTTTCGATTGCCTCCATAATAATCAAAAGCAGCAGAACCTGTTGGGATAAAAACAATACCGCGCTCCCGGTCAATAGCCATACCTGCCCAATTGTTTGCGCCTCCAATATTTACATTTTCATACGCTTTATCAGGCCATGTATCATATCCAAATTCATCTGGCTTTGGAATGGTATGAAAAATCCATTTTAATTCTCCAGTGAGAACATTGAATGCCTGAATATTACCAATTGCAGCATCTGAACCTTCCGAAACCCGAAGTGGCATGATAATTAAGCCTTTATAAATTGTTCCGGGGGTAGTTGAAACTACAAACTTATCTTTTGCGGATTCGCCCAATCCTGCTTTTAGGCTAGTTCTGCCTTGTTTTCCAAATGACATAACCGGTTTCCCATTCAAGGCATCCAAGGCATAAAGCCAGGAGCCCTTTGTGTAAAAAATGCGTTTATCTTCACCGTCTTCCCAATAGGTAATTCCCCTGCTCATATTATATCTGACAAACTTCGCCGTATCTTTTGCTTTCCATATCTCTTTCCCGGAAGCTGCATCAATAGCAAATGGAGAAGTTTTAGGGGTCATCCCGTATAGAATTCC
>JBBSAP010000088.1:0-13448 GCA_038252165.1 Bacteroidales bacterium | reverse complement strand
CCTTAAGCTTTACCAGTTCAAAGCTCGCCTTGCCATATTCAGCAGTTCTTTCCAGCAGTGATTCAATAAGCTTTGTATTGTCTTCCATGGCGTCAGCCGGCAGCAGTTTCTACATCTTTTTTAGTTGATTCTGATCTGGACTTTTTCGGTTCTTTAAAGTCTGATACGTCTTCCTTAATCTCTTCAAATTTTTCGGAGATATCGTCAACAAATTCATTGAATTTTTCTTTTAATCCATCCCCGTATTCTTCTGCCTTTTTGGACATTTTTTTACGGGTTACGGAACCTTTTTCAGGGGCTAATAATATCCCCAGCAATGCACCGGCAGCAACGCCGGCTAGTAAGCTTAATAATACTTTTCCTGAGTTCATAGTTTTGTTTTTAAATGATAAGTCCATTCAGATTAGTCATCGATTAGTTTGCTCTGTTACTTCACAATGACTTATGAATGGACTCATGTTTATAATAAAAGCTTTTATTCTAATCTGATTAATTCTGTAATTAACCAGTTCAGGCGATTTTCTTCCCTTGAATAACCCTGAGAATTACTGCAATAACTGCAATAACAAGAAGAACGTGGATGAGGCCTCCGGCATGAAAACCAACAAATCCGACTGCCCATGCGATAAGCAGGATTACTGCTAAACCATAAAGTAAGTTTCCCATGATTTTATTTATTTGAAGGTTACAATAATACAATTAACAGAATTACTATAAGTATAATAGCAGCACCTGAAAGATAAACACCGTTACCTATTGCTTTGAGATTGTGTTTGATTCCTTTTACTTCTTTTCGTAAATCCTTCTTTTCTTCCGAATTCAGTTTTGACTTATCCGTTGTCTTAATTTCATCTAACCTGAGCATTAAGGCTTTAGCTTCTGCTGATTCGGCAGGTTTTGGAGCAGGTACAGAGGTTGGTTCCTCAGTTGTTGCGGCTTTTGATTGGAGCGGGAGAAAAGCCAGTGACACAAATACCATCATTACACCAAGAAAAATCTTTTTCATTTCAATTGATTTTAATTAATAATAGATTCAACATAATTTTAATTGATACCCTATTGGAGTCATACTTTTTGTCGGAAATAATATTCAATCGTAATAATTATTTTTTGTATGTAAATTATTCATTAACAAAGGTATGTTTCCATCAACTTCGAACTGTTACACAATTTTCTGAAAAAGTTACATAATTCACACGTTTTAAATAACGGCTTACTTATATACCATCCCTGCAGGTTTTGTAATTTCAAAATCCCTGAAACCAAAATCAGTTGTCCTGAATGAGTTCATTTTGAAAACATCCTGTCCGGTTCCGGGAATCAGTGGGTAGAATGAAATTGATATTTGAAAAGTATTAAAGACCAGGTTTTCATTTTTAATTAAGACTCCCAGCCCTATCTGTGAATAAACCTTGCTTTTTTTAAATCCTGTTAAAGCATCGCTAAGCATACCAAGAGAATAAGTAAGATAGGGCCCAAGCCGGAACCCGAAAATATTCCATGGAGCGTAGGATTGTGTCTGCAGTGTAAATAAAAAGCGGTTGGTACCCGACAATGCAGGACTGTTAAAACCATCCAGTCCATATTTATCATTAAGTGTCAAACTATCGGAAGAGAACCTGTTTATGCCAATAGTCATCTGCGGTTTTACAAATTGCCTGAATTTCCATTTCCCGATTTCAAATAATCCGGTAAAATAATTTACACCCACTGTCAGAACACCCTGTTCAGAATGGGATCCCCGAAAGAATGTGCCATATTCGAAGTTGGAACTCAGATATCCCCATTCATTATAGTTGCCAAAATATACCCGCATACCTAAGTAGAGCCGCCCTGAATTATTTTTTGCCTGATAACCGGCTGTCAACGAATAAACGCTTCCAACCGGCACATCTTCAATAACACCGTATTTGAAGATATATTTATCCTGAACATATCTCCTTGTAGAAATTCCGACTGCAGCTAAATAAAAAGTTTCGTTTGAATAATTATGAAACGGATCCAGAAATTCAGATGGTTTTTCAAAATACTTAATATTCAAATATCTGGCTGCCAGGATTAAATTGGTAACAAGTACATCTTCTGTGCTGCCTTTAAAAAGCTGCAGGGCTTTGCCTGCCCAGTAATCCTGCGCCCTGAACTTCATACTCACGGGAAAATAAACCGCATTAATGTCCTGCAGGGAATCTTTCCTGGTTTGAGAAGTAAAAGAGATTCCTGCTGCCCACTTTGCCAGAGGAGAAAAAAATGGACGGTCAACATCAAAGCCCCTGCTGAAATTTCCATATCCGTCAATTCCCAGATGCAGCTTTCCGCTGATATAGGAATTCCGGAAGTTTGGAACAAAATACTCAGTATTAAAAGAACTAATTCCCCTGGTAAAGCTTCTTGAAAATGCATTCTGAAATTCATGGCCGGTTCCTAAAAAGTTTTTATCAGTCAACCCGGCACTAATTCTTGAAGCTGAAATGGATCCGTCCGGAATGATACTCCAGTTATCCAGTTCACGGATGAAGATATCTACTGAATCGGATTTTTGCCCTGAAGCCACAACAGAAAAAGAGACCTCATGCACATATTTCTGGTTACGGATCAAACGTTCAGATTCTTTTACGAGAAAAGAATTGAAAGGTTGATTTCTATGGATCAGCAATAGGTTCCTGATAGTAATTCCATGTGTTTTAATATGCATCCCGTTCCCTGCTTTATATAAAAAGTTCTGTTTCCTGACAGCAGTGTCGGTGGTTGAGTAACCAAAAGGATCGAGGGTAACAACATTGATATTCCGGATGATCTTTCCTTCAAAAGTACTGTAGGGTTTTTGTATCAGTTTCTTATAAACTTTCCTGCTGACTACTTTATTCTTTGAGTCAGGAGTAACCGGCTTAAAAATCAGCCGGTACATAAAACCGTTAAACTTGCTTCGCTTCGAATAGGATTCAATATTCCTGTACAGCTGAGTTGAATCTTTCTTGACACTATCTTGCTGTGCAGATGCAAAATCAGCTATTAAAAAAAATACAAATGGGAAAAGAAATATGGAAATATGTTTAAAGCACATTTGAGTGTTTGGTTATCACATCTTTTCCATATACCAGCTCAATGCCTTTTCTAATTTCTGATAATGAAAAATGGTTGTAATGGTTTTTTGCAGCCGGATAAAAGCAGTTTCGCTTTTGACAATATAGTCAAAAGCATGGTGCTTCATGCAATTTACTGCCACATCAATTTTATCCTGTGAGGAGAGCATTACTACGGGGATCGCCTGATTGGCGGTTTTTATTTTGTCCAGGGTTTCGAGCCCATTGATTGCATTCCTGTCAATACTGTTGAGAAAATAATCCAGGATTATAACATCAGGGTTTTGCGATATGTTTTCGAGACATAGCTCACCGGTTGGGAATGTTTTTATAACCGATTCTGTTTTGTCAGTAAATTCAATCTCTAATGACTTTAGGAATAATGCATCATCATCAACCAGAAAAAGCAATATTTTATTTTCGTCCATAATTATTTGGATTATTTTATCATTAGTTTTTCCTCCAGTTCTTTGCAGGCCCCGGAACAGGCATTTTCAACCTTGGTAACCAATTCGTGTATTTCTCCAAGATGTTGTTGAGTGCCTGAATATTCCTGGATTTTTTTTGCAGCATCTTCAAAATCAGGATGCATGCCCATTATAGAAAATGAAGGAATAAGTTTATGCGCTGAACCATTAACTGAATCCCAATCTTTATCGTGCAGGCCCTGTTTCATTTGCCTGATCAAAGGCGGGGTTTGTTCCAGATAAAGTTCAATCATTTCATTCATCAATTCCCGATTATCCTTCGTGCGCTTCTTTAAATAGGTTAAATCAACATATTTGGGCTTGCCTGCAGGTAACGAGGTATCTTGTTCCGACAAAGTATTCTTTAATAAATCGATAATTTTATTATAAAGTATCCTTTCGTCCAGTGGTTTTGAGATGTAATCATTCATTCCCACCGCTTTGCATTTATTTAAATCAGCAGTAGTCACATCGGCAGTTAAAGCGATAATCGGAATTTGAGAATTCAGTTTATTGCGAATGAATGCTGTCGCTTCAAAACCATTCATTTCAGGCATATGCAGATCCATTAAAATAATATCGTACGAACTATCCTGAAGTTTTTCTATTGCTATTTTCCCATTCTCGGCAAGATCAAATTCAAACCCAAAATCGTCGAGGAGTGTTTTCATCAGTAATTGATTGAGGGCTATATCTTCCACTACCAGGATTTTTATATTATGTACTTTAGTGGTTAAGACATTAATCACCTTTTCCAATTCGACCTCAGCATCTGTTTTATGAAACGGTAAAATAAAGCTAAAGACAGAGCCTTTACCCAGTTTACTTTTTGCAGTTATCTTTCCACCCTGTGATTCCACCAATTGTTTACAAATTGCAAGCCCAAGGCCGGTACCTCCGTACAACCTTGCAGTTTCGCTGGTCGCCTGCTGAAAGTTCTCAAAAATACGTTCCATTTTGTCCTCCGGGATCCCGATCCCGGTATCCGAAACTGAAAACTCAATATTTACCTCCTCTTCGTTCTCTTTCAGTAACCTGGAGCTTATGGTAATTTCCCCCTCTGATGTGAACTTAACCGCATTGCTTACAAGGTTTAAGATTATCTGATGCAGGCGAACAGGGTCTCCCGACAATACCTTTGGTATCTTATCGTCATATTTTTTAATTAAAAGAAGATTTTTTTCCTGGATTTTTGCCTCAAATAAATGAATCATGGCAGAAATTGATGCAGCCGGTTTGAAAGGTGTTTGTTCAAATATCATTTTCCCGGCATCCACTTTGGCGAGATCGAGTATGTCGTTTATCAAAACTGTCAAAGCATCTCCGCTCATTTTTATGGCATTTAAGTATTCTTTTTGTCTCGGATTTAAATCCGATTTAAGCAACACTTTGGTAAACCCAATAATCGCATTCATTGGTGTGCGGATCTCATGACTCATGTTTGATAAAAACTGTTGCTTGGATTTCACGGCATCTTCAGCAACTTCTGTGGCGCTTTCAGCTTTGTCTTTTGCATCCTCGGCAGTTTTTGTAGCCAACTCAGCATTCAACCTGGCATCCTTTAATTCTTTCTCAACCCTATTACGGTCTGTGATATCTCTTGCCACAACAACTACACCAATCACCTTCCCAAATTCATCTTTATACACCGAGCCATTAAAAAGAACTTCCGTGAGCTTGCCGTCACTTATGGTAAGAGGGAAATGAGCTACAAAGCCTTCATCAAAAACTTGCTTGTAAAAATCCCGTGCTTTATCAGGTTCAGTAAAATATTCAAAGAAATCTGTACCGATCAGGTTCTCGCGCGTTACTTTCGTTATGTCAATGGAAGCCTTATTTATATCTGTAATTTTTCCATCAGGACTAATCGTAAACAGTGGATCAAGGCTTGCTTCTATAAGGCTTCTTGTATATTGAGATTCCCTTCGGCTGGTTGTTCCCATGACAATCATTATATGGTGCGGTGCTAATTTCTTTTTATTGTAATCATTAAGTATTCTTTATTTAACATCTGGCAAATGTCAGTTATCTCTCACCTCTTCAATTAATTCTCGTTTTTTGTTGTTAAGCTTCTTAAAATGTGATGGAGTAAGACCAGTTACTTTCTTAAACTGATTTGATAAATGTGCAACGCTGCTGTAATAAAGCTTCGAGGCAATTTCTGTAAGATGAAGCTCATCATAAATTATAAGCTCTTTTACACGTTCAATTTTATGAGAAATGATGAATTTTTCAATAGTGATCCCCTTCACTTCTGTAAACAAGCCTGACATATACGGATAGTTGTGATTTAGCCTTTCACTTAAATAATCTGAAAAGTTTTTCCTGGGCAGGCCATCTGAAGAATAGATCTTTTCAATAATTGCATTTTTTATCTTTTCAACCAGCAACGCTTTCTTGTCGTCCATCAGCTCCAGTCCTGATTTGTGCAAAGCAATTCTTATCTGCCCGCGTTGCGCATCAGTTATATTTTCCATGATATCCACTACACCCAAATCGACAATAATGAAGTGAAGACCAAGTTTTTTTAACTCTTCTTTTACCACTATTTTGCAGCGCATGCTTACCATATATCTGATATACAGCTTCAACGAGTCCGTTTTATTTCGTTACAAATTAATCACTGAATCTCCGTTAATGAGATTCCTGATCACGGTGACTAATAGAGATTCTTTCATTTGCTTCAAATGAATAATCGTGAGTAAAGGTATTGGTAAGAAGGAGCGGAAGAGTTACACAATTCCCTGCAAAAGTTACATATTTCACATATTCATTAAATCGTCATACCTTTTTCCCAGATGACTTTCAATCAAGCTGGCGGGTACTAAAATTCCTGTCACCCCAAGTCATAAAAAAGGCCCCTGATGGAGCCTCTCTTATTAATCCTTTAATTTAAAGATTATTTTTTGTCATAAACCATTGTGGTTTTTACTTCACCGCCCGGACCCTGTCTTGTGGATGCAACTGAAAGTGTCTTTGCGTCAGTAAGTTTCCATACTTCTGTCGATTTCATTGTTGTCGGCTTACCATTCATATCCATGGTTCTAGACGTTTCAATAGAAAGGGACTTCCCATCAGTTGACCATTTTGCAACAGATTTGCTGTCGCCTCTTGGTGATGCGTTAATACTTTCTTTTCCGTCGAGAGTATATTTCATTGTGGTAGTTGAAGCCTGACCATCCTGACCTGTCCTGGTTCTTTCAATGTTCAGGAGATTTGCTTCCTGTTTGGCAACAAAATTGCCACCACCCATTCTCATCCCACCACCCTGGTCGCCCTGCGGCTGAACGCTTTGCAAAGGTCGTGCCTCCTGCCTTAAAAATGTTATGTAACTATTTAATTAAGTTACATCATTCACATATAGGTTAAAGAGGTGAGAAACACCACCCCGGATCATGAAATACGTGAATTATGTAAATCTGGCAGGGAATTGTGTAAAGATTCCGGTAACTAAAGGGCTTAAATTTATACCATTGGATTTTATAGCAATTTATGATCATGAAAATCATAAAAGGGAATTATCCATTTATCTATATATGAGTCTTATAGGTTAAATTTATTTTATGATTTGCATTTGCTGAAAAGGATATCCATAATAGTATTTTTTGCAATAAGCTCTGCTTTGGGTGCACAAACTGTGCTAACAATAGAAGGGACTTCTGTCAATAATTCAGAATCAGGAACCTGGGCTGGAGTTGATATTCCAAGAAGTGAACCTACTACATTTACTTATCGTAATAACTCCATTACATCAATAAATTCAAATGGCTATTTGTTACAGGCCGGGGATGAAGTCGAAAATTCCCAGAGCAACAATCTTGACGGTATGGTAATAACGGGTAATAAATTTACATGGAACGGAACAGATGACTCCAGCATTACACATGCATTATTCACTGGGTATAATATAAATTCAGTTATAAAGTATAATTATCTTGATAAAGCTCCTCACGGGATATTGTTTAAATCAGGGACAGATAATGGATATAATATGACATATACCTCAGGAGGAGCTGCCTACAATATATTGAAAAATGCAAAACTTTCACTGAGAATCAAGGGTATGAATGGCGTTCATGTTTATAATAATACTTTTTATAATGATGAATATTCTGAGTTGTCTTCATCCATTATAGAAATAGATGCAAATAACGACACATCAGTTCCGGCACCCTCACTGGGAGCCAGATTATACAACAATATATTTTATACAAAATATCAGATCCCAAACGTAAGGATTGAATCATGGTGTTTAGATGATTTTAAGAGTGATTATAATGTTTTCTATTGTGAAGCAGGGACGCCTGTATTTGTGATCAGTGGTAATCTGAAAACATTTACGGAATGGCAGGCATTGGGGTATGATACCCATTCAGTTGTTGTTAATCCCGGTTTTATTAATACAACCGGTTTTGTACCGTTATCACGATTAAATTATGGGACTGATTTAGGTACGGAATGGATAACAGGTCTTTCCACAAGTGCAACATGGGGCTCGCTTTATCCTTCAACAGCAGCTCAGAATGGAACCTGGCAGGCAGGTGCGAGAGTATTTGAAGCAAGTTCCGGAGATCAGAGTATAAAGATGTATCCGAATCCTGCATTTAATCATGTTTATATTTCAATAATTGATCCGACAATGGCGTTTGACTATATACGGATCATTAATTTATCAAGCAACGTAGTTTTTCAGGATGAAGTGAATCCGGATGTCAGAGAGTTTCAAATTCAGATAAATCTTTTGCCGGGTTTCTATATTGTACAGATGGGATTAAGCAACAAGCCCTATTTTACTGAAAAACTGGTTGTAACAGACTGATATATAGATTTATAATACTTTTACTCCAAATAATGCAAATGTAAAGTAATAAAATGAAACAATGGAATGACAACTTTAATAATGAACAGACATGAAAAAGAAAAGCAGGATATTGAGTCAATTGGTAATAATTATGACATCTGTCTTAATTTTTACGGGTGGATGTAAAAAGAATGATCCGGAACCTTCTTACTCGAGTCTGACCGACCAGGCTGGCAATACCTACAAAACAGTAGAAATCGGCACTCATACCTGGATGGCTGAGAATCTTAAAACGACAAAATATAATGATAACAAAGACATCCCCAATGTTTCGGTAAGTTCAGCATGGATTAAGCTAACTACCCCGGGTTTTTGCTGGTATGATAATGATGAAACCATAAACAAACCATTATACGGGGCTTTATACAATTGGTATGCTGCAAATACGGGTAAGCTATGTCCGGTTGACTGGCATGTGCCAACTGATGCTGATTTTAAAACACTTGAAATGTCTTTAGGTATGTCACAGGTACAAGCTGATGGCACGGCATGGCGTGGCACTGACCAGGGTTCACAGATAAAGAGTACCACCGGTTGGAAAGCAGGAGAAAATGGTTCGAATACCAGCGGATTTTCAGCGCTTCCCGGTGGATTCAGATACTATGCTGATGGCTCATTCTTCAATGAAGGTGCACTTTCTTACTGGTGGTGTTCCGATGAAAGCAGTACATCAACAGGCAATTATCGTCGTCTGGACGGTAGCAATGCCGGTGTTTTCAGGGAAGGTACCTTAAAAGCTGCAGGGAAATATGTAAGGTGTGTAAAGGATTAAGAAGTCATTCAGGAATTTCAAATAGATCCATGATTCTTGTTCCTGAGATTTTTGAAGTGAGACGGAGTTAGCCCTGTCATTTTCTTAAACTGGTTTGACAGATGGGCCACGCTGCTGTAATGAAGTTTCCAGGCGATTTCTGTAAGATTGAGCTCATCATATACGAGCAGTTCTTTAACCCTTTCTATTTTATTGTTAAGGTAGAACTTCTCAATTGTGATCCCTTTGACTTCGGAGAAAAGATTTGAAAGATAAGTGTAATTGTGATTTAGTTTTTCGGAAAGGTAATCGGAAAGATTTGTTTTGATCTGATCATCATTGTAATGCACAAGTTCAATTATGATGGTTTTTATCCTCTCAACCATAATGTGTTTTTTATCATCCAGTAATTCAAGCCCGATCTTCTTAAGAGAAGTGCCGAGGAGATCCAATTGTTCCACCGACAGGTCTTCCATTATTTCAGTTTCGCCTATTTCAACCCTGGTATGATGTAATCCGAGATTTTCCAGTTCAGATTTTACAACCATCTGGCACCGGATGCATACCATATTTTTGATGTAAAGCTTCAAATAATTGAAGGTTAAGAATTAATTTGCTCTTATAACAAAAATAGTTATTTTTATTTAAACTGCAATATTTATAGATTTGATCCAATGAGATTTGACAATTTTTGGTTTTGCTGTATCTTAGTATTCTCGATTATTAACATTAAAAATTCCAGGTCGGACAGATATGCAAAGACTTTATTATAAAAATACTTTCAGAAAATATCTGCTCCTGTGCCTGGTTTTATTATGGCCTTTTCTGAAGGCTGTATCACAGGATTATTTTCAGCAGGAGGTAAATTATAAGATTCACGTGGAACTCAATGACAGGAAGCATGAATTAAATGGATTCGAGTCGGTTGAGTATCTGAATAATTCTCCTGACACTCTCACTTTCTTATATTTTCATCTCTGGCCAAATGCATATTCAAATAATAGTACGGCATTGGCCAGACAGGTTTTTAATATGAAGGGAAAGGGAAAACTGTTCAACGATGAGGAGTTAAAAGGATATATTGATTCCCTCGATTTCGAAGCAGACAGAAGCCGGGTTCAATGGGAGCTGCTGCAGGGGTCGCCTGATATTTGCAGGATAATTCTTAATAAGCCGCTTAACCCTGGCGACACTGTACGCATAACAACTCCCTTTCATGTGAAAATCCCGAAAGGGGTCACTTCAAGGTTGGGTCATATAGGCGAATCTTATCAGATATCTCAATGGTATCCAAAACCAGCGGTTTATGACAGAACCGGCTGGCATCAGATGCCATATCTTGATCAGGCTGAGTTTTATTCTGAATACGGCAGGTTTGATGTAAGTATCACTTTGCCTGCGAATTATATTGTGGGCGCAACAGGAAAACTTCAGGATGAAAAGGAGAAGAGGTTCCTTGATATGCAGGCGTCAGATTCCACATCAAAGAAAGCCATTTATTACAGGGATACTGATTTCCCTCCCTCCTCAAAGGAGATGAAAACTTTAAGCTATACTGAGAATAATATACATGATTTCGCGTGGTTTGCCGATAAGAGATTCCATGTTTTGAAAGGAAGTGTTAAACTGCCCGATTCCGGAAGGGAAGTAACCACGTGGGTTATGTTCACAAATAAGGAAGCTCATCTGTGGTGGAATGCTGTTTCATACGTGAACAGCGCCGTCGGCTATTTTTCAAAATGCATTGGTGATTATCCTTATGACTCCTTTACTGCAGTTCAGAGTCCTCTGAATTCCGGAGCCGGGATGGAATATCCCGGTCTTACTGTTATCGGAATTGCCGGAGATCCTTACCTGCTGGATCAGGTGATCGCTCACGAAATCTGCCACAGCTGGTTTTACAGTGCTATCGGCTCCGATGAGCGAAGATTTCCTTTCATGGATGAAAGCATTGCCAGTGCCTATGAATCAAGATATCTGAATGAGAAATATCCAGGGAAAAAACTTTGGGAACTGGGTTTCAGGAACAGAAAACTGGCAAGGTTTTTTAAGATTGATGAATTACCGGTCCAAAGAATTCAGGAGTTCGAATGGCTTGTCCCCGCGCGACAGAACCAGGAACGGCCTATAAATATGGCAGCTACCGATTATAATTTCGATAATTATGGAAGCATAATCTATAATAAAGCTGCCCAGGGTTTCAATTATCTGCGGGCTTATCTTGGAGATTCACTTTTTGATTCTATTATGCATGACTACTATGCCAAATGGAAATACAAACATCCACAACCCGAAGATCTTAGGGCGGTCTTTGAATCTAATACTGCAAAGGACCTGTCATGGTTCTTCGATGATTTCCTTGGAACGACAAAACGACTCGATTATAAAATAGTCCGCTTTGAGAATCAGAGATTGCTTGTAAAAAACAAAGGTGAGCTTAATGGTCCCCTTAACATTACACGAACCATTGGAGATTCAATTCTTTCAGAACAATGGGAGGATGGTTTTGAAGGGAAGAAATGGATAGATATCCCATGGAGAGATGATTCAGAAATAGTAATTGATCCGGATCATGAGATGCCTGAATTATTCAGGCTTAACAATAACATCCGGCCATCAGGTATTTGCCGGAAAGCTGATCCCTTTCAACTCCGGTTCCTGTATACCATTGAGGATCCCGGGAATAGAACTTTGGTTTATTTTCCTGTTTTTGACTGGAACAAAGCCGACGGTTTGATGGCAGGCATGGCAATGAATAACGGAACGCTAATACCCAAACCTGTTGAGTATTTTTTCATTCCTTTATATACATTCCGAAATCAGGGTCTAACCGGGTACGGAAGAATTTCATTCAACTTAATACCTTATGAGAATCTGATCAGGATGGCAACATTTACACTTGAGGGAGAACAATTTGGTGCCCCCGGTAATCAGAACTATCGTAAAGGAAAGATCGGACTGGATCTTGTTTTCAGATCCGGGAACAATATTAATCAGGTCAATCATAAGGTCTTTGGATATTTCCTGACTGCTTCGGACCTTCCTCAGATTGAACTTCTTATGCCGGCAAAAATGCGTTCATATCTTCAGTTCGGATACATTCTGGAAAGATCAGGAATAGTTAATCCCTTTAATGTAATTGTTTCTTCTGAATCAGGTAAGTCGTTTCAGAAAACATCGCTGGATATGAACTATACGCTTAGTTATTATGGCAGGAACAATGGTCTGGGAATAAGGTTTTTTGCCGGAGTCATGCTGAAAAATGATTCTGCAAATCCGCTGTATAATCTCTCTGCAAGTGGAAGGAGCGGCAGTGAACAATATTTATATAAGGGATTATATCCCGACCGTTTCAGCGAGTCTGGAACAAGCTTCTGGTCGAGACAGATGGACCTTTCTGAAGGCGGATTGGTATCTCCCGTAAATGATGTTCTTGGGTACAGCCGCTGGCTCTTTTCAATTTCATTAACAAGCAGCCTGCCTGGGAAAATTTCATGGATCCCTGTCAAACCTTTTTTAAATGTATTGCTCAATGATCATGGCGCCGATATAGCTAATAAATCACAACTTTTTTTTGAAGCGGGATTTAAGGCGGGGATATGGAACTTCTTCGAGATTTATTTTCCTCTGCTGGTTTCTGATAATATCGAATCAATAACCGGTTCAAATAAAGAAAGGATTCGCTTTGTATTCAAGCTTGATTTATTAAATCCTCTCAGATTAAAATAAGGGTAACTAATCAGTGCCTAGAGTTTGGAGTGCCTAGAGTGCCTAAAGTTAATAATTCTAGAACGCATCAGGATCTTTTGTACTCAGCGATGACATTTAATGCTTGTAACACATAAGGTAAAGACATGATCACGATATTTTGTAATCCGCTTTTGAAAAGCAATCATCTCTTTGTGCTTTGGATCCAACGTCTCGGACAACAGATTATCCAACTCTTTCTCCAAAAGAAAACGGGAATTGTTGATATAATAGTAATCGGCCATGCTACTTTGTAACGTAGCATTCTCTAAGACTGCTCGTGAGTGGTGGCGTTTTATATCGTGCTAATTCTCGCTTAAGAACTTCGACCCTTGCTTGCAACAGTGAAATTTTGGCTATTTCCTTTGTCTGAGACAAAATGATGAGTTTCAATTCTTCGATGAGTATTTGATCGGATGTTTTCATAGCTTATGCTACAAAACTAACTCTGACTCGACTTTTAACTCTAGGCACTCCAAACTCTAGCTCACTTTAAGTACTTATTAGTTATAAATAAGGTTTTAAATGTGACCAGATTTCTT
>JBBSAP010000087.1:0-13775 GCA_038252165.1 Bacteroidales bacterium | reverse complement strand
TATGCCAGAATTGAAGGATTTATTTCCACAGCCAGAAAAAATAAACGGTCCATCTTTGCAGAATTATGCACTACCTTTGAGGGGCACAATTTTATTATGTCATAAATACAGCTAAACAACTACATCTAATTTTTATATCTTTCTGTAACTTTTACAAGTTTTTTTTAATGATTTAAAGTTAGTATCTCGTGGCATTTTGTTAATGGCCGATTACCCTTTTTTGCCTATTTTTGTGTTCCAACCTTTTGTAATTTTTCAATCCTTATGACCACTTTTTCTCACCTGCATGTTCATACTCAATACTCTATCCTTGACGGAGCATCAAATATCTCCAACCTTATGGATAAGGTTAAATTGCTCGGCATGGAAGCCATTGCAATTACCGATCACGGTAATATGTTTGGAGTCAAGGAGTTTCATGCAAGTGCCCTGAAAAAGGGGATTAAGCCCATCATTGGCTGTGAAATATATGTTGCTAAAAGATCCATTGCCGAAGTATCGGAAAAAGAGGACCGCTCAGGCGACCATCTGATCCTCCTTGCAAAAAATCTTACAGGATATAAAAATCTTATTAAGCTGATATCAACTGCATGGATAAAAGGATTTTACTATAAACCGCGCATTGACAAGGAGCTGCTGGCCAGATATAAAGAAGGATTAATAGTGTCATCAGCATGCCTGGCTGGAGAAATACAGGATGAAATTCTCAACGGATCGCTCAGTGCGGCTGAGGAAGTCCTGAAATCCTACATCAACATGTTCGGAGAGGACTTTTATCTTGAAATACAGCGGCATGAAACATATGATCCTGAAGCTGACAGGAGTGCATTCCCCCTCCAGCAGAAAGTTATTGAGGTTTTCAAAGAGTTCTCTGCGAAGTACAATGTCAAAATTATTGCCACAAATGATGTGCATTTTATAAATGCCGAAGACGCTGAAGCTCACGACAGGCTGATCTGCCTTAACACCGCAAAGGACCTCGATGATCCCGACAGGCTTAGGTACTCGAGGCAGGAGTATTTAAAGAGCGAGGAGGAAATGAGGAATATCTTCAGCGATATTCCCGAAGCTGTCGACAATGTTGGTGAGCTGGTCGACAAAATTGAAAAATACAAGCTCGATCATGATCCCATTATGCCCGATTTTGAACTTCCCGAAGGCTATGCAAATGATGATGAGTATCTGAAATATCTTACTTACCAGGGTGCGAAGGAAAGGTGGGGAAATCTTACAGACGAGCAGACGACACGCATTGACTTTGAACTCGACACAATTGCAAAAATGGGATTCCCCGGGTATTTTCTTATTGTCCAGGATTTTCTGAGGGCGGCAAGGGAGATGGGAGTATCAGTCGGCCCCGGAAGAGGCTCTGCAGCAGGCTCTGCTGTTGCTTTCTGCCTCAGGATCACTGATATAGATCCAATAAAATATGGACTTCTGTTTGAAAGGTTCCTCAATCTCGACCGCATATCAATGCCCGACATTGATATCGATTTTGATGAGGATGGAAGAGAAGATGTTTTAAAATATGTTGTTAACAAATACGGTCACGACAAGGTTGCCCACATTATAACTTTCGGGACCATGGCCGCCAAGATGGCTATCAGGGATGTCGCGAGAGTGCAGAAGCTTCCGCTTTCAGATGCCGACAGGCTGGCCAAAATGGTGCCCGACAGACCAGGAGTGACCCTTGCGGCTGCATATGCCGAGGTTCCTGAACTTGCAAAGGAAAGAAATTCATCAAACAAGCTTATCGCGCAGACACTCAAATTTGCAGAGGTGCTTGAAGGTTCAGTAAGACAAACGGGTATTCACGCGTGCGGGATTATAATAGGTAAGGATTCACTCGATAACTATATTCCATTGTGCACTGCCAAGGACACTGACCTTTATGCCACTCAGTACGACGGCAGCCAGGTCGGACAGGTTGGTTTGCTTAAAATGGATTTCCTTGGCTTGAAAACCCTGTCTGTCATTAAGGATTGTGTTGAGAATATTAAAAGGGATAAAGGTATCAGCATTGATCTTGACAATCTGCCTCTTAATGACAAAAAGACCTTTGAGCTTTTCAGCAATGGGGAGACGACCGGTATCTTTCAGTTTGAATCGACAGGGATGAAGAGATATCTGCGCGAACTAAAGCCAAACAGGTTTGAGGATCTTATCGCCATGAATGCACTCTACCGCCCCGGTCCAATGGAATATATCCCGAAATTCATCAGGAGGAAGCACGGGCTCGAGCCTATAGATTATCCTCTCCCGGTGATGGAAAAGTATCTTAATGACTCTTATGGAATTACAGTTTACCAGGAACAGGTAATGCTCCTGTCGCAGGAGCTGGCAGGCTTTACAAAAGGTGAGGCAGACAACCTCCGGAAAGCCATGGGGAAAAAGAAAAAATCCATTATGGATGAAATGAATCTTAAATTCAGGGAGGGATGTGGTAAAAAAGGGTACGATGAAACAATTGTAAATAAGATCTGGTCCGATTGGGAAGCTTTCGCCCAGTATGCTTTCAACAAATCACATTCAACATGCTACGCCATGGTTGCATTTCAGACCGGTTATCTTAAAGCACATTATCCGGCTGAGTATATGGCGGCTGTACTGAGCCGCAATATAAACGACATCAAGAAAATTACAATATTCATGGATGAAACCCGAAGGATGGGAATGGACGTTCTCGGACCTGATGTAAACGAAAGCAATGTAAAATTCACAGTTAACAAGGATGGTAATTTACGGTTCGGACTTGGCGGAATAAAAGGGGTAGGCGAAAGCGCTGTTATCCAGATGATTCAGGAGCGGGAAGAAAATGGCATTTATAAAAGTGTTTACGATCTGGTTGAAAGGGTTAACCTGAACTCGCTCAACAAAAAAAATCTCGAAGCAATGTCAGTAGCCGGAGCATTTGATTGTTTCAGCAATATTTCAAGGGCACAGTATTTCTCAATTGATGGCAAAGGAATAAGCTTTATTGAAAGCCTGATAAGGTACGGGAATAACGCAAAGACTGTGAAAAACTCAAGTCAGCAGTCACTTTTCGGAGGTTATGGCGGTTTTGATATAATCAAGCCTGAAGCAACCCCATGCCCCGACTGGCCAAAGCTTGAAAAGCTAAACAGGGAGAAAGAGGTGATCGGCATTTATCTTTCTTCACATCCGCTCGATGATTTTAAACTTGAGATCAACACTTTTACTACAGCCACACTGGCCGATCTCCAGAACCTTGGTGAGTTTCTTGATAAAGATGTTGTAGTGGCCGGAATGGTAATTGATACCAAAAACGGTATGGGGAAAAACGGAAAGCCGTACGGCTCTTTTACCCTGCAAGACTATTCCGATTCATTCAGATTCATGATGTTCGACAAAGAGTACCTGGAGTTCAGCAAGTTTTTTAATGTGGGTTATTATCTTCTTGTAAAAGGGAGGGTTCAGAAAAGGAGATATAAGGATGACGAGCTTGAATTCCATATAAAAACTATCAACCTTCTTTCAAGCGTAAAGGACGAGCTTATTAAAACTGTAACTCTTAAAATACATCCTGAAAACATAAGCAGAGAGCTGATCAGCGAACTGATGGAACTTGTGAAGGAAAATAAAGGCGAAACTGAACTGAAGTTCATTTTCTTTGATGCAGAGGATAAAATCTCACTTTCTATGTTTTCCCGAACCTTAAGGGTGAGGCTGAACAATGAACTTATTTCCTTCCTTGATGATTATCCCGGGCTTGAATATAAAGTTAATTAGCTATATTTGGATCATCCAAAAAAAATTAGAGTTCTTAAAACACTAAATACTATGGCATTAGAGGTAAATGACAGCAACTTCGATGAGATCGTTCTCAAATCCGACATTCCTGTAATGGTTGATTTCTGGGCGGAGTGGTGTGGACCATGCAGGATGATTGCTCCTTTCGTCGAAGAGATCTCCAAAGACTATACAGGCAGGATTATCGTAACAAAATGCGATGTTGACAACTGTCCCGGTGTTGCTTCAAAATTTGGAATCAGGAACATCCCGACTGTTCTTTTTTTTAAGAACGGGAAAGTTGCTGACAAGCAGGTTGGTGCTGTACCAAAGAGCAATTTCGTCAATAAAATAAACAATCTGCTGCAATAGGCACCCTCTGATGACAGTTTGTGTATTTGCCTCATCCAGCAGCCAGATAGATAATGAATATGTGAAGGCAGCTGCCGGGCTTGGTCTCCTTTTTGCCGGGTCAGGGATGAAAGTCATTTATGGCGGCGGCGGAATTGGCCTTATGGGAGCCCTTGCTGATGCAGTAATTGAAAATGGCGGGTCAATAACAGGTGTTATACCATCATTTATGAATGATGAGGGATGGGGGCATTCCAGGGTAAATGATATGATAGTAACGACAGATATGGGCGACAGGAAGAAGAATATGTTCTCGAGGGCAGACGCTGTTGTTGCTCTGCCTGGCGGGATTGGGACTCTCGAGGAACTTACAGAAGCAATCACGCTGAAACAGCTCGGATTGTTTAGAGGGCCGGTGGTTATATTGAATACCCTTGACTTTTACCGATCGTTAATCGATTTACTTGAACATATGGTGTCAGGTAATTTCCTGAGGGGTGAACATAAAAACATGTGGGTAATCGCTAATACTCCGGAAGAAGTCCTGAACGCTCTCTCAAATGATAAGGGATGGATCGATGATCCGCGAAAAATAGCTAAAATCTAAATTAAGTTTAATGTTCTTCAATACTCTGGGATTTTCTGTGTAATCCGGGATAGATTTTTTGCTTTTCCCCTCCGGTCTCGCTTATCCCCGGATATTTTAGGAATCCTTTAGCAGAATTTCAAGGGTACTTTTGATGAATTTTGTTTTAAGAAACAGCTTTCCGTCGATTTCAGGAGCCTTAATCCCCTCCATGTAAATCTTATCCCCTGAGAAGATCCTTGCCTCATCCCATAAGCCCAGACTTATAAAATGATTCAGAACACCTGCTCCTCCTTCAATAAACAATGACTGAATTCCCCACCTGTAAAGGTAATCAAGGATCTGAACTGCCGAGGGTTCATGGTTATTAAGCTTAACCAGAACAGATCCCGGAGATTTAATTTTCTCCGGATAAAACGAAAAAATAACCTGCGATCCTATCAGCTTGTTCATGGCCAGCTCCTCCGGTATCATTCCCGAACCTGACAGTATAAGCCTGACCGGACTATTGCCTTTCCAATCCCTCACATTAAGAAGAGGATCATCAGTCCTGACCGTTCCGCCACCGACAAGAATCGCCTGTTCCTCAGCCCTCCATTTATGGACAAGGATCCTTTCAGATTTCCCGATTATCCAGTGAGGTGCCGTTACTGAATTTTCTTCTCTGTTTACATCGATGAATCCGTCAGCACTTTGTGCCCATTTAAGTACAACATACGGCCTTCTGTTTTCATGGAAAGAAAAAAAACGTTTGTTAATTTTCCGGCACTGATCCTCAGCCACACCAAGAATAACCTTGCATCCGGCCTCTTTCAGTTTCGACAGTCCTTTGCCTGCAACCTTGTTGCTGGTATCTGTTGTCCCGACAACTACCACCCGTATTTTGTGCGAGATGATTAGGTCAGCGCAGGGAGGCGTTTTTCCTGTATGGGAACATGGTTCCAGATTCACATAGATAACTGATGATGCCAGCAATTCCCTGTTTTTGACGGAACCTATTGCAATCACTTCAGCATGAGGCCCTCCAGCTTTTAAATGATACCCTTCCCCTATTATCTCACCTTCATGCACTATTACTGAACCAACCAACGGATTGGGATAAGTCATTCCCTCTGCCTTTGATGCGAGTTCAAGGCATCTTTGCATGAATTTCAGATCATTGTCCCCGGTCATTTCAGCTAAAGTGCTAATTTTGACTTATGGCTGTTAAATTACAAACAATAAAAGATATCAGGAATTATATTTCAGGAGAACTTTCCGGTTTATATTCTGAGCGTGAATATGCAGGCATCTCCGGCATCATTATTTCGAAAGTCTTTGAAATGAACAGAATGTCATCTCTTCTGAAAGAAAATGAAATTCTGCCCGGCAGGAAAAGGGCTGAAATGGTAATCCGCTACTGCAGGAAATTAAAAACCGGAGAACCTGTACAGTATGTCATTGGGGAGACAATCTTTTACGACTGCATTATAAAAGTCAATCGGGGAGTTCTCATTCCCCGTCCTGAAACAGAAGAGCTTGTGGATCTTATTATAAAAGAGAACAGGGGTTTTGCCGGCACTATTATTGATGTCGGGACCGGGTCGGGATGTATTGCAGTTGCCCTTGGAGTTAATCTTCCCTTTGCAAGGATCACCGGAATAGATAAATCCCGGCGAGCAATAAAAACTGCAATCAAAAATGCAGAACTGAATAAATCTGCTGTTTCATTTTCAGAGGCTGACTTGTTTAAAATTAAGCTATCTCAAATTCCGAATGTCGATATTATTGTCAGTAATCCACCATATGTCAGGAACTCTGAGAAACAGTTCATGCACAGTAATGTGCTTGATTATGAGCCCCACCGGGCTTTGTTTGTACCGGATCACGATCCTTTGAAATTCTACAGGGCCATCCTGTATCTTGCAGGAAATATCCTTAACCCCGGGGGCTCAGTATGGTTTGAGATCAATGAAGCAATGGGAGAATCTGTGAAGGACCTTCTGAAATCACATAAATTTCACGGATTAAAGATCATAAAAGATATTAATGGCAAAGACCGTATCGCGAAAGGAAAGAAAGATGTCTGAAAATACCCTCGTCAAAATGGCGCTTAATAAGGCAATGGCGATCTGTGCAAAACGTGAATATTGCAGCGGGGATATTCATGCAAAACTTGAGTCGTGGGGATTAAACAGTTCTGAAACAAATAGTGTTATCAGTACACTTATCAAAGAGGATTTTATTAATGATAAGAGGTATGCCGAGGCTTTTGTCAGGGATAAATATCGCCACAACAAATGGGGAAAAGTAAAAATTGCCGCTCATCTGAAAGCAAAAAAAATCGCATCCGAACTGATCTCTTCATCTCTTGCATCATTGGATGAAGATCAGTACAGGCAGATGATAAGGGATACGCTTGACTCACACAGGAAATTCGTAAAAGCAAAGAATGAATATGATCTTAAAGGCAAATTGCTAAGGTTCGGTCTTTCAAAGGGCTTCGAAAGCCATATATTGTATGATATTTTGAATGGACTTTAGTCCAATATTATTAGAATCTGGTTATAGATCCACTTAATGTACGGCAGAAAAGATACAAGAAACAACATTATGGAAACAGCTATATCATAGGTAATAAGATGCTTGCCGGAATCAGGGTATTTAAGGTAGAATACCGAAAACACTATCCTCATAAATAGTTGTGCAACAAAAAAGATGAAAACCCTGAGCCCGTATATATTCCATTCATAAGCTTCGGAGATCCTTCCCCTGACTATAAGCGAGAAGCTGTGCGACAACCCGCAGGAGACGCATGGTTCACCTGATATCCTTTCATGTATGCAGGTAACAGGGTAGTTGTCTTTTGCGGGTGAAAAAAAGCCGGAGTAAGTAAAAACAAGCAGGATTACTCCGGTTAAGATCAAATTTATCAGAGGGTAAGGCTCCCTTCTGAATCTCTCCTTCAGATCAGAAAAGGACTTACTTTTTCTTATCCAGGGTGTCATTGCTCCCGGTATTGGCTTTCTCAAGCTCTTCAAGCTCCTGATGACGATTCTGCTTACCGGCGCTGGAATTTATTTCCACCGAATCTCCGTCGTTGTTAATTTTGATTGAGACATTTGCATTTTCGAGTTCATCAAGAACATTTTTCTGGATATCATTGATAACATTTTCAATATTCCCGCCCCATTCTTTATTAAATTTATTCCCGATCTTTCCTACAACGAATATCTGTGAAAATGAGATAAGCGTTGCAATGGATCCAATAATAAGTCCTGCGACCAGCACTCCGCGGGGCGAACCGTTCCTTGACGCCTGGGATAATCCTATTGAAGCCAGTACTATTGCAATTATTCCGGGGACCATCGCTATAATACCAACACATGGGATTACTGCAATAACAAATGTTACGATTGCCGTAATGAGAGCTGCTATTCCAAGGCTTTGTCCTACGGGCTGCCTTGGGGGTTGGCCCGAAATAGATGGCTGGTTTTGTCCGGTGTTGGTTGTAAAATCTTCCATGACATTTATTTGTTTTCGTTAATTTTCATTCCCTGTCAGAATATTTAACATATCCTGCTCTAAAGACGTCACAGGATTTTCAATGATGCGTCCGGTTTCAACTTTATCCTGCAAAATAATAAAAGTAGGCACTCTTTCAATTCCCAGAGTGTCGTAACCTCCCACCGGTGCTATTTTTGTATTATCAACTCCGATAAAAATAACTTTATCCGCAGGGAATTGCAGAAGATCGATTATTTTCATAAAGCGCGGCACTTCCCTCCTGCTGTCAGGACACCACGTGCCAAGAACAATCCTGATCGAAAGATCATCTTTATTTAGCAGGGCTAATTTTCCGATGACCTCTCCGACAGGCTGATATTCATTGAAGCCCTTCAGAAACCATTCTGAATGAGGAGGTTTTGAAAACTGCAAAGGATTGATATAACCAAGCAGCCAAGTGACAGGATCAGCATAATTTGTGCCAGTCTTTTTTTCAGAAACCTGTTCGTCTGAACTTCTATATTCCGCGACAGGTTTGACCGTTCTGCAACCGGTTAGGATTATTGTGAATAAAATAACAGCTCTCAGAAGCGTTTTCATCTGCCAAATATTTTGCCGGCATTCTGCCGGATTCAAGTTTTCATCCAATATAATATTTTTTTACTCAAATGCATCCAGGAGAATTTCAAGAATCTGCTTTGCCGCTTTGAGCACCGGTGTTCCGGGTCCGAAAATTGCAGCCACTCCTGTTTCATAGAGGAACTTATAATCCTGGGGAGGGATCACACCTCCTGCAATAACAAGGATATCCTCCCTTCCAAGCTTCCTTAATTCATCCATAACCTGGGGTATAAGAGTTTTATGGCCGGCAGCAAGGCTTGAAATCCCAAGCACATGCACGTCATTCTCTACGGCCTGTTTTGCTGCTTCCGCCGGAGTCTGAAACAATGGTCCAATATCCACATCAAATCCGATATCAGCATATCCCGTTGACACAACCTTAGCACCTCTGTCATGGCCATCCTGGCCAATCTTGGCTATCATTATTCTTGGCTGGCGTCCCTCCTTCTCAGCAAATCTGGCTGCCATTGCTCTGGCTTCTTCAAACTCATTGTCTGATTTGTACGACAATGAATAGGCTCCTGAAATTGTTCGTATCACTGCTTTGTACCTCCCTGTTATTTTTTCACACGCATAAGATATCTCTCCAATGCTCGCCCTTTTAGCTGCAGCTTCAACTGCCAGCTCAAGAAGATTTCCCTCTCCCGAGACCACACATTTTGTAATCGCCTCCAGGGTTGCCTGGCACTCTGCTTCATTCCTACCGGTCCTCAGCTGTGAAAGCCTTTTTATCTGGAAATCCATGACGGCACTGTTATCCACCTCCAGTATCTCGAGTGGTTCTTCCTTTTCAAGCCTGTACTTGTTTGTTCCGACGATAGTCTGAAGACCCGAGTCGATCCTTGCCTGGGTCCTCGCAGCAGCCTCTTCAATCCTCATCTTAGGAAGACCCGATTCGATGGCCTTTGACATCCCTCCAAGGTTCTCTATCTCCTCAATCAGTTCCCATGCCCGATGAGCAATTTCATGTGTCAGACTTTCAACATAATATGAACCTGCCCACGGATCAATTGATTTACAGATATTTGTCCCCTCCTGAAGATAGATCTGCGTATTCCTTGCAATACCGGCAGAAAAATCTGTTGGAAGGGCCAGAGCTTCATCAAGGGCATTTGTGTGAAGGCTCTGTGTATGACCCAGGGCAGCAGCCATTGCTTCGATGGTTGTACGCCCTATATTATTGAATGGATCCTGTTCGGTAAGACTCCAGCCTGATGTCTGGCAATGGGTCCTGAGAGCAAGCGATTTCTGATTCTTCGGATTGAAACTGCTGACGATCTTTGCCCACAACATCCTCGCCGCCCTCATTTTAGCTATCTCCATGAAATGGTTCATTCCAATACCCCAGAAAAATGAGAGCCTTGGTGCAAAATCATCAATGTCGAGGCCTGCACTTATTCCAGCCCTCAGATATTCCAGTCCGTCAGCAAGGGTATATGCCAGCTCGATGTTGCAGGTTGCTCCCGCTTCCTGCATATGATAGCCTGAAATGCTTATTGAGTTGAACTTTGGCATTCTGGCTGAGGTGTATCTGAAAATATCTGCAATGATTCGCATTGAGAATTCAGGCGGGTATATATAGGTGTTCCTTACCATGAATTCCTTCAGAATATCATTCTGAATAGTTCCTGAGAGTTCTTCAGGCTTTGCTCCCTGCTCAAGGGCAGCAACAATATAAAATGCCAGTATCGGGAGGACTGCCCCGTTCATAGTCATTGAGACAGACATTTTATTGAGAGGAATGCTGTCAAAAAGGAGTTTCATGTCAAGAACTGAATCGACTGCAACACCAGCTTTGCCGACATCTCCGGCAACACGTTCATGATCAGAATCGTAACCACGGTGTGTCGGAAGGTCGAAGGCGACTGACAACCCTTTCTGACCGGCAGCAAGATTCCTCCTGAAAAATGCATTCGACTCCCCGGCTGTCGAAAAGCCTGCATACTGCCTGATGGTCCATGGCTGAAAAGTGTACATCCCTGAATAAGGGCCTCTCAGGAAGGGAGGCAGTCCGGCGGCATAGTCTAGATGTTCCATCCCGTCAAGGTCAGCCTTTTCATATAAATTTTTTACAGGGATATTCTCAGGTGTCATCCATGTCTTGTTCCCTTCGCCAAACGCATGAATATCAACCTTCCCCAAGTCGTGTGTGCTAAAATCGCTGTATCTGAATTCCGGTCTCATAAACTCCTTTTTATTCTCTCGTTGGCAACTCTGCAATTTTCTCCCGCACAAATCCTGAATTAAGTGCTGATATAAATCCTCCCATATTTTCGATTTCGATAAACAATTTCCAGGTATTTTCAGCTATCAGCGTTGTCAGGTTTTCAATATAATATGATCCTGCAGAAGGATCTGCAACTTTATCAAAAAATGCCTCTTCCTTAAGTATCAGCTGCTGGTTCCTTGCTATCCTTTCAGAGAATTCATCAGGTGCACCGCCGGAAGTGTTAAATGGATTTACGGTAAGTGAATCTGTCCCGCCAAGCACTGCCGACATCGCTTCGGTCTGTGTCCGGAGCATATTGATATAAGGATCGGCAACGGAATCATTCCATACTTTTGTAACCGAATGTATTTCCATCCTGAACTTGTTTTTGTCCGGAGCGTTATATGCTTCCGCGATCAGTGCCCATATTATCCTTGCGGCTCTTAGCTTTGCTATCTCAATAAAATAATCTGACCCGACTCCAAAGCTGAAACGCATCTTCGATGCTGCATCGCAGGCACTGATTCCCCTGTCGGTAAGCTGTGAAAGATATTCTGTTGCCATTGAAACACTGAATGCCAGTTCCCTGACAACTCCTGAACCGGCATTTGAAAAGTTTGAACCATTAACCTGCATGTTGCGGTATTCAGGCAGAAGTGCACTCTCTTTTGTGAGGGAAGCGAGATAATCAAAGCCTGCTTCAACAGGAATACAAAGCTTTCCGTTCATCATCAGCCTTCCGAGAGGATCAGCTTCGACAGCTCCGCGTATCAATGATCTGTCAAATCCGCTTATGCCGCAAATACTTATCAGCGAAGAGATAATCTCTCTTGCTCTGCCGTCGGAAAAAAAATTGATCTCTGAACCTGCAGGATCTATACCATCAAGCAGAAGCGCTAAATTCTTTTCATTTATCGATTCCGGATCCTCCAGGATAAATCCAATGGAATCAATACCTTTCATTAGTATTCCAAGGGCTTTTTTATTAGCGGCGGAATAATCAGAGACTTTTATGTTTTGCCTTACAAGCCATTTGTTGCACAGTTCATTAACCATTCTGTCACGACCCCCGGCAGCAACATCTTTCCTTAAGTATAAGGGGAGAAAAGCATCCAAATGTTTTATGTTTTCCAGATCCTCTCTTCGATAGAAAGGCATAACATCGAATCCTTCAACGGTTCTCCATACAAGCCTTTTATTAAAATCAGCCCCCTTAAGATCGGCGTTGATTCTTTCCATCCATTCCTTTGTGGTTACCGGGGGAAATTGTTCAAATAGTTTTTTCTGTCTCAAACCAAAACAAATTTAATTATCATCCTGTTATTTCACTCCTGAATCCACTAACGCGGACTTAATTTCCAAAGCTGTAAAATCCGCTTCAGGGGATTGGGTGTGATTAGGGCTATTTTCCTGCAAACTCCATCAGAAATGATTTAATGAAAGCATTCAGATCACCGTCCAGGACTGCCAGGACATTCCCCGATTCGTGGTTGGTCCTGTGGTCTTTAACCATCTTATAAGGATGGAGTGTATAGGAGCGTATCTGTGATCCCCATTCAATTTTTTTCTTCTCACCTTCAATTTTCGCCTGCTCTTCCCTGAGCTTTCTCAGCTCAAGCTCATATAGATGCGATTTAAGGATCCTCATGGCGTTCTCCTTGTTGTTGAGCTGCGACCGTGTCTCCTGGTTTTCTATCACGATCCCTGTGGGATGATGCCTCAGCCTGACTGCAGTTTCAACTTTATTTACATTTTGTCCTCCTGCTCCGCTCGACCGGTAAGTTTCCCATGTAATATCAGCCGCATTCACTTCTATTTCAATATTATTATCAACCAGCGGAGAAATAAATACAGAAGCAAACGTCGTCTGACGCTTGCCCTGAGAGTTGAACGGTGATATTCTTACAAGCCTGTGGACGCCGTTTTCACTCTTAAGATAACCGTATGCTCTCTCACCATCAATTTCAAGAGTAACTGACTTTACGCCAACCTCATCGCCAGCCTGAAAATCGAGTTCCTTAACCTGGTAATTATTTCTTTCTGCCCATCGAAGGTACATCCTCATAAGCATCGATGCCCAGTCGTTGCTTTCAGTCCCGCCTGCTCCTGAATTTATTTTAAGAATTGCCCCAAGCTGGTCCTCTTCTTTCTGGAGCATATTCCTTACTTCAAGGTCCTCGATCATCGACAGGCATGTATCATATTGTTTATCAATATCTTCCTCTGAAGCTTCACTCTCCTTGTAAAAATCAAAGATAACCTGCAGGTCCTCAAAGCCCTGATCGACCTTACGGAATTCTGCAGTCCAGCTTTTGACATGTGATATTTCTCTGAGTAGTTCCTCTGCCGATTTCGGATCGTTCCAAAAATCAGACTTCTGGGTCAGCAATTCTTTCTCTGTGATCTCTTTAAGCTTGCTATCAATGTCAAAGATACCTCCTCAACGCATCGCGGCGTTCCGACAAAATCTTTATCTGCTCGGTAGTTATCATTAGAAATAATTTTGGTGCAAATTTAATCTTAATTTGTTTACTTACCTTTAGTGTCTTTCAATAAGTACCGGATGTTAAGGTCATTTTTATATCATAATTTAACCGAAGCCGGTTGTGATGAAGCAGGACGTGGCTGTCTTGCAGGGCCTGTAGCTGCCGCTGCTGTGATCCTTCCGAAAAATTATAAACACCCGGTCCTGAATGATTCAAAAAAGCTTTCAGCAAAGCAGCGGATGGAGCTTAAGGATGAGATAATCAATTCAGCCATTGCCTGGAATGT
>JBBSAP010000086.1:0-14023 GCA_038252165.1 Bacteroidales bacterium | reverse complement strand
TATGCGGCAGCTTATTCATGTTGCATATAAGTTGGCAGCACAGAAAATGGATACCTACTTCGAACTTCTTGAGGAACACCAGGAAGTCGTCTCAGAATGCGTCTTCGATAATATCTACAACAGGCATATCCGCCGGTTATTTTTCTAGCGACACGTTTCTCGTTTACATATTATTCGTATGATCCATCGCGGTAAGGATTTCCACCAAGTCCGCATCCGCGGCATATATTATGCATTGTTAAAGATCCCTTATCCTCGACTGTTATAAGCTAAATTCACAGGCACCGGGCAGAAAAATAACTATATCCTGTCATCATGAAAAGGAATTATGTTAATTTTATGAACTGATTTCAGAAAACCGATAAGTTATTTACTTATAATCATTTATAACCAGCACTATGAAAAAATCACAATCCAGAAGAGAATTCTTAAAACTATCAGCCGCCGGCACAATGGGGGCAATTGTTGTATCCCAGTATGGCTGCAAAGCAGCTCTGCCCGGAATAGGGCTTCAGTTGTACACAATCCGCGATGCTATGGCAGTGGATGTACCGGGGTCATTAAAAAAAGTTGCCGAAGCCGGGTATAAATATCTCGAACTTGCCAGTTATGCTGACGGTAAATTCTACGGTTATGAACCTGTTGAATTTAAAAAGCTTGTAAATGGACTTGGGATGGATATCCTGAGCAGCCATACACAGGTTGAGGCTGCAGGTATAACTCTTGATAATGCCCAGAAGATGGCTGAAGATCATACTAAATTAGGTGTTAAATACTGTATTCAGCCCTGGATAGTGGAGGAAGCCCGGACAACGATTGCTAGCTACCAGAAGATGGCTGCTGACTGGAATAAGGTTGGCGGGATCATGAAAAAGCAAGGTATCCAGTTTGGATATCATAACCATAATTTTGAGTTTGCTGTTCTCGAAGGTAAAATACCATATTTTGATGTTTTGCTTGCTGAGCTCGATAAAGATCTTGTCACTATGGAAATTGATTTGTTCTGGACAACAAAGGCAGGCCGCGATCCGATAGAGATATTCAAGAAGTATCCCGGCAGATTCCAGCTTTTCCACATGAAAGATATGTACACCCGTGAAGCTCCTTTTTTTACCACTGTCGGTGTAGACGATTTTGCTCCTGTTGGTGCCGGTATAATTGATTTCAAAGCTATACTTGCAGCTAAGGATATTGCCGGAATGAAATACATGATTGTGGAACAGGATGCAACAAAAGACGGAATGCCGTTCGAAGCAATCAAGACAAGTATTACAAATCTGAAAACAAAGATCCTTGTTTAACCATCAGGCCATTTGTCATTAGTAGACAAACTATTCTATATTCTTTTTTAAATCCTAACCCCAATCCTTCTCCTTAACTTTAGGGGAAGGATTTTTTGTGACAAATTTTTTAACTAATCAGTGCCTAGAGTTTGGAGTGCCTAGAATGCCTAAAGTTAATAATTGAGCATGGCTCGGAACTTGATAGGCCAGGCTACTTTGTAACGTTCCTCCAGGTATTTCGTTTCGAGTTCCAGATGAGCCGTGCACAACTGATGTTCAGGAGTGCTAGTCCCGAAATTATATGAATATAGTGACTATTGACAGGCAGTAATTTATTAATATTCACTTATTATTTGCCATTCCGTAAAAAAGATTAATAATCTTCTTGCTTATTTAAACGTTTAAGCATATCTTAGCTTCATATTTCAATAGCAATATTAATTGCAGAGTTTTAATAATAATTAATAACCAAATCAAAATTCGAAGATTATGAAAAAATTCCTGGTAGTTCCCAGCATGATAGTTCTCATTGCGATTGCGCTGACTTCATGCAAAGAAGATCCCCCTGTAAGTGATTTCACCTATGAAGCAACCGGACTTACTGTTACATTTACCGCAACCGCTACAAATACCGCAACCTATTTATGGGAATTCGGTGACGGGGAGACGAGTACCGAAATGAATCCTGTTCATGTATATGTCGGCGGAGGCAGTTTCGATGTTAAACTTACAGTAACAGGTGAAGGTGGAACTGACTACAAAAGAGAAACAATCACTGTGGTTGTAACATTAGCTGATGTCAAGAACATGCTAACCGGTGGTTCAGGTGCTGCAAATGGAAAAACATGGGTATTAAAGACTGTCGCTTCCAATCCTGGTGACGGCGCCAGTGCAGTTACCAATGATATGCCTGTATTAATTCCAACACCAGCTGATTTTTTTGGTTGGATAAGCAGGGAGCTGAATAACGAATATACTTTCAAGTACGAAGGCTCCTATAATATCAATCCAAAGAATGATTCGATACTGGCTGTTTTTGTATATGCCGCATTGAATGCTTTGCCAAATACCCCTGGTAATCCTTACGGAGTAGTTAAAACCAAGTATACAGTTCCGGCTTCTCCGACCTGGACTCTCAGTGATGCTGATTTCACTGTTGATGCAATTTCTGATCCTGCAACAACAGCTACACCTCCGGTACATGGAAATGTTAATTTTACCAATAAAACCTGGCTTTCTTTCTCAGCCGGTGCATTTTTGGGAATACTTGACTGGACTACCAGCAGCCATGTCATTATTAAATCAATATCTCCGACTGAAATGAAAGTTGCTTTGATGGTTTGTCTGTATGGAGGAGTACTGAATCCCGGAGGGATGGTGTTTGCTCAGTTACCAACTCACATCTATCACTTGACTTTTATTGTAAAGCCATAAGGGTCAGCCCTTGATAAGATGAATTCAATCCTGTTTGGCCTGGTATTCCTGTTTTTCGAAATCAGATTTACCAGGCCTTTTTTTAATTATGTAATTTATCCGATGACAAAATGAAAATACTAAAGATCTCTCTCCTTATATTTATTTGCCTTGCAGGCATTGCATTTGCAGCATTCAATTTTTATAAAGCTGAAAAGAAAGAGGTTAGCATCACCATGAATGACCGGGTTTCATTAAGTACCTCCATCTTTGTACCAAAAGGGAAGGGTCCTTTCACTACTGTCCTTGTCAGAACACCATACAGCACCTATGCTGAGGAATGGCTGGGTCAGGCATTCAATCTGTTCAGGATAGCTGTTGTTCTTCAGGATGTGAGGGGGAAATACAGATCAGGGGGGGAATTCTATCCTTTCATTAATGAGAGAGAGGATGGACTGAAAACCCTCAGATGGATACGAAACCAGCCATGGTCTGATGGTAAAGTTGCAGGATGGGGAGCAAGCTATGTCGGGTATACACAGTGGGCTATATCAGATTCTCTTGATTTTATGACACTTCTGGTTACCGGAGCAAGACTTTACGACTTCATGTATCCCGATTCATTGTTTTCTCTTCAGAGCGCATTTCTTTGGGGAGTCGAGAACGCATCTCCAAGCGCAAACAAGATTAAGGAGGCTGAAATTAAGGCAGGAACAAATTTTCTGCCGCTCTCTGCCGCCGATGATTCATTATTAAAGGATATAGATTATATCAACGACTGGATCGCTCATGAAAAGTATGACAGCTATTGGGAGAAACTTGATTTCAGAGGCAAAACAAAAGCGCAGATGATAACAATCGCTGGCTGGTATGATTTATTTCTAAAAGCACAGATAGAGGATTTCCAGGCAATTGAAGCAAAAGGTGAAACTTCAAACAGGCTGGTTATCGGCCCATTGGCTCACGGGCCATTTGGTGAGCCAAACGATTTTGGAGGACTTGAGAAGACAGGCGATCCAAAGTTGATCTTCAAATATGTTAAGAATCACCTCAAAGGTAAAAAAGACAAGCTCCCGGCTCCCCTGGCTGACAGTAAGTATAACCTGTTTATTATGGAGCGGAACGAATATGTTGGTTCGAATGTCTGGCCTCCCGCTGAGACAAATATTATACCGTATTATATAGGACCTTCCGGATATTTTAGCACATCTATGAATAATGAAAACGGATCGCTGCAATACGAATATTCTCCTTCCGATCCATATCCCAGTCATGGCGGCACAACTCTGGGTACAGGGGTTGGTCCCGCGAGGCAGAATGATAACCTTACCCGCAAAGACCAGCTGGTTTTTGAAAAGGATACGGTATCCGAACCATTTATACTGCTGGGACCTGTATCAGCAACCCTTTGGCTTTCAAGCACTGCACCCTGCACCGATTTCTTCATACTGTTACAGGATCAGTTTCCTGACGGAAAGATAATTAATATCCAGGAGGGCGGGGCCAAAGTATCTTTTGAGACTAAGGATCCTAAAAAGGTTGAAATATCCGTATGGGCAACTGGATACCAGGTAAATCCGGGTCACAAACTGAAAGTGGTAATAACATCAAGCTGGTTCCCCAGGTTTAACCGCAATCTGAATAACTGTGAGCCAGCATTTTCTGCTATATCCTATCAGAATGCCAGGCAACAGATATTTTACGGCAGGGAGATGCCATCGTCAGTTAACTTGCCTGTTTACCAGATAAAAAATTATGAATGAAATAGATACAACCATATAAACATTCTTACCGAACCTCCAATTATCATAGCTGTATCGTTTAACCAGAGTAAACTTTTTGCAAAACAAACAATAAGTATATCAGGTAAAGAAGAGAAACTCAGACTTGAGGCCGCTTTCAGTGGCCGGGCCTCAGATACAGGTATTAAGTGTGGTTAACAGAATATTTAACTCATATAATCATGAAAAGAAGTGAAGTTAATTCCATAATTACCGGTGTAAAAGAATTTCTCGCAGAACATAGCTTCATGTTGCCTGAATGGGCAGAGTGGGGACCCGAAAAGTGGAAAGGCACTTATGAAAAGTATTATGAGATTGTAGATAATAAACTGGGCTGGGACATTACTGATTTCGGAAGCGGAGATTTTAAAAAGCAGGGTTTGTCGCTTTTTACTATCCGAAACGGTAACTGGGATAAAAAAGATAAGCTTTTCTGTGAAAAGATCATGGTTGCTGATGAAGAACAGGAGACGCCAATGCATTTTCACTGGAATAAAACTGAAGATATTATTAACAGGGGTGGCGGAAACCTTGTTATGGAGCTATTCATGGCTGCAGATGACGACAGGTTATCAGATGTGCCAGTGACCGTGGGTATTGATGGGGTACTTACAATAGTTAAAGCAGGTGAACAGCTGATACTTAAACCGGGCCAGAGCATCTGCCTTAAACCGAGGGTTTATCACAGGTTTTATGGACAGAAGGGAAAAGGCAGGGTGCTTATTGGCGAAGTAAGCATGGTAAATGATGACGCCAACGACAACAGGTTTTATGGGGAAATTGGCAGGTTTCCTGAAATTGAAGAGGATGTTAAACCCATCCATCTGCTTGTAAACGACTATGTAAAATTTCTGTAATCAGCTTTAAAAGAGTACTTTTATTCATTATGTCTGGTAAGATCATAGTAACTGGGGTTGGTTGCTGTCTAGTTGATCTTCTGTTTAATAATATCCATTTTGACAGCAAATCCATCCTCCCCTATCTCTCAAAAAAACGTGGTGACGGGGGATTAGTTCCGGGTCAACTTGTGTTTAAGGAAGAATTTGAAAAATTCATCGGAACCGGTATCAATGAAATTCTTTACTCCATAACCGGAGGAAAAACTCAAAACGAAGTAAGTATTGGAGGTCCTTCGATCGTTTCTCTGATAAATGTTTCGCAATTAGTTGACCAGGGCTTTTGCGAGGTGCGCTTCTGCGGACGGGGTGGAAATGATGCGAATGGGCAATAGCTCGTGTCCTCTCTTAAGAAGACAGCTGTAGTTCTGAAGGATTACAAGCTGCTTGACAAGCAAACTCCCTCTACTGTTGTACTCTCTGACCAATCATACGATAACGGTAATGGAAAGCGGATGTTTATCAACTCAATAGGCGCTGCAGCGGATTACAGTGCTGATGATCTTGACGACGACTTTTATAATTCGGATATCGTCATATTTGGCAGGACTGCACTTGTTCCTCAGATACATGATAATATTACCTCTATCCTTAAGAAAGCCAGGTCGAAAGGATGTGTTACAATCGTCAATACAGTCTTTGATTTCAGAAACGAAAAGAAAAATCTTTCAAAAAATTGGCCATTAGGCGAGAGTGATGAAAGCTATAGTTATATTGATCTTCTGATTACTGACCGGGAAGAAGCTCGGCGCCTTAGCGGAGAACATGATTTGCAGAATGCCATCAGGTTTTTCAGGAATAATAAGGCCTCATCGCTTATCATTACAAACGGATCGGGAAATATTTCACTTTATTCCGATGGTCACTTTTTTAATGAAACCCCGTTACAGGAAATGCCGGTATCGCTTCGGGTCATTAACGATTTAAGAAATACCCCGGGCGGAGACACAACGGGTTGTGGAGACAATTTCGCGGGTGGAGTAATAGTCTCTGTTGTAACACAGTTAAAGAATGGGATTATTCACCCTGATCTTAAGGAAGCATGTTGCTGGGGAATTGTTTCCGGTGGTTTTGCCTGTTTTTATACAGGAGGAACCTATTTTGAAGAATCTACCGGAGAAAAACTAGCAAGAATATTACCCTATTATGAATCGTACAAAAAACAGATTTTCAGTCGATGACCGTAAAATAATAATTTTCGGAGCTGGGAAGATCGGCCGTTCCTTTATTGGTCAGCTCTTCGGATGTGGAGGATATCAGGTAGTCTTTGCAGATGTTAACCAGATGGTTGTGGACGCACTTAACCATCAGGGTTGTTACAGGGTAATAATAAAAGGTGAAGCAGATGAGGAGATAATTGTCAGAAACGTGAAGGCTATTTCGGCTTTAAACACCAGCATCACAAGGGAAGCTGTAGCGACAGCTGGTACACTTGCAGTTTCAGTAGGCAAGAATGCTCTCGAAAAAGTAATTCCGGTCATCGCTGCCGGCCTTGAAATAAGGTATGATATATGTCCGGATAATCCACTTGATATTATAATCGCAGAAAATATGAGAGAAGCAGGGATCTCTATGAAAGAACAGCTTGTTAAAAACCTTCCTTCTGTTTACCCTTTCGATAAACTCGTTGGTCTGGTTGAAACAAGTATAGGTAAAATGGTTCCGATTATGACTGCTCAGGAACTTGAAAAAGACCCCCTTATTGTTTTTGCAGAGCCATATAATACTCTTATACTCGACAAAAAGGGATTCAGATCTCCGATACCTGACATCAGAGGATTGGCTCCGAAAGAAAATATCAAGGCATGGGTCGACCGCAAGGCATTCATACATAACCTTGGACATGCCACTGCAGCTTATTATGGACATTACCATCATCCTGAAGCTATTTACATGTATGAGATCCTGGATGATCGGGATGTACTGCAATTTACAAAAAATGTCATGTCCCAGGCAGCAGATATTCTGATTGCTGAATACCCCAGTGACTTTAACAATCACGACCTTGAAGATCATATTGACGATCTGATATTCCGCTTCAGAAACAAAGGGCTCCGGGACACAATATTCCGGGTTGGTCAGGACCTAAGAAGGAAACTTGCTGCTGACGATCGGTTCATAGGAGCAATACACCTTGCAATGAAGCACGCTTTGCCCCATGATCTCATTCTGAAGGCGATGTCTTACGGATTAAATTTCAGGGCGATAGATGAAACCGGTAACTTTTTCCATTCAGATGTCACTTTCCTGGAATCCCTTTTAAAAGATTTTGAGCAAACTCTTATTAAGGAATTATTTCTTGACCCGATTGAAGACCATTTCTTAATAGATGAGATGAAATAATTACAAACCATTAGTGCAACTTTCACCCCAGGAAAGATTAATCACCCCCCAAAAAAACTTCCACTAATATTTAAGGGGAGAGTAAATAACATTCCCTGGTTTAGAATCTATCTTCCATAATCATTGTATACTCTGAGTTAAGTTCAGGAGAACCCTCAATTTCCAGTATCAATTTAAAGGTTCCTGGTTTTAAATCAGGCATGATAACAGAAAATTCAGGTCCCTCCTGATTTGTATTCGGTTCCATAGCCTGGTAAACCCAGGTTCCCAGTATCAGGACCTTATCACCTGACACGATGGTGGCCCTTAGTTTTCCTGCCTTCGTTTTTTCCGGCTTATCACTCAGCATCCATACACGCGTTTTAAACAAGTCGCCGGGCAGCCATTTGAATTTGCTTATCGTGGCGCTTGCCAATGCAGGCCTGCAGGCGTTTCTAACCTGATAAAATCCGGGCTTTGGAATATTGGGATAACTTATAAGACTATTATTGGCGGCGGTTGGCCACGGCTCATTATAACACCAGTTTATAGCCATGGCACAATACGGCTTTTGCCGACGGGCTTCCTCATAAATACATTTATACCCTTCTCCCTGTAATAATTGCCCATGAGCCACAAGCTCTTCAAGCGAAGCGGATTTTCCAAAATAATCCTCAATCAGATCCTGCATCAGCCAGGTATTCTTCCCCCATGCATTGTAAGCATGATGGCTTTCCCATGACGTACCCGGTTTAGGAGGCCAAAGTTCATTAGCAGGAATGAAACTCTTCAATACTTCAACTGAGGCAGGCGCCGGTATTCCAAATTCAGTATATGCAGTAAAATGTGCTTCTTTCATTATCTCAAATACCTCCTGGCCTGTCTGTTCATTGCGGAATACATAATTTCCATGGCCTACTCCTTCAATTGGAGAAGTAGGAATAAATGGGGTGGTTGGATCATACTTCAGGCATTGGCTATTCAACAAACGAAGAGCCAGTGACTGATCATTCATTCCTCCCCAGCTGTTATAGAGCTCATTTCCTCCACACCAAAGGACCAGTGAAGCATGCTTTTTCAACCTTTTAATGATGGAGCCTGATTCCTGCTCCAGTATCTGGAGATACCCCGGATCATCGGGATAATTGTTGCAGGCCAAAGGAAATTCCTGCCAAACCAAAATGCCTTTTTGGTCGCATAATTCATAAAATGATTCTTTATTGATGATTCCGCCTCCCCAAACCCTGAATATATTGAAATTAGCCTCAACAGCCCAGTCAATAAGTTCCTCGTAGCGTGCTGCCGATATTATCCCCGGAAAGACTTCCGGGTTTACCCAGTTTGTTCCCTTGCAAAAAATCCTGCGTCCGTTTATCTCCATCTGAAACGGTGGTAATATCCGCGATTTCGGATAGCCTGCGGGATCAGTACTTCCTGTATTGATCACCATCCGAACCCTGCGAAATCCAACAGTCAATTCCCGATCCTGAATTGCATTTCCCTTTTTGTCAGACAGATGAAACCTTAAGGTGTATAATGATGGATGTCCCTGGTCATGAGGCCACCATAATTCAGGGTGGTTTAATCGGGCTTTGCTGCTAAGATTATCATCATTAAATACTCCCTTTTCGTTTAAAACTTCTTTTCCAGCCTTATCAGTCAACGACCAGATATAACTGCATCCCGAAAGATTCCGGCCAGCTGCACTCATAATCAGAGTTGCGTGATTGAGCGAATCATTCAGACTATAATCAAGCTGTACTTCATTTAATGAGATTTCCGGTTCAATAAATAAACCTGTCTCATCCCATATTCCTGAGGGCACCAGCCTCGGATGCCAGTCCCAGCCATAACTTACAGCCGGTTTAACAGATCGGTTAGCCTGACTTCTGTCGGCCGGAGAAGCCACAGAATATGTAAAATGCCGGTCTTCCATCCAGAGGTAGTTTTTCCAGTTCTCCGCATAATACCATAACCCGTAATTATCAGCTTTAGCGATGTCAATCTGTACAGCACCCGGAACTGTGGCAGGAATCCATTTCACTGGTCCTGTTACGATGCCGGAATTATACCCGAGTTGCCACTTAAGCATGAGAGCTGAGTCTGCATTTTCAATTTCTAATGAAAAGACATCAGGTTTTGCACATATAATAATGAGCAAAGTGGTAAGGAAAAGATGCTTCATAATGTAATTAACCTATTAAAATTTGCTTTTTTCATCACAGGGTAAAGATTCTTATACAAACCAAATTTCGCATTATAGAAATCCTGATTCTCAGGTATGATCACTGAGACCGGATTAACCCAGTTCTTTGCAATATCTGACATATCCTGTCGTGTATGTGCCGCTTTAGCAAGCATTGCAGCTCCCATGCAGCCAGCCTCAGTAACATCAGGTATTGTAATTGGCATACCTATAACATCTGCTTTTAACTGCATGTATTTCAGGGATCTGGCACCACCTCCTATGACTCTGAGTTCTTTTACCTCGTATCCCGATTTCTTAAGGATATCCAGGTTCAGTTTAATTTCGAAAGCGACTCCTTCAAGCAAGGCCCTTAAAATCTCTGCACGTTTTGTAGAAAGGTCAAGCCCCAGGATAGCCCCCTTCACCGATACATCAAAATAGGGTGTACCCGATGGTGTAAAATAGGGCAATACAAGAAGCCGTGATGGATGTTCCGGCATTTGATTCAGTAACAGCTCATATGTATCGCCATTTGTTTGCCTGGCTATGTCTGTCTCAGCAGCTCCAAACTCATCTCTGAACCATTTCAGCAGATTGCCTCCGGTAAGACTGAAAGCAACAGTTGCATACATTCCCGGTACAGTGTGGTCATAGGTGCACAGGTTGCTCTTTCGAAGCTCCGGCGTGAAAACTGGTTTATTAAATGCCGGCGTTATGCATTCAACAGTACCGGAGGAATACACTGCTATCCCCGATTCAATTGCTCCTGCTCCCAGTGCTGAACAGGGCTGATCGTGACCTCCTGTAACAATAAAAGTTTTTTCTGCAAGGTTCAGCCTGCGTGCAATTTCTTTATTTATGTATCCTGCAACTGTACCTGATTGCAATGGGTTTGAAAGTTGTTCTTTCCTGACTCCCGCCAATTCCAGAATCTCGCTATTCCAGTAATGGTTTATCACATCGAACATCATTGTTCTTCCGGCAAGAGACCAGCCCATGGAAGGGTTTTTTATTCCCAGCCGGAATTGCAGAAGATCTTCAAAACAAAGTATTTTATCTGTTTTTGTCCATATTTCAGGTGCATTTTTCTTAAGCCACAATAGTTTGAAAAGCGAGAACATAGGATGAGGAGTATGCCCCGTGATGGTGTAGAGTTTCTCCTCCCCGAAGTTTTCAGTCCAAGGCACAATCATATCATTCGCCCTGATGTCGGAAGAAACAAGGGCATTGCACAGTGAGTTCCCGTCTTTATCGATCAGCGTAAATGCTTCTCCCTGACAGGAAATTCCCATGCCTTTTACCGAACCCGTTTCAAGACAAGATGAAGATTCTTTAATCACTTCAAAACACTTCCCTATAACCTCATCGGTGTCAAGTTCTGCCCATCCCGGATTCTTTGAAATAATGTCATATTCCCTGCAGGCAATTGAAACCTGCCGTCCATCCTCATCAAAGATTACTGCCTTGCAGCCGCTGGTTCCTATATCAATACCCAGGTAATGGTTCATACAGATATCAATTATACATACCAAAGATGAAGGTAATCAAGAACTATTTTTTTCATTTCATTAAATACAATATCCTGCCTGTAAACAGTAGTATAGTGCGAGAGAGATGCCTTTCCTGTTATGTCAGCTTTATCACCTAGAAGGCCAAGGCTTACAAGTGCTTCTGCTTTTTCTTTTCCTGATATTTTTGAAGCGTTCCTGATCATCTCCTCAAATAATACAGGGGAGCTGTTCCTTTCCAGTATCGTCCAGATGTTCACTTTTGCAATACCATCCTCAAAGAGATTCTTTACCTGATCGCTTCCTACAGAAGATGTGCCATGAAGAACAAGTTTCGGACCAGTCAGTTTACTTATCTGCCGTGCCCTGTCGCTATAGTACTTAAGGTCTGCAACACTTGCCCGGTGCTCTGTCCCAAGATTGGCAACAATAAAGTCGACTCCTGTCTGGCTTATATATCTGATGGCCTGTTCAGGTGTTGTAAGTGTGCTTCTTACTTCACCTGTAGCATCCACAATTTCGTCGCAGGCCCCCTCAATTACGATTTCAAGCCGGTGTTTCTCCACAAAATGTGAGGTGTGTTTAATGTTCTCTTTAAACGGAAGAGCTGAAGCATCGTACATTATCATGGAAAACAGGTTCATATCCCACTCCAGCAATGGCTTGTCGGTATCCCACTGGGTATGATCGAGATGGATCATAACATTTAGTTTCTCAAATGGGGAACCTTTTCCCGTAAGCACCGCAATATCAGCCAGAAACAACTTCAGTCCGACATCCCAAAGCCTTGTATGGGTATAGTAAACAGACTGGCTCCGATGACTGTACTGATTTGTGATTCCTATTGTGACAGGAAGATCGGGTGTATTTATCAGCCGGCTGTACTCAAGCGCAGCCGACAGAATAGCTTCCGTTGCAGTAAGATTTTCGGTATTAAATGTTGGAATTACCCATCTCTTCTGTGCGGCTTTCTGATAAACACCAAGGACTTTGTTCCTTTCAAGAATCAGTGGCATATATTTTCTTTCCGGATTTAATAAAAATTATCAAAGGGCAATAGGTTTTATACCCGTCAGTTCGCAAAATGCTTTAAGTTCTTCATAGAGATGGGCTCCATAACCCAGACAGGCATATTCATTATTCCACGCCTGCAGCAGAGTATCTATATCGCATTCCGCTTTAACAAAGCCATGAGGCCAGAAGGGAATGCCGCATTCATTTTTTCTCTTTTCCAGTTCCGCGGCTGGTGGCTCGAATATGGTGCACCTTGTGATTACCATTTCAAACCTCCCGTCATTTCTGCCCAGTCGGGCAAGAACTCCTTCCCCTACTTTACATACAAGCTTTACAGATAATCCTCCTGCTTCACCTTCAGTTGGTATACCATGTTCTGCAAAACCGGCCGGACCAAGTTTCCCTGCCAGTGATGGAGGGCAGGCCCCGTCGCCAATAATTTTAATCTCGTTATTTGATTTATCAATATGCTGCAAATCACCGTAATATACAGGCTCATCACTCAGGTCTGTTAAGCATTTAACAGTAAGAGCAGTATTAAAATCGCCAAGGGTTGAGGTACCGATCCGATCTTCGAGTATCATGCTCTGGGCAAAACAGGTTGCACTGTACTCATCTCCTAGTCCGGGAAAGGACTGAATAGTATAAAAGTCCCATTCATTTCTTTTCACCAATTTTTTCAATGCAAGGTATAGTCTTATTGACCTTTCAGCCTCACCAGTGTCAGGTATGGGCTCAGCGAATAATTTTTGAATTTTTTCCCTGGCTTCGGCAATTTCTTCTTCTGAAATCGTTTTAGCAGTTTCGAGTAATTCAGATGTATCTCTTGAATCGATATCCACACCAAACATCTTCATCCATTGTGAAGGGTCGGCTGCCCCGCAGGTCTGTCCCATACCCCTGCCTCCAAAAGTACCTATTGTTGCCATGTTAAGGGAATTTTTCATAGCACTTGCCCGGCAATAAGAGGTAATTTTTTCGATTTCAGCCGGATCCTCAAATCTGCCATATACATATCGGTGCTTTAACCCTATCTCTTTAAAAGCACCCTGCATTACCATGCCGCCTACAGGTCTCCAGCCCTGGCTGCCAGGAACAGTCCAGAGGACAATGCCCTTCCCTGTAGTTGCAAAATCGCGGATTGAAGCTATGAGATGAGAAGCCCATACCCATGTACCTGAAAAAAGAATCACAGCATCCACATCGTTCATCTTCTTGAATTTGTCAAAACACTCCCTGGCTTCCTTCTTTGAGGCAATTATAAGATCGTATTCCACCAGTTCAAGACCTGAATTTTTCAGAGCCTGCCTGGCACCGGCAACAATACTATTATCTATGAAAGGTGTACCCATCGGGTCCAGTAAACCGTCTTTATGGACCCCAAAAACAATAAATCCAACTTTTGCTTTGATCATATACTATTTATTTTAGTTTTATACTATTAACAGTACTCAGTGAGGGAATGATTTTAAGAATATTTTCATCCGTAAATAATTATTAAATTAAACAATATCAACATATTAAAAAAACAGATAAGAAGTTAAAATTTCATCCGCGTACTCGAGGTACAAGTGTTTGTGCTTATCTGTTGATGTCAGTTTCATAAGCGGGGATTAAC
>JBBSAP010000085.1:0-14041 GCA_038252165.1 Bacteroidales bacterium | reverse complement strand
GGCCACAGCCCCTGTCGATTATCTGCTCAAATTCAATGTTGCTCTTTCCCATAGTCTTTGTGTTTGTTTAGATAACAAACACAAAGTAACTTAATTTTCATGCGTGTTTGTGCTTTGCCAAATCATGGGTGTTTCATAATACCAATATTAACGGTCAGGTTCAATTAAAGTCAGGCTATATACCTGAAGGAGGTTACCGGTCCCCCTCTGAAATTTTATGTTTTTCCCGGAATGGATCAGCGTATAATCTCCATCCAGCTGGCAATCAAATTTAACACTTGTAAACATCCCGCACTGGCAATCAGGAATTACAGGTAAAACTGTTGGAGCAAAGGAAATTGTATTGTGTTTTATTTTATATGTTCCTTTGGTTATACATGGATATTTCTGGATCAATGCTCCCCCTGAGGCAACCTCGGAATAGTTGTTTCCGTTGAAGGAAATCGCAGAAAAAAATGGCTGTCCCTGGTAAACCAGCGATCCCTGATAATATCCGTCGGTGGAAACTGTTTCCTGTTTTTCACAACCTGAAAAGGCTATTAATAACAAAATAAATATCAATATTTTTCTCATGACTTAAGTTCCTCAGGTAATGTAAAATCCACAAATTTCATTCCAACTTTATCTCTAAAGGAAAAGAGAATTTAATAAGTCCAGTATGATGGTCCGCTTTTGAAAAAATAGATTGGAAAATCTAAAAAACCTTTCAGCCAGTTAGCACAGTATTCCATTCCGGGCTCTTCGGAAGTGACATGTCCCAGAAAAATGACTGCTTTGTTTCTGCCCTGGCTGACTGCATCCCTTGCATACTCATATGTTTCCCACTGCGATACTTCACCGGCAATTAAAACATCAACATTATTCTCTTCAAGCATGCTGAAATGAACAGCACTGCCGGGAGCTCCGGCTGAAAATGCAACCTTTGTTAACTTCATTTCCTGATTGCCGATCACATTAAACGCATTCCCCGGGAATACCTTTTTGAGGGTTTGCAGCAGCTCTTTCAGAGTGACCTCCGGAATAACAAAATGTTGAACATCTTTTGTGTCAGTGTATTTAAGCCACCCAAGCTTCAGCGCCATACCGTAATTTATAGCGTCAGGCTTAATCCGGTGGATATAGTCGTGAAACCGCCAGACAACAAGCTTGTTATCATCAATAAATTTCTTCTTTTCAAGAAAGACCGGGTCGTTTTTAAACCGAGTGGTTTCATCAAGATGATTGTAATATACCGGCTCATGTACGATTATGAGGTTGCATTTCATTTCCACGGCCTTTTTCAGAGCATCCATGGTTGCAAACATTGTCGTTACAATGCCTTTAACCGGTGTCGACGGATCGCCCGCCTTAAATACATCTACAGTATTTGTCACCGGTTCACTGAAAGTTTGTTTTATTATTGTTTCAATCACCGCAGAAGCAGTAATGGGTTGTCTGGTTTGTCCGGGCAGGGATCCCGGATAACAGAGAATTACAACGTTCATCAAAAGAGTAATTAATGTTTTCATATAAAGCTTTTATTGTTATATCCTCAAAACTGCATTCGAAGGGAGAATGGATTGCCTTAGCCTCCCGTAAACAGGCTTTTCCCTGAATATTCCGGATCGCATGTCAGATTCACATTAAGCTTCCGCCATCCGGCTTCATCCCCTGGTGTGGGGATATGTGTGAGATGAACTTCACAACCGCGCAGTAATTTAAGATTTTCAAGAGCCATTTTTGCAGCCGGATTTGAAAGAGCACTGATTCCAAGGACTATCAGTGTTTCATCAACATCCAAACTGATCATCCTGCCATTGAGAATATCCTTCTTAAGATGTGTCACTGAGTCAATTATGGCCTCCGGAAGAAGGTACATCCTGTCAGGAAGGCCGGCCAGGCTTTTCGTAGCATTCAGTATCAGGCTCGAGGAGGCCTGCAATAAAGGGGAGTTTTTCCCGGTGACGATTGTCCCGTCATGCAGTTCCATTGAAGCTCCGCTGTAGATCCCGTCATTTCCTTTACCGCATCGTTCAGCTTCTCTTGCAGCTTCTCTTGCCGGCAGAACCACTCTTCTGTCCTCAGCTTTTGCCCCAACACTATTCATAATCTCAATGATCCTGTCGAGGGTCTCTTTCTCCACAAGTCCCATTGCATATTCCACGGCACATCTGAAGTACCTTCTAATAATCTCCTGGTATGATGCTTCCGTTATAGTCTTATCATTAACAATGCCTGCGCTGGCCCTGTTTACACCCATATCAGTGGGAGACTGATACATTGATTCACCGCCTGTTATCTTTTCAATGATCCTTTTAAGCAGATGAAACGCCTCTATATCGCGGTTATAATTTACCGTTTTTACGTTATATGCTTTAAGGTGATGCTCATCAATCAGTACCCGGTCCTCCAGATCGACAGTAGCGGCTTCGTAGGCGAGATTAACCATATGATCGACAGGCAGATCCCAGATTGGAAATGTTTCGAATTTTGCATACCCCGCCTTGATACCATTCTTATAATCATGGTACAGATTGCACAGGCAGGTAGCGAGCTTGCCGCTTCCGGGTCCTGGTCCGGTTACTATTACTATTGGCTTTATGGTACTGATATATTCGTTTGCCCCATAGCCTTTGTCGCTTACAATAAGGTCAATATCAGTGGGATATCCTTCGGTTGGATAATGCAGATAAACCTTTATACCTCTCATCTCCAGCTTGTTCTTAAAAGCTTTTGCGGGCGATTGATTCTGGTAACGGGTAATAACCACAGCCATGATCTCTATTCCCCATTCTCTGAAATCATCGATTGTCTTCAATGCATCAACATCATAGGTGATCCCGAAATCAGCTCTGATTTTTTTTCTTTCAATGGCCCCTGCATGGATACACAGGATAACATCAATCTTCTCCTTGAGCTTTTGCAGAAGCCTCATTTTAACATTAGGGTCAAATCCGGGAAGGACCCTTGCTGCATGATAATCATATAAGATTTTCCCGCCGAATTCCAAGTAAAGCTTGTGGTTGAACCTGTTCACCCTCTCAAGAATAGCAGATGTCTGTTCCTTAAGGTATTTCTCATTATTAAATTCTATGCTATCTGCATTTTTCATTTTGCTCCCCCGGAATATTATTTCTTCAGAATTATTTAAGTACTCCAATATCAGTAAAATTTTAAGATTTGTTTACTTGTTCAGCCGGATTAAGTTCATAGGAAAATCCCTTTTCTGATGCTTTCATGACCAGGACCCTGAAGATTATAAGATTAGCAAGTATCGCTTCGGCTTTGTAGGATGAGATCCTGGCTATCTTTCTGAACTTCGATAAAGTGACTGATCCGTTTTCCTTCAGATAATCCATAAGTGAGTTTTCTGCTTTGCCGAATTTCACCAATACACCTTTCCCCTTTTCCCCTTTTCTCCAGACCTGAAGCAATACCCTGTTAGCAACAAGGTTCTGATCGTTATTCCTGAAATAGGAGAGCCATCTCCCGTTTTCATTTTTAACCTGGTATGGTCGTTTGGATCCCTTGAGAACATCGACCTCCAATATTGTTTTTCCTCCTGTTGAATGTTGTTTTATAGTATATGTAATTTCCGGTCTGCAAAATAGATGGGCAGCAGTGTCGACCATATAAATCTCTTCATCAGATTTTATCCCTGCAATACTGCCATTATCCCTCACCCCGATAAGTATTCTTCCTCCGTCGCTGTTTGCAAAGGCTGCCAGCGTCCGGGCTATCTTCCTGCTGTCCGAAACACAATATTTGAAGTCAAGATGCAGGTTTTCACCATCAGCAATTAATTGCTTCAGAAAATGTTCCATTATTATGCCAGTGAAAAAGCATTGAATCAGTCGGGATTATGATCCCTGAAAAATACAGCTAATTCAGCTCTGCTTTTGCCTATATTTATTCTGAGGATTTTGACCTTTTCAATTTTCAGTCCTGTCTGTGCTGTAAGATCTTTCAATAAGTCATTTCTGACATCAGGATTAAGTAATTTGAGCTTATTGTAACGAACAACAACCCGTGTCAATGCATTCTTCTTCAGGAATAATTCCAGAATTATTGCAATTATTATTATTATCGAGTTAACAACTATTCCACCAAGGATCGGCGGAGGAATATTGGCTTGTGAATTAATAACTGATATCCCTATGATGGTAAAGATATACGTCATGTCCTTGGCTGTAAAATTCACTGTCCGGAAGCGGAGAATTCCGAAAACTGCAAATAAGCCCAGAGCCATTCCAAGCTGGATATTAACTGTTGTAAGCAGGGAAACGAGCAGGAAGATTATAGTTCCCATGAGAAAAAAAGAGAACACAAACTCCTCTTTCCTTACGAACCTGTAATAAATCAGCCGGATCAGAATAAAGAGAACGGCCAGGTTGAATGAAAACCTGATCAGAATACCCGGGAGTGTACCACTCAGTAAAAGTTCTTCTAACGACATATTGTGAAAGATAAAGGTTGATCAGTAATGCTAAAATTAATTGTGTAATTTATAAACTATTGGATTAAGTCAGGCAAAATAGTTAGCAAAACTTTACGAACCAGATTATTATTTATGTTCTGCTCTCTTTTAAGCGGTCACGAACCTTGGTTTTAAGGTAAATTTATATCTTTAACGGCCTGATAAAATAGGTGCCCTGGCACGGTGATGAATTAACCATTATAAAAGAATAATGAAAAGAATATTAAGCTTAATACTGACAGTTATACTATTTCAGTATTGTGTCTATTCACAGCAAAAAAGTGATAGCCCTAAAACTGCTTTGCTGATAGTGGATATTCAAAATTTCTATTTCCCCGGAGACGGACCGGGATTGGTAAATGCTGAGCAGGCAAGCCTGGCAGCAAAAGAAATCCTGCAGATTTTCAGGGATAGGAACCAGCTTGTTGTACATGTCCGCCATAAATCAGCAAAAGGAATGGAAATCCATAAAAATGTGGAACCTCTGTCAAAGGAGAAAGTAATTACTAAAGAAGAGGTAAACAGCTTCCTTGGAACAGATCTTCTGGAATATCTTAAAGGCAACGATATTAACCGTCTGGTCATTATTGGTATGCAGACTCAAATGTGCCTTGAAGCGGCCGTCCGGGCAGCACATGATTATGGCTTTGAATGTATTGTTATTCAGGAAGCCTGTGCCACCAAAGATTTAAATTTTGGCGGCATGGTGGCAAAAGCTGAAGATGTTCAGACAAGTACTTTTGCCACTTTTATAAATGGCGGATATAGTAAAGTAATTGAAATGAATGTCTTTGTAGAAAATACAGATAAGTATCTGTTTCAAAAATAAGATTCTGTGCCGGCAGCTCCCGGTTAAAACTGCCACACATAAGTACCAACGGCCCCCGGATTAAGCCTTATACCGGCAAATTCCCCGTTCCATTGGATCCTGAATGAATTTGCAGAAAAAGTGTCATTTACAACTATCAGGACAATCTTCCCGTCCGGCGTTCTGAAAGCTACATTGGGCAGGATCTCCATATTGTCACTGAGGGCAGCACGGAACACACCCGGACGTTGTTCATCTTCATACAGACCAACACTCTTATCCCCCCTGTTTGTTGATCCTATTCTTACAGAACCCGGACGAACAAATTTTGAAGCATGAGCTATTGTGTAATAAGCGATGTTAAGTGAAACACTATCGCCATTAATAGTTATGGCTCCCTGGCACATTGAACATCCCCCGTTATCGGTATGCGGATCATTAAGCGGATCGGCAGCAAGGTTCCACAAAATCACATTTCTGCTCCAGTTCTGAGTGGTTCTCAATATCAGGTTCTTTACCGGATTGGCAATACTTATATCCGGACTCCCCGGTTTTTCAACAACCATCTGTTCCGTAAAATAAAGATTCTTGTCAGGTCGGGCAGCGTGCATCATGCTCATTGCCGCTGCGATATCACCCACATAATTATGGAAACCTGAACCGTCGGCATATTTAGCCACTTCCGGATCATTCAGGAGAGACAAAGGATAATCAGGCCTGTCACCATTATGATCAAAAAGAATGATCTTTGCTTTTATTCCGGCCTTTTCAAAAGCAGGGCCCAGATTGTTTTTAATAAACTCAGCCTGTTCATTTTCAAACCATGTCATACTCGGAGTATTCCTTGAATTCACCGGTTCATTCTGAATGGTTATCGCATCTATTGCTATTCCGGCATTTTTCATCGCCTGGATATACTTAACAAAATATAAGGCGTAAACACCGTAACAATCAGGTCTTAGTCTTCCTCCCCGGATATCGTTGTCTGTTTTCATCCATACCGGTGCTGACCATGGACTGCCAAGTATTTTTATGGCAGGATTTATGACCAGTATCTCCTTCATTACAGGAATAACATCGTTATAATCCTGGGCAAGATTGAATTTTTTAAGTTCAAAGTCCGTTTCTCCCTTCTTAAGATCATCATATGAGAAAACAAAGCTGTTCAGGTCAGATGCCCCTATTGACAGCCGGAGATAGCTTACACCAATACTCTTTTCATCCCACGCAAAAAGTTCTTTCAATATTTTTGCCCGTTCACCTGAACTCATTTTCATCAGGAGTTCTGCGCTGCCTCCTGTAAGGGCAAAGCCAAAACCATCGATGGTTTGCATCTGATGAGATTCATCAATGACTATTGAGGATCTGCCATAATCGTAATTCTTTTCTGAAAAGGTTACAACCTCGGTCTGTTTTTCAAATAGGGCAGAGCGGTCCGGATTTGTGATCCACGACTCAATCCGGCCCGGCTGGGCCGATATTAAGTTTGCATTTAATGCTGTCAATACAACCAGTATAACCTTTAGTGAGAATTTGGACATAAGACTAAAATTATTATTGTTTAAATTTGATCATGAAGTTAACAGAAAATTCTGAAGAAATGAACCTGACAATTTCGAATTATGAAGGCAACCGAAATCACACTTGTATTCTGGACCTTAATTGTGATACCGGTAATGTTCATTATAATATTATCCGAAACAAATAAAACCAAATCCAATATTATGATAATGCTGCATAATAAAAAGAACTATTTGCTTCTGATAGTATTTTATTCATTAATGCAATATGTTACTCTTTTATGCTTCAAATATACATTAGTCGGGTATTCGCTGGCAATATTCCAATTATCGTCAATTGTTTCTGTAATAATGGGATACAGGTATTTTAATGAAAAGGGAATAAAGAAGAAGCTGTTATGTTCCGTGATTATGATATTGGGAGCAGTACTGATTTTAAAATAATATGCCTGGTAAACCCAAAAACAGGCTGCTGCAATGACTGTTATCCAGGGCTTTACCCTTACAATACTCAGCCAGAAAGCTCTGTTAAAGCTGATTAAACTTATCGCTTTGAGGTTTTTTATTATCTTTGCAAATCCTCAGGAACAGAATAAAACTCACAAGACATAAATGATATTCGATGATTTAGACCTGAATCCCGAACTGCTGGAATCAATTGATTATATGGGCTTCAGGGAGACGACACCAATACAGGAAAAGGCAATCCCGATCATCATGTCGGGCAGTGATCTGATCGCCTGTGCTCAGACAGGCACCGGAAAAACAGCTGCCTACCTGCTGCCCATAATGAACCATATTTCAGAAAAACGACCAAGCCATACCCACACTCTTATACTTGTCCCGACACGTGAGCTTGCATTGCAGATTGATCAGCAAATTCAGGGATTGGCTTATACACTGAACATTACATCATTAGCTGTTTACGGTGGAGGTGATGGCAGCGGTTGGGACCAGGAAAAAGCTGCCCTTTCAAAGGGTGCGGACATTATTGTTGCCACTCCAGGCAGGCTGATTTCGCATCTTAACCAGGGCTATGTGAAATTCAATCAGATAGAAGTACTGGTTCTTGACGAAGCCGACCGGATGCTCGATATAGGATTCTATGACGACATTATGCGAATTTCCTCATACGTTCCCAAAAAGCGTCAGACTTTAATGTTCAGTGCAACCATGCCTCCGAATATCAGGTCAATGTCGAAGCATATCATGAAGAATCCGGCCGAAATTTCCCTTGAAATGTCGAAGCCTCCTGAAGGTGTCATACAGGCTGTATACTTATTAAGCGACAATCAGAAATTACCATTGATAAACTGTCTTATAGCCGATAACCCTGATTATCAAAGCATATTGATATTCAGTTCGACAAAGAAGAAGGTAAGTGAAATTGTTCGTGGGCTGCGCTCAAAAAACTATCTGGTTGAAGGTATCTCTTCCGACCTGGAACAGAAGGAGAGGGAAGAAATGCTGGTGAGATTCAGAGCGCGTAAAACCCGGGTCCTGGTGGCTACCGATGTCTTAAGCCGTGGAATCGATATAAAGGATATAAACCTTGTAATAAATTTTGATACACCATCAGATGCCGAGGATTATGTGCATCGTGTTGGTCGTACTGCCCGCGCCGAAACCACTGGTGTTGCAGTAACGCTTGTTAACAGAGCCGATATGAATAAAATTCAACGTATTGAAAAATTAATCGGGAACAGGATTTATAATGCACCTTTACCGGCCTTTATAGCTGAGAATCACGATTCAGGGCCGGGGCACCGGCCTCCTCTTACAAAATCCAGAAAGAGCGGATTTAAAAGAAGATTCAATCAGAACGGCCCGAGACAGGATATAAAAAGCAAAGGAAAATCATAACTTATAAAAGAATATAGCAGGAAGCTATAGCTTAATCCTGCGGCCCGTGCTGAAACACCTGTAATATGATCCGTTTTTATAAATAAGCATTTCCCCGGGCAGGTTATTAGATATTCCTGCATCTGCTCCCAGGATTTTATTGTTGAAAAATGAGGTGATTTCAGATTTCGGGGTATGTCCTACAATGATATGCTTCTTCCCGTAAAAAGCAAGAATGGAATCTATTTTGGTTTCACAGAAAGCTGAATCGTCAAAATATCCTCTGTACCATATAGGACCTTCATCCTGATTCAGAAATTTCAGCATTTCGTATTCATATACCTCATGCAGGTTTTTCCCAATGACTCCATTTGTAAATATCTTATTAATTTGCCTTATCTTCAGTTTTTTCTGAGCCATTTCCATTGAAATCCCTCCATGAACAAACAACAGGTCGTTTATTGTAATTATGACCGGCTTGGTACGCAGCCATCTGCCCAGTACCGATTTTTCCGAATATAGATCAGCATACCTGCTGCCTGTAATTGTTTCAACTTTCCTGTATTTTTCATGCGTCTCACCCAGATCATTCCTTAGAACCATTAATTCATGATTCCCAAGTAACACATGCACCATTCCACCGGCTTGTTCAGCTTGTTTCTCCAGACCAAAAAGATGCCAGAGTATTTCCGTCACCATATCACCTCTGTCGAATACGTCACCAAGAATCACCAGATGCCCCCTGCCAAAACTCCATTTCAGATTCTTGTCTACAATACCAACGCCTTTCAGCAGATCTATATAGGTATTGTATTCCCCGTGAACATCGGAGATCACACTTATACTGTCTATATTGATGTATGTCTGGTTGCACTCTGGCTGTAACCGGAAAATATCTGTCAGATCATCGTAGTTAAATGAAAGACCGAATTTTTTTCTTATTTCATTGAAGTTATTTCGTTTTACAAAGTCCTCTCTGCAAACACTGTTTTCAATCCATTTAACCTTTAGTTTATTGTTGATCAGATATATATAGGGCCCGTCATTTATTAAACCGCCCGCACTTGCTTTAGGATTATGATTTCCTGAAGGATCCAGGCTGAAGAATAAACTGACTATTATACAAATAAGCTGGTTCATCATGTTTTAACTGAAGCATTCAGATTCAGGCTGCCATTTCCGATGAAAAATGATCTTTTTTTACAATATTATAACAAATCTCAGGATTGCATTGTTTAAATCGATTTTATTTATTTTCCCGATTGAACCGCATGCCGGTTACCCGGGGCAGCAGACTTGCACCGATAGTCATATTACTTAATAACCGTTAAGTGCATAGCTCCGTAGTGGCAAAATATATTTACTTTAGTAAACAGATAAACAAGTTGGCAAAAATCGGCTGGATATTATAATTCAATACTCAACAAATATGAAAAGCTATGTCTTGTTAGTAATAGTAGTTATCATCTGCTCCTGCGGTAGAAATAAAAATCTAACAACAGCAAATGATATTATAAAAATTGATCTCCTTTCAGAGGCTGAATCGAAGATATCGAACCTTTCAGATATTGCATCAGATATAGAGTATATTCCACTTCAGACAATCGGGAATTCCCTTATAAGCCGTGTCGATAAGGTAATTCTTACTCAAGACAAAATCTATTTAAATAACAGGGGGGATGAAATAATGTGTTTTGACAAAAGAGGTAATTTTTTATTTAAACTTTTAAAAAGCGGCAGAGGTCCCGGGGAATATACATTTATTACCGATTTTGACATAAGTTCAGATAATAAAACACTCATTTTATTATCAAACAATAGAATACTGATATACAATGATAATGGAACTGAATTTGTGTTTATGAAATCAATTAATTTTAGTCATGAAGGAGTGTTAAAGATCTCTTTTGTGCCTGGGACGGATAACATTTTATTATCAAATGGTCCATGGTACGGGACAATACCCACGCTTAATCTGCTGATTAACTTAAATGGCGATACTCTATCCCTTAAGCATAACTGTTATAAGTATGACAAAGTGGGTACCGGTGGTTTTCGATCAACGTTTGACGCCATTCAATATAAATTTGATGACAAAGTCTGCTTCAAGGAAGGATTCAGTGACACAATTTTTTACGTTAATAGTAAATCAGATAAGTTTTTTCCAAAGATAATTTTTGATTCCCATGGGACAGTACCACCACCCAAAGTGCGAGGTGACATGGAATATGCAAAGAATCATTCGGGTGAATTTTCGTCAGTTGCTCTCGCTTATGAAGTTCCAGGATATATTTTCTATTTTTATAGGTACAAAAATTTAACTCATAAGATCATATATGACAAGGTCACAAATAAAAAATATGAAATAGCAATGGAAAATGCCTTAAAAGATGATATTTATGGAGGTCCGGGTTTTGATCTGTATGTGCATAGTTGCACAGGCAGTAAATTCTATTCATCTGTTGATGCTCTAGCGCTTAAGAAATATATTGAAAGTGCTGACTATTCAAAAGCTAAAGTCGGGGATCCCAAAAAGAAAGAGGAACTTAAGAGACTTGCTGATTCCCTTAAAGAAACCGATAATCCTGTTCTTATTGTTGTAACACCAAAAGACAATAGCTAAAATATTAAGTGAAAATGGCTTAACTATAGCATTTCATTAAAAAGGCTTTTCTGTCACTTTTATTCGTCATCCTATTGACATATATGTGACTAATGCATAAATATACATATATACATCTTATTTTACCAAAATACATTTCCAAAACGATCATTTTCAAAGTAGTTTAATTTAAAAAATTTAACAAAATGATAATCTGGTCCGGTGAAATCAAAGAGCTTGAGAAACTTTATGAATCAGTTAAAGTAAATTTACCTGCGCTGGCCAAAGAGATTGAACAATTAATAAATACAGAGGATGCCAATGTGGTAATGCTTTATTCTGTGAAGTCTGGGCTTATCGCGAACAATGGGGACTTGTTTCTCCTGCTGAGGGGACTCCAAAATCAATGGAAGCTGTCATGAAAGCATATGCTTTAGACAGTAGCAATGCGATAGTCCAATATACTTTGGCAATTAGAAAGACCTGGGGGATGTTCGACTGGGCCGGTGGTGAATCGACATTTAAAAAATCCATATCGCTCAATCCCAATAATGCTATGACGCATGCATTTTATTCTCATCTGTTAAATATCCTGGGACGGCCGGAAGAAGCGTTGGAACAGATTGATATAGCACTTAAGCTTGATCCTATGAATCCTTTTATCCTGACATTCTATGGTGCTGATCTTTCTATGGCCAGAAAGTATGATAAAGCTATCAAAGCATTTAATGATGCTTTAAACATTGAGCCCGGATATCTTTTTGCAATTGTAGCTTCATGGCACGTATATTATGCAGCCGGACGAACTGAGGAAGCATATGCCGCATTAAAATCATTTTGGAGCGTTGTTGATCCTGAATCTTTGAAATCTCTTGAAGGAGGATATCTGAAAAATGGTTTCAGGGGAGCATGTTTATCGCTGGCTGATAGATTAGGGCCAATATGGACAAATAATCAAAATCAATTTTTTGCTCCGACTGATATCGCCATGTTATATACAGCAGGCCGGGAAACTGATAAAGCTATTTACTGGCTGGAACAGTCATACAACTTCAGAGATCCCAATGTGCCATATCTGGTAATGCCTATTTATGATTATGTCCGAAATGATCCTCGTTTCAAAGATCTTTGCAAAAGAATGAAACTCCCATACAGAGGAAATTAGTGATCATCAGGCACGACTGTCGGGATGATCCTCTCTTTAAGTTGGTCTCTGAACGATAAATCAACAGGTTTGTTACATCTTCTGCCTCCTGATGAACCGGGGCACAGTATGATTTGTTCATTACGGTACCTTTTTTGTTCCTATCCATTTTGCTGATAATAACCTTATTACAAAATAGGAAGATTTTATCTCCCGTCAATTTTTTTGATATGCCTTTAAACTCAAAGCATTCTTTTTTGTTATCTACATATTAGACTGTTAAGCCAGCCAGACAGATTAATAATAACATACAGCATTTACTTAATTTACATCAATGCACACGAAAAACAGGTTTACAACTTTAATTCTGTCAACAATTGAAGATAACCGGACAATCCTGGTCAGATTAATTGTTGGATTAATCTTTCTATCAGAAGGAATCCAAAAATATTTGTTTCCGGAATTATTAGGGACAGGCCGGTTTTTAAAGATAGGATTTTCGAATCCGGAATTTTGGGCATATTTCACAGGGTTCTTTGAAATCATTTGTGGCATGCTTGTTCTAATTGGCTTATTCACCAGATTAGCATCCATTCCACTAATTATCATAATGATCACCGCTTTTGTAACTACCAAATGGCCAATTTTATTGGAAAAAGGCTTCTGGTCAATGGCACATGAATACCGTACAGATTTTGCCCTGACAATACTATTAATCTATTTATTTATTTCTGGAAGCGGCAGATGGTCAATTGATGCAGGAATTTCAAAATCCTTAAATACTTAAGTTACGGAAACACATTACACAAGAAATCCTAATCCAATTGAACTTAATGTAGAAGCACAAGAAGATACAGTATTGCGGTAAAACTCCGGAAGGACCGGAAAAATTGATTCAAAAATCCATCCCTAAATATCCACAAGCAGACTATCTCATGTTTTCCACACTTTTTAGTATTAGCTTCTTAAGTACTCAATTAATGGTGATTGATTTTTTAATTTGGGTGTTGCAAGCTATCTTTATGGTATGTTTTTACAAAAAAATAAATATTAAAGACCATGGCAAACACTTACACCCAATGTTATTTCCATTTGGTATTTGCAGTAAAAAACCGTTATGCTCTTATAAAAAAAGCATGGAAGTCTGAATTGGAGATGTATATTACCGGAATTATCCAAAATCACCGGCATAAGATGCTGGCAATAAGTGCAATGCCTGATCATATTCATCTCTTAATCGGATATAATGTAAATCAACTGATACCAGATCTGGTAGAAGAAATTAAAACATCATCCAATTCATGGATTAAAGTGAAAAGATTATCTAAATTCAAGTTTGAATGGCAGAAAGGTTACGGTGCTTTTACTCACTCCCGCTCACAAATCGACACTGTGGCAAAATATATTTTATCGCAGGAAGAACATCACAAAAAAAAGCCATTCAAAGAAGAATATCTGGAGATTCTGCAGAAGAACAATGTAGAATTTAATCAGGAGTACCTGTTTGAATTCTTTGATGATATTTTTGGATGGGATTAAATATTACGGTGCTCTGCACCTATTGAATTATATTTCGAATACATTTCTACAAATATTTTGCAGCTCTGCTGCTCTTTTTTGATACAAAATGGTGCAGCGCACCATAATATTTGTAGATAAATTCTTGTCC
>JBBSAP010000084.1:0-14398 GCA_038252165.1 Bacteroidales bacterium | reverse complement strand
TTCTTTCCCACCCCCCCCCCCCCCCGCGTCCCTTGGGGGGGCTTTTTTTTTTTGTATTTATTTACTTTTTTTTTTTGGGTGTGTTTTGTTTTGGGCTTCCCCCAACCTCCCCCCCAACTCTTCCCTTAATACCATCTAAAGCTTTGTCATTCCGAGCGTTAGCGAGGAATCTCTCACCTCTGTATAGTATTTGTTAATGAAAACCGATATTCATTTAAATAAATATTACCAGACTTTTAATTTTATTTGGTAGCCTTTTAGATTTACAAACGGACCCGGCAAATTATTCTGTTCATTACGCATATTTCCCGAAAAATCCCTTTCAATGGTCAGTGGAGTTCCGTCCCGATTGTCAAAGCGTGCCTTAGGGATCCTTGTCCTTCCAAGAATATCGGTGTCAATGATCTCTACTTTATGATTGTAATACAGCTGGTTAACAGCAAAATGCAGAAAAACACTTTCCTCTTTCTCCTCAAGGTTTATTCCCGGATTAAACCCGGCATCAGTTAAGGCATTGATATCTTTCACCGATGGTTTGGCTCCGAAGTAGTAGATATTATCTGTTATGAAAACCGGCAGTTTCGCATTGTCATAGATTTCAAGTCCCGGCTTTGTTTTTGAATCTTTCAGCTCCTTTGCCCCGTTGCCGATAAAAATATTGTTATAATACCGGTCATCGCCCGATAGGATTGTTGTTAATGCAGCAACATCAGTTGAATGAGGCAGGAAATATGGCGTGAAACGGTTAGGTTCGGGCCACATCTGAACAATGCCTGCTATAAGATTGTGAAGATATGCTCCGCCTTCCGACTGAGTCCTGATGGAATAGGGAGATAGTAAGATATTGTTATCCACTATAAACGGACCATGGTTTACCTCCAGAAAGATGTCTTCAAGATCGTTCCGGTACATTAGATTGCCTGAGACCCTTGTACCCTGGGTCATCCAGTCAAGCCAGATACCTCTTCCGCAGTTGTGGATACGATTCCCTTTAATATAGGTATCAACAGCTGCATGGAATTTTATCCCGCCTATCTCGGCACCCGAGAATTGTCTTTTTGTCCAGATATTATAAATATGGTTATTTTCTATCGTGCTGAATGCAGCGCCCATACTTCCGCACATGCCTGTCTGCTCGCAGTTGAAAATGATGTTGTTCCTTACAATATGCGAACCAATAGTCTCCTTATTCCAGCCATTGCGGAGCACCCTGAAAAGAACCTCAATATAATGGATGTTCCCATCCCTGTTGACATTTTCAGCGTCGGCACTCCATACATTATGTCCTGTTCCCCTCTCTTTGCCAAGGGTGATTCCTGAACATTTGGAGTCGTGAATAATGTTGTTCTCGATAATCCAGCCTTTGTTCCAGTGAGTAGCGATCATTCCAACCTGTTCAGCAGTAGGAGCACCCCACTGTGTGGCAGCCTGGCTGATGTTGAATCCGCTGATTGTTATAAAATTAATCCCGGGTTTATCGGGGTAAAAAACAGTTCTCCGGGTACTTATCTCGACAAGCTCTTTATATGGATTGAATTTATGGAAGTTGGCCCATATGATCGTATTATTGTCATTGTTTTCACAGTACCAGGTATACGTTGACCCGGTTGAATCAGCAATATTTTTATCGGCAGCCGGATTCAAAACTTTGTCAAAGGTCTCCTTTTCGTAAAGAGACTTGCCATTCAGGAATACCTCTCCGGTATGATGAATCCTTCCCTGCCGGTTGAACCAGTCGCCATAAACAGAGTCCTGATATGGATTATAATCACCGAAAAAGGTATCGGGTATGACAACTTTCCATACTCCATCTTTCTCTTTTTTCCATCCTGTAATTATCTCTGAACCTTTTATCTCGACTTTTTCACCAGGCGCTGCCCTGTAAACGATTCTTTTCGTGTCACTTTCCCCACCTCTTAGGGGGTTAACCCATTCCCTGTAGGTACCTGAATGAACAGTAATTGTATCACCCGGGAAAGCAACTTTAACAGCTGCAGAAATGGTTTTAAATGGCATTGAGACAGATCCATTATTCGCATCACTGCCTTTTATAGATACATGGTATTCTTTTCCCTGGATCAAATTTGATTTCTCATCCAATTCACCAGGGGAGCCACAGATGGTAAGAATTGAAAAGGGATGAGGATCTTCACCGTGCACCGATATTTTTGTACGGGAATAGTTGCTCACAGGAAATAGAAAAGTGGAAAGTAAAAAGAACAAATAAATCTTCTTCATAGAATCAACGGATTATTCACAAATCTACAAAGAATCTACACTGGTCGGAAATACTGATTTGCTTTTATGTTTTTACCTGCAAGTTCAACTGTTTCATCAATTCGTTTCTTTCTTGTTTCCGGTCGCTTTGCATTTGAAATTCACTCTAAGATAGCCCTTTTTACAGAGCGTGAAAATTTATCCCAGTTTGCAATTGCCTTTTTGTTTTTGTCGAAAAGTAGTTTTTATTCCGGAGGAATAATGAGTTCTTCCACTTCATCCAGATTTATGGAATTCGGGAAGAATTCTCCAAACCAACGCACACAGCGATTTGCATTCAGTGGTATTCCGACAACAGGGATTTTATATTTGCTGCATTTTCTGATTCCCCAGACCAGTTCGGGAATGCATGCAATTCCTAGTATCCCGAAACTCTTACTATCACTGAAGGTTGACTTTGCCAATTCTTTTATACTGCCACCCATCCAGATAAATGGCTCGATATTGTATTTTTTCAGGATGGAACTTGCATGATTCTGAAAACATATTGAAGAACAACATTTGCATTGATAATCAAATCCCTTTTTGTCAGCTTTGCAGCTGACAGTAAAATCCTGTAAACAATAAGGCATCAAGGCAATTTTTCTGTCCGCGTTATTGAATCCGGTAGAATTCAGTCTGTTGGTCAATTCTATTTCGAGCATATATAAATGATACTGCTCGCGTGTAGTGGCCAGACGCCTGTCCAATGCTTTAGAAAGAGGTAACCCTTTTAAATGTTCCTGGGTTTTTTGAGTAAATTGTTTTAATTTTGAATCAATAAGGTTGATCCAGTCAGAAATTAATTCATCGCGAACAGGGTTCCTGAGTATTTTCTGCAAATACCGCTTTTTGGATGAATACCGGATTAAAATTTCAATTACAGAAGATATATCCGGATTATTTTCAAGGATTTTATCAGCCAATGTTGAAATAAGCTGATAATAAGCTTCGGTTGAATCTGAATTCCCAAATAATGAATAGGTTTTACCCTCAATTTTAGTTTGTTTTGTTTCAATATTCTTCATAATTCAGGGGACTCCAAAATTACCCTGGGAACAAGGAATAACCGGAATTGTTAGTTACATAAATGCAATTGCAGTTGACTTTAAAATTAATAGTCCTTTATTAATTTACTTTGCTTTCATTTTATTTCCTTTAGCATCGTGTGTTACCTCAGCTAGTCCAAGTTTTTCCATTAATGGCGGAACATACATTCCAAAGCGACCCCTGAGTCCTTTTTTAAGTCCATACCAGCCACTAACCGGATTCTTTTCTGACCGGCCCCATGCTTCAACAGTTCCTTCTTTTGCTGTCTTCTGTTCATCTGCACTTCCAAGTTCCATCCAGTCTCCATAGTTTTTAAGCATTGTATGAAGATCCTTAAGAGAACTGTAATCGTACAGCAGTGTTGTTTTGCCTACAATACAAACAATTACTTCTTTCCCATCTTTAACATCTTTGTACATTTCGTATTCCGATGTCAGTGGGGGAGTTTTCAATTTCCACGGATTTTCCCTGGTTCCCGATTCTGTTGCCATAATATTTACTATTTAAAGTTTTTAAATTACCGATGGCTTTAGAGGCTGTGTTAAAACCCACTAAGGAGATTCCTCATTTCGTCACGCCTTGCTGGACTCAATTCGGAATGACAGGCATTTAGTTTTAGGCGGAAGTGGGAAGAAGCAGGGGCGTTTTGCAATAGATATTTCTATTTCTGGCAAATTACCTTCAAAACGCCCCTGCTTCTTCCCACAATCCATAAAATAGCATTGTCATTCCGAGTTCCGGGATTCCGGGACGAGGAATCTCCTGCCATAAAAGCAGAATTCGATTTTCACACAGCCTCTTTAGTCCAACATGAGGGACTAAAGTCCCTTAAGATGAGGCTGATATGCCGTTGGTTTGCCAACGGCAATAGATATAAAATCAATTTCAAATCGACACTTAACAAATAAACTCTACAACCTGGATCTACTAAGGATTCAAAGAACAATCATTAATTTATAATGGCACTGATGATTTTAGTTGTTTAATAATCCTGATACTTACTTCTTTATTTGTAATATTCAAATTTTTACTGAGGCTATTTCTCTTAATTAAAACACTTCAAATGCATATTTTGTTTCAGGAAACAAGGCAAAGCGAAGAACCGAGCGATTCTCTTCCTCTCCCTTTCCATGATGTGCAGGGTGTATGTCAGCTCCTCCAGTCAGCACAAATCCCGGGCAATTCCCCAATACTTCCAATGCATCCGGGATATCCATCCTGTAAATGTTAATATACTCAAATGACTGATCGTTGCTCTTAAGCCATTTTATGTACAGCTGATATTTTTCCTCAGCTGAAGCTCTTGAAAACCCGATTTTTATCATAGTCTATGTAATGATTCAGCAGCTATTGCAGCCTGCTGAACAGTAGTCAGGGCAGCAAATATATGGTTATTTAAGACCGGAAGTTTCCATGTCAAAATAATTATATTCTGACACTTTCCCAACTTTAATGTATCTTCTTGATATTACCGGATCAGTGTTGCCATTAGCAAGGAATTCAGCTATCAATAAATAACCTCCTGGTTTCTTCGGCAGTGAAATTTCGGCAAAATCCGAAGCACGTTCAAAAGCTGAAAAAGTGACAGCCAAACTGGACTTTGATACTGTTTTACCGTCACTGTCCAGAATTTTTAGAGTGACTTTACCTGTAACATTTTTATTACGATCATTGATCTTTGCCAGTTTAAACGATAGCTTTTCTCCCGGCTGATGAAAGTCAATCAGCTTGACATACCTCTCATCTGTAAGATTTATGAACACCGCAGTTGGTGCAAAGGCATGTCTGAACCAGTTCAGGGTCGGAGTTGGTTTCAAATCTTCGATATTGTCCATGAACCAATCGCCTGTATAGCCGTAGTTGTTGGCAAGATAACAGAATGCAAGTACACCTGCCAGCTCGGGTTCACTTCTCAGCCATTCAGTTTCGAGCTGCATATAATAAGCCTGGAATTCACGGTTTTGCTCCGGCGAAGAATCAGGTCCAAGGTAATAATTATACTCATTAACTGTAAGCTTGCTTGGCATCCCGTTGCGCCACAGCCATATCCAGCCATATTCATTTGCCAGCTGAGGGACGCTTGCCGTCCGGATCATTTTAATTGACTGGGGTTTAAAATCAAGATCGCCGAGCGGATAAAAATCCTTTAGCGGTTCCATATTGCTCTTGCTCACTCTTCCCATATACGGATGCGGCTCATCCATTTCATCAGTTTTCATAAGGCCCTCTCTCATGTACCCGGCATCCCATATCCGCGTTGGATCAAGTTTCTTAAGGTCGGGAATAAGAGTATTGCCAATAAAATTATCCGTGTTTTCATTAATGGCATCCCAGATAGCAATACTGGGATGGTTTCCATCGGTCCATACCCAATCGGTATATTCTTTCCTTATCTGATCATCCCAACCATGGTTCTGCCAGTAAAGCCATTCATTCTGAAATAACAAACCATACTCATCGGCAATATCGTACCAGAAATCGGGAACAATTCCCACACAGATACGCATTGTATTCCAGCTGAGCTGTTTCGGGTAATTAACAAGAAGCTTCTTCACCCATTCCCTGTCCCACACAAGATTCCCGCAGTCGGGATCTTCGAAAAACCGCTGAAGTGTTATATTCGTTCCCCGAAGAATATACTTTTCGTCATTCAGGTAAAAGAACTTACCTCTAGTCGTAAAATCACGCATTCCAAACTGATGACTTATTTCGTCAGAAACACCAGTTTTTGTTATAAGTCTGGCAGTTACAATATACAGAAATGGTTTTTCGGGTGTCCAGGAAGTGAACTGAGCAAATGGAAGTTCCAGCACCATTTCAGTAAGATTGTCTCTTTTAACTGAGAATTTTCCCTGCACAGATGCGACCTTTTTGCCTGAGATCTTTTCAGCTATCAATACTTCAATCCTAACAGAATCATTCATCGGATCACCATAAAATATCTGTGCCGGTATCAGACTTCTCACCTGCGTTTTAATAGTTAGTTTTTTGTTTTCCACAGAAGGAAGAACAAGTAACCTGTTAATTCGTATATTCCCTGTGAATGAAAGCAATACATCATCCCAGATACCTGGGAGATAATGCTCCTTTTCCTTATCAGTTCCCCCTGCCGCCTCGGCAGGAAGCCAGGTCCGCTCACCGACTCTTATCAGGATCTCATTTTCTGCACCAAACTTTACAGCTTTATTAACAGGAAATTCAACGGGAGTGTAACATGCCATTGAAGTGCCCATATCCATTCCGTTAATATATACCTGGGTTACATACTGACTTTTCTTTATTGTGATCATCCCTTCTTTGTTATCAAGATCCTTTGGGATAAAAACTTTTTTCATGTACCAACTGTAACGGGGTGTATAGTCGAGGTTATACAGGTTAAATTGTTCTACAGATTCAGCTTTCCCCGGACGTTTAAAGAATTTATCATACTCCTCAATACGTGGTTCAGCAAGATGGATCAATCCCGGAACTGGAATTTTTCTGGTAAATTCCTCAGGAGGAAAGGCATTTGCTGTCTGATCAAATTCCCAGGTGCCATTAAGACTTATAACCGTGCGGGGTTCCTGTGCTCTGACAATTTGCAAAGTCAAAACTATTACCAGAATAAATATAATCCGAGGTCTGTGCATATTTTTAAGATTTACAATTATTATTCCTTACTTATCTTCATAAATGCTACGCCATGCCATGGAACATCAACCTCGAATGAATTTTCAAACGATCCCAGGCTCTTTTGCCTCCAGACATCTCTTACATTTGCTTTTCCGGCAATTCCTATTTCATTAAGGCTGATTTGTATTTTCTTTGGCAACTTCTGTGGTTCCTATTCAAAATAATCAGCAGGAACAGGAGGGTTGCCTGACACATAAAAAAGGCCGACTGCTTTGGATCCATCTTCCAGATCCTTTGCCATAATTAATTCATTATCTGAATATTTAAGGATCTTTGCCTGACGACCAAGAACATCCTGATTAATATCAATTACTTCATTATTGCATAATACATTCAGGGTAAATTTGTCGAGCTTTGACATATCTCCGCTGAAGATCAGGGGGGAAGCCATTAATGACCACATAGACATGTAGGTATATTGTTCATCAGGGGAGAGGGCGGTTTTTTCGCCTTCACCCATTGAATTTGCACTTCCGACCCATCCTATAAGGATATAATCAGGATCATTCCATGCACCCGGGCGGGCATATTCGTTGTGCCTGGCATTGCTGATTCCAATATTGAAAAAACCCGGCATTGTACTTGATGACTCCAATCCCAGATCACCAGTGGTACGCCACGAATTGCCAACTTCACCTGCCCATTTCCACGATTCCCCCATGCCGTACTGACAGAGATTAAAAACGATATCACGATTAATTTCCTGAAGCAGCGACCACATGCGTTTATAAGGGGCTTTAAAATCTTCGGTAGTTCTGCCCTTAACCACGCTTCCGTACGAGCACCAGTCATACTTGAGGAAATCATATCCCCAGGCAGCAAAGGTTTCAGCATCCTGCTTTTCGTGTCCCAGACTACCTGCAAATCCTGCACATGTTGTAGGGCCTGGCGAGATATACAGCCCTGCTTTCAGACCCTTATCATGAATATATGAAGTAAGTCCTTTCATATCGGGAAATCTTCTATTTGCCAGGATTATCCCGCTTTTATCACGTAATGGTCCTCCAAGATCAGGGTCATCCGATTGTTCTTTTCTCATCCAGCAGTCATCGATATTTACATACTGATATCCGTGATCAGCCATTCCGGAAGATATCATGACATCTGCAGCGAGCCGCATTAGGGAATCACTTACACGATTATAATGTATATACCAGCTGTTCCAACCCATCGGAGGAGTGAGCGCCAGAGTATTCCCAACAACAATTGTCAATGGACGCCTCGACTCCCCTTTGTTATTTTTTGCAACCAATTCGACACTATATCTGCCGGGTTTTGAAATACTTCCTGTTATTATCCCCGTTTCTCTATTCAGTTTCAGTGATCCGGGAAGTCCTTTAACATCAAATGACATAGGTCTTTCACCTGTTGCCGGAATTCGATAAAGAAAAGGAGAGCCGGGGCGCATTCCAGAGATCTTTGGTCCGTTAACACGTGGTTCTGCAGGCGCTGCAGGTGTAAGGACCTCACCCTCTGCAATTATATTTGAAGGTACCGTTGTGGGAACTATTCCCGAATATTCGATTTTAGTGTCGATCCAGTTTGCATAATCTCTTGAATTACCATCGTTCCCATCAGATACCAGTAACCCGATCTTTGAAATTTCTCTTATATCCAGATCTGCAACTTTAGCACTGTCCCCCTTCCTCATCAGGCCGCTTTCCCAAAGGATCTTTTTATCACCAAGAATATAAAAGACTACTGAACCTCTCTCATTTGAGCTGTCATCCACACCAACTTTTGAGTGGAATGATTTTCCAGTCCTGTTAACATTGATCAGATAAGAACTTGTGGCAATAGTCCCTACACCACGCGAATAAACCTGATTCCCAACTGATAAAGGAGTCTCCTTATACGATTTGTTTATCTGAGGGATTCCCCGGCCGGTTTTCATAAGGGATAGATCCAATTCATCGAGAAAGATTTTATTTTTTGATCCCGAGCATGAAGAGAGAAGAAAAAGCAGAGAGCAGATAATTAAGAAGTTGAAGACTGTTTTCATATTTATTATTGATTAAATTAAATCTTTAGAATTCAGGGTAGGCAAGGGGACGGACAGTATCTTATTTAGCAGAAAGATCAGTTTTATTTACGCAAATCTCAAAAAGCTCTCCTGAATATAGTTCATCAAGTGCTACAGTGAAGCCTTTCACATTAAGCTCACTGCCTGATAATGAGGCAACTACCTTTCCGTCAGTAGATTTAACCAGATAAGTTTCTGACGGATCAAGCCAATTCACTGTAACAATACGTTTTGTCTCAACTGAGCCATGACGAAATACACCAATTATTCCACCATCTTTTGTTTCGGTATTGATACGTTGAAACCCATCCCACATTCCTTCCATCGGCTCTCCGAATCCGGGCAGATCCTGACGGAAACTCATGATGTTGTATTTTGTTTCCATAAGCTGAAGCCAGTCAGCATATCCACGATATCTCTTCTGGTCGTCACTTGAAAGTTTTCTTGGGTCACCAAGCATTATGGGAAGAGCCCCTGCAATAGATTTTATATGTGTTTCCCATCCCCGATCCTGCATTTGGGGATTACCTATTACAAGTGCTGTTGCCGGCATCGCGGGTGAACGCCACCAGGCCATATTCCGGATCCTGATATCGGTTTTTTCACCTGCGGCTCCTTCAAAATTCGACAGCCAGTCGCCTTCAGCATGTTTCACCAGGGCATAGTCTATTGCCTGTGTTCCTCCAAGAGTTTCGAAGGTACAATCAATAAAGAGGCTAGGCTTTGCGGCATGAAGTTCATCAAACAACTTCCAGAGATGTTCATAATTTGTATAGAGCGATTCATTATGATCCTTATGACCCGGATGATTTGTCGAATAGCAGCCCGATTGTTTATGATCATAAGTATAGGCACTTGTTACTACTGCAAAATCGAGCTTGTAATACTCAAGCCCGTATTCGACAGCCATTTTCAGTAATATTTCTTTGATATAATCATACCATCCTGTCCCAAAACATGCAGTGAATTTCTCTTTGTCTCCTGGTGCATGCAAAGATGTATGAGCACCATCTTTATCGGTAACAAACCATTCAGGATGTGCTTTGTATACCTTACTCGAAGTTGCGGCGCTTCCGATGCTGACCCATAACCCGGGCTTCATTCCAAGCGATTTAATATAGTCAAAAACAGGTTTAAGTCCGTTAGGAAATTTCTTGTAGTCTATACCCCAGTCGCCATAACTGTCCTGCCAGCCATCATCAATAATAAATTCTTTCATTCCGGCATCTGCAGCCGCCTTAGCCAGTTCCATTACAAGCTTTTCATTAATATTTTTATAGAAAGGTTCCCAGGTGTTATACACAAAAGTCGGCTTCTCCTGAAGTTCTGAGAGCCTTATTCCCATGTACTTGCGAACAAAATCGGGTACAGCAGTATTAAGTATCTCATCAGGGGTCTTTTGGTTATTATAAACCATAGTAAAGACCTGAGGTGTTTCAAACGATTCGTCGCTTTCAATCCATTTCCGGAACGGGAAAAGAGAGTTTTTGTGAGTCAGTCCGATGCATATATCCTGCGACTCCCAGAATACTGAAGTGTGTTTTAGAACACCAGTTGCCTCATTTCCGAGAACAATACCCTGTTCTGTATTCATATCGTGCACTATAATTAGTGCATCCTGTTTTCCACCATTATAATTACCTATGAATCTTCTCCTTCCGTAATCATGATAAATCCAGCTGTAGGTAACAGGATAATAGCCCGGCACCTCAAACTTTTCTATATCAACCGACTCAAGCTTCACCGGATTTGTTGTTAAATTTTTAACAGTAAGGCTTTTCCGTACTGCAGGTGAATTGGGATAGAGTAAATATTTTATTGTCAGTTCAACTTTTTTATCCTGACTAAGAAGAGTTACAGATGCTCCGTTTCCCTCTTCAGAATCTTCTATAGTCCGGATATCTTTCAGCTTCCAGTTTCCTCTCCCGGAATAAACAGTATCATTAACCTCAAACTGAAAGTCAGTATTGGTCGTCAGAAAGTAATCAAAATCACCATTTACAGGCTTATATGAGGATGTTACAAAGTTTCCTTCCGGCGAAGGGAGCTTAATAGCCCGCTGGACTACCCCATTATCGAGTACAAGTTCAGTTTGTGTCCATTTTGCAAAGGAATTGATGCTCCAGCCAGGCTCCGGTTTCAGATTAAAAAGGAAAAAGACAATTAAAACGTATTTCATGATTGATACTATTTATAACTCCGGAATGAGTCTTATGAATACCAAAGTTATTTAATAATTAAGAAAAATACATGCGAAGTTTTTTTATTAAGCCCAGCGCTGGTCTGATGAAGATTTTTGGGTAAACCCATCGCAATGGATGGGGTTCTCCGGGAAGGATGGTGGTAATTAAATGCTAAAAAGGAAAAAGTTCATGTTTTGTTCTCTGTAGCGAAAGTGGTTTTACAGCTTTACCAGGTGGCTTGCATGATTATCTTTTTGATCATATGGCTGACAGAAAAGTATATGAGGTGTGATTCCGGTGGAGTTCAACAGAATCCTCTGCCACCAACGCATGGGCGTTAGAAATAAGTTGGGGTACACCAGTTGTATCCAGAGGGAAGTATGAAAAAAGATTAGGATATTCATTACGTTGTTTGCAGGATTAGTTATTATTGAAAACAATAACTTATATCCAGCCATCGGAAATCAGCTCCGGGGTTTATTGTTTAAATCCGCCTTCGGTAAAGATTCGGCGGAAGCTAAGGAAAGGTATAATTGGCTTCGCCGAGCTCGTAAACTCGGTTTCCCGGTGCTTACGCCATTCTTAATGTCCGGAGCTTGCTCAGGGGTTCATAACATTTGATTAAGAATACTTTGTCCACGAAGTTAGTTTATTCAAATTTATGAACTCAATTGACTCATGACAGAAATAATTTAAGTTCTGTGAAATAAATAACAGTAATCCTTTTATTTCAGAATCTATTTCATATTTTTGTACAATATGCTACATACGGGTATCATTTATGAATTTCAGTAAAACAGCATCTTACTCCCTAAATGTACTGAGTTATATGGCAGCACATTATGAGATGAATATGTCCGCTTCCTTCCTACACGAAAAGCTTACTATTCCCTATCCGTACCTTCGTCAGATACTCGCCAACCTTTCCAGGAAGGGTTTCATTCACAGTATAAGGGGTAGAAATGGCGGATTTGTTTTCAGTAAACCCAGGGATGAGATTTTTCTTGCCGACATTATTGATGCAACTGATGGGCTTGAAAGTCTGAACAGGTGCATTCTGGGATTTACAAGTTGCCCGTTTAATAACGAATGTTCTATGCACTCAGTGTGGGAAAACGCCAGGAATGATATACTTAAAGTATTGAAAGAAACATCTTTGGCCTATATGGTAAAAAGAAAGGATTAATTTTTTTTAATAAAATGATATAAAATAGTAACAATTAACACAAATATTAATTAAAAGGAGGTCGTATGGTTGACTCAAAAATGGTTCTCATTGGACAAACACTGGCATATACTTTTTACTGTATTGTCATGATCCTTCTGGTTGCCTGGTTCGCTATAAAGGTTACAGGGAAGGGCAAAGGACTTGCTGTCAAACCGGCAATATTTTACACTTTTGTCGGGTTTCTAACTGTTCTGGGTGTATCACTTCACCTGATAACTTATAATACCATCCCGTGGGCTGAGATGGATCTGAACCGGTCGGATTATAAGCCTGACAAAACATTTGTTATTACAGTAAAAGACCATCAGTTCATTTTGCCATCAGAAAAACTGGTAATAAATGTTGACGACAAAGTTCTTTTCGATGTTCAGTCAGAAGATCTGACATACGGGTTTGGCCTTTTCAGGAGCGATAACAGTATGATGTTTCAGATGCAGGTAGTTCCGGGTCACAGGAATGATATTTTATGGCATTTTGACAGGGAAGGAGTTTATTCGATCCGTTCTACGGAGTATTCGGGTCCAAAGGGTGTCTTTATGATTAAGAAAGATGCTGTTCAGGTTTTACCAGCCACTTCAACAAATTAACACTAACTATTCCGAAATCTTAAATCTTAACTGCTATGAGTTTTATTCAGACATTTATAAATGGAGAAGAGGGACTTTTCAAGTCAGAAACTCTTACCCCGATGCAAAAACTGACACTCCGCTTTGTTGTGGTTGGTCTGATCTATTTTGGATTTGTAATAATTGAAGGAATGCTTATGAGGCTTTATGAAGTCAAACCTCTGCCATTTATTACAGAATCCCAGTTCTTTGCCATTCTTACGGCACATCCGCTTGTTGGAATTTTTGGCTCAACTTATTCGATAGTCTTTGGGGCTTTCCTCTTCCTTGTTCCATTCCTGATGAAGAAACCATTATGGAGTATAAAACTTGGTAACTGGACTTTTATTCTTATTACTGCCGGAACATTTATTTTCTGGTTTGCCGGTTTTGTAAGTCATTATGCTCCGCTTTATACCCTCTACTGGCCATTACCTGCCGATTTCACCCAGTTCAGTGTCTGGGGCGGAACCTTTTTTATTACCGGGATAGCTCTCGTAATGGTTGGTAGTGCGTTTTTCGTAATAAATATATTCAAAACAATAGTTTATACTCCTGAAGGTTGGGAAAAACAACCATCAAAAGCGTTACTTGCTTCAGCACTTGGTATTACCGGTTTTAAAAACCTGTTCACAAAAAATAAAAAGGAACACCTTGTTCCTCTTCCTGTTGCTGCTGTGGCAAGAGGCAGTGTTGATGTGGCACTGAATACTGCAATCATACTCTTTACAGGTGTACTTATACTTGTTTATATGGTTGCAGCAATTTTAGGCTTTGATCTCAAAAGTACTGCCATTGATGCTCTGCTATATAAAAACTGGTTCTGGTGGGGACTCGATCTGATTGCTGACGGATTAGTGCTGATTTTTGTGGCAGGCACATGGTATCTGCTAGCCACAATGATAAGCGGGAAACCACTTTTCATGCAAAATATAGCAAGAGCTGCCTTACTTGTGGAATTGATAGTATCCTGGACCGTGTGGTCGCATCACCTGTTATCTGATCAGGCTCAGCCTGCCATGCTTAAAGTATTATCGGGCGAAATGGTGACTGCTTTTGAACTTATAACGCAGGGCCTTGCCTTCTTCATAACTCTGGCAACTCTATGGAGTGCCAGACCATTAAAAATGACAAATCCTCTGAAATTCCTTTTAGGTGGATTACTGGGATTTGCGCTGGCAGTTCCTGCAGGAATAATGCAGGCTGATGTCGGACTAAACAGAATTCTTCATAATACACAATGGGTTATTGGCCCGCATGTGCATGTTGCTATCCTTGTCGGATTAACAATGACTCTCTATTCAGCTATTTATATCCTTTTCCCTATTCTGACCAATGGAGCAAAAATGTATAGTCAGAAACTGGTGACTGTCCATTTCTG
>JBBSAP010000083.1:0-14414 GCA_038252165.1 Bacteroidales bacterium | reverse complement strand
TGTAGGCTATTTTAGCGAACAGGCCGGTTTGCCGCGATGGCCATCCCTGCAATCTGGCTCCTTCGCTAAACCAGCCCACCGGGCTGGTTCTAAACGCTCGGCCCTCCCCGTGGGGGAAGGTTGCCTGCCTGCCGGTAGGCAGGGGAAGGGGGTTTAATTTCTTTAAACAATTAATATTTTATGTATGATTCCTGGTACTCATATAGAATAATTATATTCATCATCCTGAAAACAGTAATCAATAAATATTATTATGAGACTTAAAATCCTTGGACTTTTTATTCTGATTGCATTAGCCGGATGTGGCAAAAAGCCATCCGGGATTGAGCTTCCTTCTCTGATCGGCGATAATATGCTTCTTCAGCAGAAAAGAGATATCAAAATATGGGGCAAAGCATTGCCCGGCAATAAAATTGACGTATCTGCCAGTTGGCAGGCAAATGGGCAGGCTGTCTCAGGAGAGGATGGCAAATGGTCCGTATCACTTGCCACGCCTGAAGCCGGTGGTCCATATACAATTACAATAGCAGCAAAAGATACAAGTGTGACTTTAAAAAATATTCTAATTGGTGAAGTGTGGGTCTGCTCGGGACAGTCAAATATGGAGATGCCTCTTGCAGGATGGCCTCCTAATGATACTATAATGTATTCAGCTCAGACTATTGCCTCGGCATCGGAACCTGAAATCCGTCTGTTCATTGTTCAGCGGAAAGTTTCAGGTGAGCCCCTGGAAGAGTGCGACGGTAGGTGGGAAGTCTGCAGTCCGTCGACAGTCAGCCAGTTCAGTGCTGCCGGATATTTCTTCGGGAAGAAGCTTCATGATGAATTAGATATCCCGGTCGGACTTATAGAATCGGCATGGGGCGGCACACCCGCTGAAGCATGGATGTCGTCGGAAGTTCTCGAAAAGGCTGGTGAATTTGTTTCTGAAATCAAGGGAATAAAAGAGTCAATTCCTCTTCTTTCAGAATACCAGTCCTGGCTGAACGGGCATCAGCAACTGGCTGCCGACAAGACCGGCGAAGAGCAATGGAAGGATCTCGTTTTCAATGATGAGAACGTCCCCTTGCCTGAGTTCAACGACAGCAGCTGGCCTGTGATGAACCTTCCTGGTCAGTTTGAAACAGTAACAGGTGATTTTGACGGAGCAGTATGGTTTCGCAAAAATGTGGAAATACCGGGACAAATGGCAGGCAAAGACCTTGCCCTTATCCTTGGCCCCATTGATGATATGGACAGGACTTACTTTAACGGTAAGCTTGTCGGCTCACATGAAGTATCAGGTTTCTATCAGACTGAAAGAAATTATGAAGTCCCAAAGGACATTGTGAAAGCAGGTTCCAACACTATTGCGGTCCGTGTACTGGATAATCAGGGTGGCGGCGGGATATGGGGAAAACCCGGATCGATGAAGCTTGCCCTGAAAGATAATGATAAGGTTCAGATAAGCCTGGATGGTGAATGGAGATTTCAACCGGTTGCTGAGCTGATCGGAAACAGGTTTTATATGCTTGATCTGACTAAAAATGAATTTTCAGCAGTTAAAAGGCCAAAAACGATCGGTGCCTCAACTCCTTCATCATTATTCAATGGCATGATCAATCCCTTGATTAAATATCCTGTTAAGGGAGCAATCTGGTACCAGGGTGAAGCAAATGTAGGAAGAGCAGATCAATACTCAAAAATCTTTCCACTGATGATCAGGAACTGGAGGGACGCCTGGGGTATAGAAGATCTCGCATTCTATTATGTCCAGATAGCTCCATATGTTTATGGAGGTGCTGATTCAACGGAATCCGCTTATCTCCGCGAAGCCCAGGAAAAAGCTCTTCAGCTTCCGAATACAGGTATGGCAGTTACACTCGATATTGCTACCGTCATGAATATTCATCCACCTTTCAAGAAAGAGGTTGGAGACAGGCTTGCAAACATTGCCCTTGCAAAAAGCTATGGAAAAGAAATCGATTTTCAGGGTCCTGTTTACAAATCGATGACTATTGACGGAAGGACAATCAAGGTTCAGTTTGACTATACTTTGAACAGCCTTAATACAAAAAATGGTAAATTATCAGAGTTTGAAATTGCCGGGAAGGATGGAAGGTACTATAAAGCGGAGGCAAAGATCGTAAAAAATGAGGTATGGTTAACATCACAAAAAGTTGCTGAACCTGTATCAGTAAGATACTGCTGGAGAGACAGGGCTTCAGCTTCTTTGTTCAACAGTGCTGGAATGCCGGCTCAGCAATTTCGCACGAACCAATAATTTATAATTTGATCTGAATTACTTTTTATTAATTTTATACAATTAAATCTGATATATGATGAAAAAGAATCTGCTATTGTCAGCACTCGTTGTTGCCATTGCCTTATTTACCGGCTGCTCCAACTCGTCAAAAAACAATGTAAGACAGGAGGTTTTTGGTAACCACCAGGGCAAGGATGTATACCTGATAACACTTACAAACAAACTGGGTAATGTATTAAAGGTCACAAATTATGGAGCTAAAATCAACTGGATTGAAGTGCCTGACAGGAAAGGCCAGAAGGCCAATATCACATTTGGGTATGATACTTTTGAAGAAACCCGGGATGGCAATTCATCATTCGGCTCAACAGTAGGCAGGTATGCCAACAGGATAGCAAATGGGAAATTCACTCTTAATGGTGTGGAATATACTCTTCCAAAGAATGACGGACCCAACACTCTTCATGGCGGGCCAGGGGGATGGCAAAGCGTAGTTTGGAATACGGAGGTGCTGAAAAACAGCGAATTTCCGGCAGTGAAGTTCACATATCACAGCCCTGACATGGAAATGGGCTTTCCCGGGAATGTGGATGCCGAGATAATATATACCTGGAACGATTATAATGAAATTATTATGGATTATAAATGCACTACCGATAAACCAACTGTAGTAAATTTAACAAATCATGCATATTTCAATTTGCATGGACCAGGCAACGGACTTATCACTGACCATATTCTGACATTGAGAGGATCATATTTTACACCTGTGGATTCTGTAATGATCCCGACAGGTGAGATCCGTCCTGTGGCCGGAACCCCTTTTGACTTTACAAAGCCTCATACGATTGGCGAGAGACTTGACGAAAACTATGATCAGCTTATCCTTGGGAAGGGATACGACCATAACTTCGTCCTTGATAACAAGGAAGAAGTTGATGCCCTTGTTTTTGAGCCAGTCACCGGACGGGTACTTGAAGTAATAACCGATCAGCCTGGGCTGCAGCTTTATATTGGCAATTTCCTTAACGGAGCTGATAAAGGCCATGGAGGTATAGAGTATGATTTCAGAACAGGTTTCTGTCTTGAATCAGGCCACTATCCCGACAGTCCGAACCATCCTGAATTTCCATCAACGGTGCTGAATCCGGGAGAAACTTATAAAACCAGGACAATTTACAGATTTTCAGTTCTTTAAGATAGTGTATAAATCAAATAACTCATTTTTATTATGACTACGCGACGTATATTTTTAAGAAACAGTGCAATTGCTGCTGCCGGACTGACATTTGCACCGTCTGTTTCAGGCTCAATGAAAGGATTCCAGGCAAGCGATAAGATCAATATAGGAGTTATCGGATGTAACGGACAGGGATGGAGCGACCTGAGCGCCTTTCTCGAAAATCCCCAGACTGAATGCATTGCCTTATGCGATATAGATGATGCAGTGCTTAACCGGAGGGCATCGGATGTCGAAAAGATCCGGGGGAAAAAGCCGGCAAATCTTTATAAGGACTGGCGAAAACTGATAGATAACAAGGATATTGATCTTGTTATAGTAGGAACACCCGATCACTGGCATTGTATTCAGATGGTAGCTGCATGTGAGGCAGGAAAGGATGTCTATTGTGAAAAGCCTATCGGACGGACAATTGAGGAGTGTAACCTTATGGTCAAAGCTGCAGAAAAATATAAAAGAGTGGTTCAGGTGGGACAATGGCAGAGAAGCGATACTCACTGGCAGGATGCAGTCAGTTTTATTAATTCAGGCAAGCTGGGCAAAATAAGGCTCGTTCGGGTCTTCTCATATCAGGGCTGGTGCCCCTCAATTCCCGTTCTTGCAGATGAGCCTGTTCCGGCTGGTGTTGATTATGACATGTGGCTCGGTCCGGCAACCAAAAGACCTTTTAACAGGAACCGGTTTCATTTTACTTTCAGATGGTTCTGGGATTATGCAGGCGGACTGATGACTGACTGGGGCGTTCATCTTCTGGACTATGCACTTTTCGGAATGAATGTAACTGCCCCGAAATCAATAATGGCCATGGGAGGTAAATATGGTTATCCTGATGATGCCTGCGAAACACCCGACAGCCTTCAAACGATATACGAGTTCGACGGATTCAATGTTTTATGGGATCATGCAATAGGAATTGATGATGGTGCCTATGGACGCAACCATGGTTTAGGATTTGTCGGCGAAAATGGTACTCTTGTGGTGGACCGTGGTGGATGGGAAGTAATTCCTGAAAAGGTAAATGGGAAGACCCGGATGGAAGCAGTGCCTTTGAAGAGAGGCACAGGAAAAGGTTTGAGCAACCACGTAAAGAATCATCTCGACTGCATAATAACCCGGAATCCGAACACAAATGCAAGTATTCAGATCGGTGCACATATTGCGAAATTTTCAGCTTTGGGTAATATTGCCTACCGGACAGGTAAAAAGCTTGTATGGGATGGGACAAAATTTACAAACGATTCTGAAGCAAACAAATACCTGATTCCCAGCTATAGGGATCCCTGGAAACTGCCTAAGGTATAATGGGCATTAAAGAGTTTTGATAATTTGGCTAAGTGACATTAATCACAAATTGCTTCAAAATAATTTTAATAACGAACACTCTGTAGTCGGATACATATACATTATTCTAATTCCCATGGATGAACATGTTTAATTCCTTCATAATCGGAGAATTTTACATCATCCAGTGAAACAACAATTTTCTCGTGATTATCTTTTATTAACAACAAATTACCGAATTCCCTTTCGATGACTTTTGGGCTGGTTAAAAGGTAGCAAACCTGAACATAGATGGTTTTATCGGGCTTTTCCGCGACAAAATCGATTTCGAGATTGTTTAAAACACCCACGGTCACCTTATAACCAGAACGTTTAAGATGATTAAAAACATAGTTTTCGAGGTTATTCCCCATATCGGATGGTAAAAAACCAAAAAGATAGTTTTTAAATGCCAGGTCGTTAAGATAATACTTACATTCCCCTCCAAGAATTTGTTTTCCTCTCATGTTAAACCTTTCGGTCTTGTGCAGGATAAAAGAATCTGTCAGGTAACCAACATAAGAAGAAAGCGTTTCGTAGTTAGTTTTCTTTTGCTTACTTTTAAAATAGTTGATTATATTACTTATGGCAGTCAGATTGCCAACATTAACTGTCAGAAATTTGAATATATCTTCTAGGAGTGATACATCTTTAATATTATGGCGTTCGACGATATCCCGTAAAATGATTGTATTTTTCAGGCTGTCAACGTAGTGTCTTTGGATTTCTTCATTATTAATGTGGAGCAATTCAGGTAACCCGCCGGTTTTAAGATAGTTAACAAAATTTTCTTTGTTAATTTTCAGGTTTTTAAAGCGAATCGTTTCTGGGAAACTAAAAGGTAAAATTTCAAACTCCACATAGCGACCTGAAAGTAAAGTGGCAAGTTCGCCCGATAATAGTTTTGAATTTGAACCAGTAATAAAAAACTCATATTCATATGTAAAATCCTGGGAATAGGAATTGACAAATGTCTCCCATCTTTCGATATTCTGGATTTCATCGATGAAAATGTAAATCTTCCCCGAAGGTGCGATCTGGTTTCTGTAAATTTCGAAAAGGTTTTCCAGGTCCGATACTGTTTTTATTTCATCGAATGCTGTAAATTCTTTGTTAAGATAAAAAACATTAACAGGCTTAACAGCTTTTTTTGTAGTCAGAAAATGAATTATCTGGCGCAACATGTAACTTTTACCACTCCTGCGCTGTCCGACAAGCACTTTAATTAGTTTACTTCCAATGTACCCGGTTATTTTGTTCAGATAATCATTTCTTTCATAACCAAAGTTTAATGCATTGCCATCCCATATATTGTATTTTCTTATTTTTTCAAGTATTTGTTTCATTTTTTAAAATATGATTGAATATTATTTATTTATTAGAGATATTTCAAATATACTTGAAATAATTGTAATTATTAAAAATGACTATCGGCAATCATGAATATAAGTAACAAGATTGACAATAAAACAAAAATGATGGTGTCATTCCGAATGAATCCGCCGGAAGGCGGAGAAATGAGGAATCTCATGTTGTTGAGCAGTATTAAATTCGAACCTGCCAATGTGAATATCCTCGATCAATATTTTTATTAGTGATTCCCGACATTCGGTGAGCTCCCTTCGGTCGGTTGGCTTCGCCGAGCCCATAAATATAATCATTACGTGTATCGCTGGCGTGGATTTACCTTCGATGAGTTTTCCCGTTGGCGTGAATTTATTTGACAGTGTCCCTGATTATTTCGCAGCAGAACCTGAACTATTCTTTTAATATCCGGTTTTTTTAAAATATACTTATGAAGGGTCGTCATAAACTTAAAACTAAGTTCTTTTTAATTTACCTTTACCCTTCAAAGTCTATCAAACAGTTTCTTCTTTATTTGGAGGTCAGACAGGGGGAGTAGTATATGATAAAGAATGAGCCGCAGTTAGTAAAGAGCTTGTCAAAGGGAAACCTCCTGGCGTTTAATACTATATTCAGGGAGTACAGTGGCCGTTTATATCGTTTTGCATTAGGTTATTTAAAGTCAAAAGACGAAGCTGAAGAACTGGTTCAGGAGGTTTTTACTATAATCTGGGAGAAAAGGGAGGATCTTAAAGAGAAGCTATCATTTAAATCATATCTGTTTACAATTGCATTTAATATTATAAGAAAACATTTTAGAACTAAAGTCCAGATTTCTGAGTACTTCAAATCTGGTCTCAGTGATGATTTAGATATGCAAACCTCTCAGAAAATAACATATAACTCATTATATCAATATATTTCCAAACTTGTCGATCAGTTGCCCGAGCGTCGAAAGATAATCTTTATAAAAAGCAGGTTTGAAGGATTAAGCATTAAGGAAATTGCGGAAGAATTAGAAATAAGCCATAAAACTGTCGAAAATCAACTGACAGATGCGCTGAAATTCATCAGAACAAATCTTAACAGAGAAAACCTCCTTGTTCTTTTATTTTTTGCTTTATTTATTTCATAATTAAAATAGCTATCGATTATCTTTAATAATAACGACGTGGTGCTTGAAAATCAATTATTTGCCCCATCCCTAAAGGGAGTAATTGATTTTCAAGCACCCTTTAGGGTTAGGGGCAAACGAAGAAAATCAAATAAAGAATATTAACCCTTACAGATAACTATTTTATTTTTTTTCATTTTGCTGATAGGTGTAAATGGATGTGAATGGATATTACTAATATTAAGAAGATTTTTACGGAGTTATTATGAAAATATGATGCAAAATATTATTTACAAGTTGAGCTTAGTTGGTTAGTAGATTAGGGTAAAAGCAGTTCTTCCAATTTTGAAGGCTGCTTTTTTTTAATGTAAGCATTATAAGTGAAAATTATATTACGAATGTTGTAAGTTTTAATCAAAAATTGTTAGAGAAGAGATAGTATGACAGGGATAGGCTTTGATAGTGAAAAGGTAAGAAGTTATTTCAAAGGAGAGTATTCTGATAAAGATGCATCCTACGTTGATGAAGTTTTTTGCGATAATAATCAAGAGAAAGAACTGAAGCGATTTTTATCAGAACATTTTGATGAATTGTTGTTTGAAGATGATATGGATAAAAAGAATCTGGATCATATTCTTTACAAATTACATTATGATATAAATACAAAGTTTGCAGAAAGAAAAGCCAGCAGACTTTCGGGTTTTTTAAAATGGTCAGTGCGCCTGGCCGGGATAATTATTCTGCCTCTTGCTATTTTTTGGGGCGTTAAAGGGTATGTAAATAACAGTTCAGGGAAAGAAACCTGGGTCGAAATCAAAGCCCCGGCATGGACACGCGCACAGTTCAGCTTACCTGACGGTACGACCGGGTGGCTAAACAGCAATTCAAGTATTAAATATAGTGGGAATTTTAATTCTGATCGCAAGGTTACCCTTAATGGAGAAGCTTTTTTTGATGTTTCAAGCAATAAGAGAAGGCCATTTATGGTAAACACTAATGAAGTTAATGTTAAAGTTTTAGGCACGCGCTTTAATATTGCATCCTATGATAATGAGAATAATGTGGAAGTGGTTCTTGAGGAAGGGAAACTGGTATTCAATGATAAGGAAATGAATAAGTCCTATACAATGAGTCCTAATGATCTGGTCATATTTGATAAAACTCTCAAAGGCATCTCTACTGAAGTAGTGGAACCTATAAAATATGTGTCATGGACAGAAGGGAAACTGGTGTTCAGGAATGATCCGATAGATGTTATTGCAAGGAGACTTGAAAGGTGGTATAATATTGATGTTGAAGTTAATGGTAATTTAGTTGATGATATCAGGCTGCGTGCGACTTTCTGCGATGAAGGCCTTGAAGAGGTTCTGGACATATTAAAACGTAGTTTGCCAATAGGATATAAAATTGAAGACCCGAATCTCAAGCCTGACAAAACTTATACTAAAATGAAAGTGATAATATTCCCTAAGACCCAATAACCTTATTACTAATTATCAAAGATAGTGCCTATGAAACAATAGTTTACCAACAAAACAGGAAAGCGATGGACCCGCTTCCCTGTATGTACTGCTAAGTTACTTTTTTACAAATAACCTAACTAAAAACTTTTCAAAGTTATGAAAAAAAAATTTGATTTGTGGATGTATACGCACCCACCCCTAAAAAAACTAATCATGGAACTTAAAATTGCAATCCTTATTTGTGTGGTCAGTGTTTCAAATGTTTTTGCAACACATACCTATGCACAGGTGGCAAAGGTTTCGCTTGACATGGATAACACAACCCTTGAAAAGGTAATGGATGAAATAGAAAGACAAAGTGAGTTTTATTTTATCTTTAACCAGAAACAGATAGATGTCAACAGGGTTGTTAATGTCCAGGGAGAAAACAAGTTGATTGATGAGATTCTCCATGATCTTTTTGCTGGAACTAATGTCAATTATGCAGTTCTTGACAGGAAAATCTTGCTAACAACTGACCCCCTGGAGAATGACTTACTGGCAATTGCATCAAGAACTGAATTTCAGCAACAAATAGTCACAGGTAAAGTTACTGATGCCGCCACAGGCGAAGCAATGCCAGGTGTAAATATTCAGATTAAAGGGACAACTATTGGTGCTATTGCCGATGCAGAAGGAAAGTACTCATTATCTGTAGCCGACAGGAATGCAACCCTGATATTCTCATTTATCGGGTATATTACTCAGGAAATTTCTGTAGATGGCAGAACAAACATAGATTTTGCTCTTTCAAGTGAGTTGACTGGACTTGATGAGGTCGTTGTTATTGGGTATGGCACACAGAAACGAAAAAGTCTAACATCCTCATTTTCTTCAGTCAATATGACTGATGCAATAAAAGTATCAACTCCTTCTGTAGCCCAAAACTTAAGTGGACGAGCCGCTGGCTTAACTGTTAACCTGAATTCTGCTCAACCGGGTGGTTCTGTTAGTCTTCAGATCAGAGGCTCTGCGACAGGACGTAGCCCGTTGATAGTTATTGATGGAATGCCTACTTCAGATTTTTCAATTCCATCAGTTGGACGTTTGGGAACAGGATCGCTAGACGCGGCTCTTTCTACTTTAAATCCTAATGATATTGAAAGCATTGATATATTAAAAGATGCCTCAGCTACTTCAATTTATGGCTCAAAAGCTGCTGGGGGTGTAATACTGATAACTACAAAAAGAGGGAAAGCTGACGGAGCATTTTTCGTTAGCTTAAACTCATCGGTAGGAATACAATCGTTTTATAGGTTGCCGCAAATGCTAAATCCAGTTGAGTTTATGGAAGGAACCAATAGTGTTCAAAGAGAAAGATGGCTATACAATAGTAGGGAAGGTGTTTATAGCAATGTGGCTAAGCCAGCAAGTTGGAAGTCCCCAGGAGCTTTTTTGCCTTATTATTCAGAAGCGCAAATAAATGAATTTGCCAGTGGGCAGAAGACTGGTACGGATTGGGTAGGTGAGGTAACTAGACCTGGAAGAATACAAAATCATGATTTTTCATTTCAGGGAAGTAGTAAAGACACCCGCTTTTATGCTTCGTTTAATGTATATGACCAAAAGGGGATAATTAAGAAAAATAATTACTCGAAGTATAGTGGTAGAGTTAATGTTGATCAAAATTTAGGAAAAAAGATTAACATGGGGATTAATCTAAGTTTTAGCCAAATAAACACAGACAACGTTTCTATAGGCGATGGATCACTTTGGGAAAATGCTGGTGTTCTTCTGCAGGCATTACAATTTGATCCAACATTGCCTGTTAGAAATTCTCAAGGGGACTTTCAACTCAATACACGTATGGCGAATTATCTTAATCCAGTGTCGATTTTAGAGATTGATAATACAAGCAGATTAGAACGATTTACAAGTACAGCCTATTTAAACTATAAAATTTTACAGGGATTATCAGTCAGAGGTCAAGTAGGTTTTGATAGAAATCAAGCTTCTAGTTACGGGTACATTCCTGTTACAGTTTTACCAGGAGCCAGTGTCGGTGGAAGAGCTGACCGGTCCGATAATTCACAATCAAATTATCAGGGGCAATTACTACTAAACTACACAAAAACATTTTCTGGTAATCATAATTTATCTTCTACCTTGGGCACTGAATATATGTCATATAAAAGGGAAAACACGTGGCTTCGGGCGCAAAATTTTCCCTACGATGGTTCTTTATGGAATAATATGAGTTTAGGCGCAGACCGTCCGTCTATTGGGACTGGTGCTGGGAGCTCAGAACTAATCTCATATTTTCTCCGTATAAACTACGATTTTAATTTCAAATATTTCCTAAATGTAAATTTACGTTCAGATGGATCCTCAAAATTTTCACCGGTTAACCAATATGCTTTTTTCCCTGGGATATCAATAGGCTGGGACATTTCCAGGGAATCATTTATGGATTTTTCTAAAGATTGGCTAAATCAATTAAAATTGCGTGCAGGCTATGGAATAACCGGGAATGATAATATTGGTACTGCATTTACTGATTGGTATTCTCCTGGAGCAAACACTTACTGGGGAACCGCAACAATCTCTGGAGTCAGGTTGGCTGGAATTGGGAATCCTAATTTACAATGGGAAAAGCAGGAAGATATCAATGTGGGTATTGATTTCAGTCTTCTTAGAAATGAAAGAATTACTGGTTCTTTGGATATTTTTAATCGTAAAGTAAGCCGTATTTTAGGGCAAAAACAACTTCTTAGTTATAATGCTGTTACAAGTATAAATTATAACATGGATGCATTAAAACAGACATACGGTGCAGAATTGTCCTTAAGTACTAAAAACATTATTTCTAGTGATCTCTCATGGAATTCAATTTTCACTTTTACCTTCTACCGTGATCGTTGGTTGAAACGAGATCCTTCATATGTGTATAAAATTAATGATTCTGAAAAACAATTTTTCGATGAATTGTGGTATTATAAATCGGATGGTTTAGTGCCTGTAAATTCTGATGATCCATTGAACAATGTTCCTGGCTTAGTGAAAATACTTGATGTTAATGGATATAGCGAAAATGCCCAAGGAGCATGGATCGTTAATGAAAGGGGACAGCCACAATATTCAGGCGAACCGGATGGAAAAATTAATGCTGCAGATCTTGTAAAAGTTGGAGTGAATATACCTATTACTATTGGTTTAAGTAATGTCTTATATTACAAAGGTTTTGATTTGTCAGTCTATACTTATGGCATGTTTAACAGATGGAAGATTAACCAAACAAAGAACCTGTTAGCTGGGCCAGCAAAAGATAATATAGTACAAGTTTCATTAAACATGGTTAAAGATAATTTTGACTCTAGGTGGAGCAATGAAAATCAAACAGGTAATGAGAGCTCATCGTTACAAGCCTATATAGGACGATTTGGTACTGGCGATTTCTATTTAGAAAAAGCATGGTTTATTCGTGTACGAAACATTACTTTAGGATACACTCTTTTACAGCAAAAATTAAGAATATACTGTGATTTAATCAATCCATTATTATTCACCCCATATACAGGGATGGATCCAGAAACAGATGCCTACGTGGGGCCATATCCTAATCAACGAACATTTACATTAGGTTTGCAACTTAATTTCAAATAAAAAAAAAGATATGAAAACAAAAATTATAATAACCGTAATTTTTTCACTATTAATTGTGATTCAAGGATGTGAATTAGTAGAAGAAGAATTCGGAAAAATAACACCAGATAAATTTTGGAAAACGGAAAAGGATGCAAAATTAGGTGTTGCTGCATTATACAACGGAACCATTACCTCAGGAAGTTTTTTTAATGCAGATCCATATTACTCCTTCCTTAATTCTGATATTGCTGCGGGAGATATGGCAACTTGTTCATACGGTATTACCTTTGAGCGTGAGAGAAATCACGAATTTACGCCAGACCTTGCTTATTATACGGACTATTGGTTTCGTTTTTACAATAAGATTACCCAAGCGAGACTTGTGGTAAAACAGATTGAAGCGATGACAATTCCCGAGGATATTAAAAGCCCATATATTGCAGAAGCCAGCGCTTACGCTGGGTGGGTAGCTTATTTACTATATGATCTTTATGGACCCGTTCCTTATCCAACAGACGAAATGATGGCAGAACCACAAGTCATTACCTACGCTCCGCGGCCTACTAATGAAGAATTTGTGAATATCATTGAGACCTTCTTTAGTAAGAAGAATGACTTACCACAAGCAAATTTCGGATCGAATTTTGGTAGGATAAACAAAAATATTGCAAACATGGTCTTAATTAAGCTCTTCATGCTTGAGGCAGGAAGGACTGGTGATGCAAATTTTTGGAGAAAAGCAAAGACTTGCGCAGAAGAAATAATTAGTTCTGGATTATATGAATTGAAAGATCAGTATAGTTATGTTTTTGCCAAGGCAAATAAATATAACAATGAAATTGTTTATGGTACTTCTTGTGATTATGCTTATAATGGTTTCAACTATCATGCTCAAGCATTGACTAATAACTATCCTTGTGTGTTAAACAGAACTGCCGGGGCTTGGGGTGGTTATAAATTGCTCTGGTCTTTTTACGACACATTTAATAAGGATGATTTACGTTTGTCTGGCATAGCGGCTTCATATACTACTGATGCGGGGGAACTTATAAACCGTGAGCATCCGAAAGATGCTCGTCATGGTCTTGTTACTGGTCCACTTGCAGTAAAATATGATATTGATGAAACACCGAAAGGAACAACTCAGGGTCATAATTCGATAGTATATCGATATGCCGATGTGATTCTTTCGATGGCTGAAATTCTGAATGAACTGGGAGAAGACTCAAATGTTAATGCCCCTGTTATGATTCAAACAGCGAAAGATGGAAATACATACGAAAGTGATGGAGGTAAAACTGCGTTTTCATTTGTTAATGCAATAAGGGTCCGTGCCGGATTAGAACCATTTTCAGGTTTTCCTAAAGAACAACTCCGTGATTCAATTTTAATGGAACGGTCACATGAATTATACCTGGAAGGAAGCAGGCGGGCCGATCTTATAAGATATCAGAGGATTACAAATAGTACTGGATACGTTAAGTTTGATGTTGCTACATATAAATTTCTCTATCCTATTCATAGTAATTATATACTTGAATATAAGGGGAACCTTATGCAAAATCCAGGATATGAACAATAGCACCAAATTGATTTAATACCTTATTTGTTTAGTCAGTAACTTGAATCAATAATAAAACTTTAAAGATTTTGACTTCGTCGAGCTGTGTTTTTTCGTTAATAGCGATCTGAGGTAAACGAAAAATATACCCCAATTAAGCGGGGGAGATCTACGTAGTCAAAATCAACCCAACAGTCTTTGTATAAAAGGTATGTCGTTTATCTTTTAAAGAATTTAATGTGATAATCAAACATTAAAAGGTAATAATAATAACATATTCAGCCAGCAAGTAGTTGACTAAGTAAAAAAGAGAACACATTCAGGATGGAAGTATTCAAACTAATGATTTTTTAAATAAATAAAATCACTAGTGTCCGACTAAAATAATAAAAAAGAGGGGTACTCCCCAAAGGTTTCCCCCAGATGTTGTACTTTAGTTTTTGCACAAACAGAATACAACATGGGTAAAAATACAGAAATAAAATTAGTCGGACAGCCGATTT
>JBBSAP010000082.1:0-14962 GCA_038252165.1 Bacteroidales bacterium | reverse complement strand
CTTCCGGATCAAAAACAGAAAAACAATCTTTAATGAGAAAAATTAATCTATTTTTGAATGACTGAAAAATGTACATTCTTGTTGCCATTTTCTGTACATCCTAATTTACCGAAAACTGTACATTGTCAATTTCTGGTTACAACTTGTTCTGTCAATAATTCTGACCTCTGCTGTTAATGTATTTGCACAAACTGTTTTTACAAATAAAACAGATTCAAAGTATCACCTTCTTAGTTGCAAATACCTTGATCCCAGTCATGATTCTCTTGACATGGCTTTAGCCGTAAAGAAGGGCTTAAGTCCGTGCGATGTATGCAAACCTTCATCTCAGAGTGCTTTCGGATCAGGCAGTATGGGTATGGGTGGTTCAAAGAGTATGGGGGCCGCCAAAAGTTCGTCCTCAAACGTGGCTGCCAAACAATGTGCAGTCATTGAGAAAGATGGGAAAAGATGTATTGGAGAGGCGGAGCCCGGGTCTGTTTATTGCTGGGATCATAGAAATTATAAGAAATAATCCACCAGGACTTATATTGTACGAGAGTTTTTATTCGGGACTGGAATATTATTTAAGTATTTCATATTTTTTCTTCTGTGGAATCGAAAGTTGCTGGTATGAATCCCCGGCCTGAAATTCTTTATGGGTTTTCTTTATTTCCCAAAGCCTGGCTGTTCCGTCCCATGAACCAGTCAGGACATTTTTTCCGTCAGGTGAAAAGGCTACTGAATTTATATTGCCTTCATGTCCTTTAAACAACTGCAGCAGATTTCCTTTAAGGTCCCACAAACAAGCGGTATTATCTTCAGATCCCGGCAAATCCAGACTTAAGCCTGAACTGACCGTAAGCAGGCTTTTGCCATCAGGGGCGAAAGTTGTTGAAGAAACATATCTTTTATTTCCTTTAAATACCCGGAGGACATTTCCCCGCAGATCCCAGAGTCTGACCGTCTTGTCCCAGGAACCTGTAACAATGCTTTTTCCGTCAGGAGAAAACCCAACTGAGTTTACATATCCATCATGACCGACAAACTCGTACAGCAGAGCTCCGGTCAGACTCCAAAGTCTTACAGTTTTATCCCATGATCCGGTAAGTATCTTTTTTCCATCAGGGGAAAAGGCAACGGCATTAATGCTTCCTTTGTGACCTTCAAACACATGCAGCACATTCCCATTAAGGTCCCATAGGCGTGCTGTATTATCCATAGAACCTGTAAGAATTGTTTTACCATCTGGTGAAAATGAGGCTGCCCAGATTATATCCTCATGCCCTTTAAAAAACTGAAGAGTATTTCCATGCAAATCCCAGAGCCTGGCTGTTTTATCACTTGAACCTGTAAGAATAGTATTATCATCCGGAGAAAAAGCAACAGCCCAGATTCCTTCTTCATGTCCTTTGAACACCTGATGTGTCTTTCCATGTAAATCCCATAGTCTTGCTGTATTATCATTAGAACCGGTAAGCATGCTTTTGCCATCATGGGAAAAAGCTACTGCATTTATTGCCTCTTCATGACCTCTGACCTCCAGCAATACAATCCCATCGAGTTCCCATAGCCTGGCTGTTTTATCACCTGACCCGGTAAGTATGCTTTTCCCGTCTGGAGAAAAAGCAACTCCCTCAATTTCCGCTTCGTGTCCATTCAGGACCTTCAATACCTTTCCCTGGAGATCCCAGAGCCTGGCTGTTTTATCCCATGAACCTGTAATAAGTCGCTTCCCGTCAGAAGAAAAGGCTACAGAAGCGATCATATTTTCATGCCCTTTAAACACTTTGATAACATTTCCATGAAGATCCCAGAGCCTGGCTGTACTGTCTTTCGAACCGGTAAATATACTTTTCGCATCAGGTGAAAAAGCTATTGAAGTAATGACCCCTTTATGTCCTTTAAACACCTGCAGGGTATTTCCTTCCATGTCATATAGCCTGGCAGTATTATCATTGGAAGCAGTTAATATATTTTTGCCATCGAAAGAGAAAGCTACCGATGAAACATTATCCTCATGCCCTTTAAAAACCTGTAGCTCTTTACCCTGCAGGTTCCAGAGCCGGGCTGTTTTATCCATTGAACCTGTAAGTATGTTTTTATTATCGGGTGAAAAGGCTACGGAAAGAATTATACCCTGGTGCCCTTTAAACTCCTGAAGTAGATTTCCCCGAAGATCCCATAACCGCGCTGTTTTATCTTCTGCTCCTGTCAGAACGCTATTTCCCTGGGGAGAAAAAGCTACTGATGTCACAACTGTCTCAGGTCCCTTAAACTCCTGGAGCAAATTTCCCTGGAGATCCCAGAGACGGGCTGTACTGTCCTGGGAGCCTGTCAGGATACTCTTCCCATCAGGCGAGAAGGCTACCGACATTACATCACTACCATGTCTTGAAACGATCCTGTAGAAATTATTATCATAATAAATCCTGTTCAGGTTTTCAACAATATCCGGATTAACTGAATCTATACTGGCTGCATATTCTGCCAGCCGCAAGGCAATTGTCGGGTCGGACTCTACAACCTTTTGCGAAAAAAAATTATAACTACTGGCCCTTGCTTTAAGATAGTTTTGATTTGACTTTTGTTTTTCACTGAGAGCCCAGAGAGTAAAACCAGACAAAACTATTATGAGTACAAGAGCAGTCGCACTTAAAATGCTTCTCCTTTTTTTCCTCGATCTGTATATTTCATTTTTGCTTTTATGAATGAAAGATTCTGCCGATTTACTCAGGTATAGTTTATCTTCATACGGTGCAACGTATTTAAGATCATCAGATGTAAGAAGTTTTCCTCTTTTTTCGTAGACGGAGAATGCATTACCTATAAACTGTCTTACTTCAATAATGTCTTTCTCAATGGCTGTGAATTTCTCATATATTTTAGAAGCCAGACTGTCGTGTCTCAATTCGAAGTGCCCTGCCTCGTCTTTTTCTCTTAATATACGAAGATCAACGAATTTTGAAAGGTATTTTAAGATATTTTCTTCGATCACTACCGTACCAAATGTCGCGATTGCATCCAATATTTCTGATTCATTCATTAGTCTTTTTGTCCCCTGTACAGAGACAAAAGATTTTAGTATAGTCATTCCGGTATCAGGATCATCCAGCTCTCTTATCTGTTCCTCAAGAAATTGTCCGAGTAAATCAGAGACGCTTCCAGCCTTGCTGAGTATTTCTGTTGAAAATTTTAGTTTACCGGTTACTGGATTATCAACCTCTGCAATTCTGAAAATACGATCAAGATAGATCTGCAGGAAGGTAAGTTCTATTTCATTGCCTGCCGGGCAAAGCTTGTCGATAAGTTCTTTGGAGAAACCTGTTTCCGTTTCGATATCATGAACTTTACATGGACCTTCAACTGCCTGGATTGCATTTGCCCTTTTCATTTTTTCAACCCTGAACCGGTTCGAAAATATTTCAGGAAGATCAGATTCGAACTCTGTTATTCCTGCAAGATATTCCTCCCTTATGATAAAAATTAACTGGCTCTGAGTTTCAGATTCAACGATTTCCCTTACAAGCTTTATGAAGCTGGTCTTTTCTTCTGTGGAACCGGAAATAAATAATTCTTCAAATTGATCAAAGATGAAATAAACCGGTTTAAAATGGTCGAGATATATTGAATGAAGTTTCTCAGAAACAGACAGATCTTTTTTTAAGGGTGTAATCGCCTGCTTATTGAAGGCTTCATTAAGGTTGTCAATAATATTGCTGCCTCTACGCACGCTGACTGGCAACCAGTCACTGTCATCGAACCTCGATGCAAGCCCGCAATTAATAAGAGATGATTTACCGGTTCCGGAAACCCCGTATACCAGCAGTATTTTACTCTCAAAAATTCTTCGGTAGAGATCTGTTATTTCCTGATCGCGGCCGAAAAAGATGTTGCGGTCGACGATTGTATAGCTGTCCAGAAACTTAAAGGGAGATTTCATATTCTTAAAATTCTAAACAATAAACACTACACTTTGTACCTGGAACTTTAAACCCATCCCCAGGAGGAGATCTTCGTGGAAAACCAATCCGGTTGCCGCAAGCCCGTCACCGCAAACCGCTCGCCTCACACCACAACTCCACCTATTGTTAACATAAGCTCCCTGTACTCCTCAAGCAGAATAGTATAATTGCTCAGGGACCGCAGATCACACTTTTCAGTCATCTCAGTCCCAAGGTACATAAGGTGACCACTTTTGTATTTTGTGTACATAAAAATGTCTTTCCTTAAGTCAAATTTTTCTTTTGCATCAATAGTTTCTGAATTTGTGTCAATTATAAGTGGAGAGAGGTTAAGATAGTCGTCGAACGATTTAATTGATTTCATGAGCAATACAGACTGGCTGTCGGAGAATGTTGCTTCATCGATCTCCTGCCCCCTGAAATCAGAATCGGAACTATTTAGAAGGTCAATTATATGATGAAACTTCGCCTCATGGATTCGTGGCTTAATAACTTTAATATCCCTGACCGATACTAGCCTGTATTTTGCAAAAAATGCAATACGCTGAAGGATCATAGAGAGCTTTTCCACATATTCGACACATCTTTTTTCAATCTCCCTGTCATCCAGGTTTATCTGGTAATGGCCAATTTCATTTCTTTCAGGAACCCAGAAATCGAGGGCTGCAAAAAGCTTCTTATCAAACTGTTCATTCATCTCTGTCAGGAACCATTCCAGTTTTTGCTCAGCATAAATTGTGGCAAGAGTTCTTATAAGCCAGCAAAAGTTACCCATAGTCAGAACCTGGAACCTGGTTGCAAATTCTGCTTTTATCGGATCCGGAATAGAGACTTTCTTCTTTTTAATATCGAACCACACCTGACATACCATAACAAAACTTACAAACTGCATTGATCTTTCAATGGTTTTGAAAACCTGGTCAAGTCTTAGTTTACCTGGTTGTCGCATGGAACCGGAAAAAAGTCTTCGGAGCTCGACTCCAACAGGCCATGGGAAATTTTTAATTACCAGATCACCAATGATCCGATAATCAATTTCTTCATCCTCTTCTTTTTCAGGAATATACTTTGAAAGAGATGGCCGGTTTTTTACCATCTCGGCAAATACCTTCAGAATGAGATCTTCATTTATTGCTGACATTTTAAGAAGATGTTCAAAATTAGAAAATTACACCGGGTAGGATAGCTAAAAATGGGGAAGAGGAATTAAATACATTTATTCTGTACTGACAAATTCATATATTTGTAAATGTATATTAATATTTTATGTTTAAACAACCTTTATCAAATAATTTTCTGGTAATCATACTGTTAATAAATTAACAATAGGTAATTCACATAAAAAGTCATGTTTGACTAAAATCAAATACTATGGAAAATAAATCAATAGAGACCACAACACCTGTTTATACTCTGAGTATTGCAGCAGAACTATCAGGAATCCCTGTTCATTCAATAAGGCAATACATTGACAAAGGGTTGATTGTTCCATTCAGGAAAGAATCAGGACGGAACTTATTTTCTATGGTTGATATCCAGAGGCTGAAATATATCAATAAATTACTGGATGAATATGGCTTAAACATTGCTGGGATAAGGGCTTTACTTGCTCTTATTCCTTGTTGGTCCATCAGGCCATGCTCTATTGAGGAGCGTGTAAAATGTGATGCCTACCTGAGTGAAACTTATCCCTGCTGGGAAGCATCTGAAAAGGGTACTCTCTGTAAGAATACTAATTGCAGGGAATGTGAGGTTTATCGTATAGTTGAAAACTTCCCTGGTGTAAAATCATTCCTTAAAACAATTGTTTCGTAAAATAGATCAGTAATTGCAAAAGCCTGTCTTATTGACCACATGTGTCAATTACTATTTTCTTAAACGCAGTGTTTTCCAGCCATAAATTAATGTGTGGATTTCTTAACCCGATTACTATAATAAATTGATATCCCTATTGAAACCACTGCAAGGAACAACAGAGCCAAAACTCTGTAAATGATCTCAATGCTTGCCAGATCGATAATGAAAAGGTAAATCGTTGCACATATCATCGTCCCCAATGCCATATATCGGTATTTTATATTCTTTAGTAAAAAACTCAGTAAAAAATAGAGTAGCGCCGCCACCGTCCAGGAAAGGGTCACAAATTGTTTGGGAAGGCCATGATACAAAGCATACAATACCATAAAAAAACCTTCAATGAGGTAAAGATTCCTGATAAGATTTGTTTTAATATCCAGACGGGCTTTCTGCCAGTTTATTATTCTTGCAGAAACCAGGGGTACCAGGGCGAAAGAAAAATTAACTCCGTCGACAGGTTTTGCAAGTAAAAGATAAACCAGCAGAATTGTCAGGAATAACAGGCTGTTCATGACAATGATTAACCTGTTTCGAAACCATAATGCCATCGAAACAACGATCAGGCTCTGTACAGAAAGCAGCAAATATACTTTGGGCAGGCCAACCATTCCAAAAAGCGAAATACTCATGGCCAGGAATCCATAAAGGGCATAGAAAGCAGAAGCGAATTTCCAATCGGAAGCATATTTTAGAACTACTGAATAAATTAGACAACAGAAAGTAACTACAGAAAACACTCCCACAAAATTTTCACTGAAATATTTTGTTGAAATTAAAGTCAGAAGCAAGGTGAAAAATATCCCATTTAGTATAGTTGCACCTATTATGAAATCATCAGTACTCCCATCATTTTTACGCAATAAAGGCAACGCGGAAAAAATTCCTCCGAGAGCAAACAGATAAATGTGACCATATTTATGGCCAGGAATCATCTCCAAAGTATGATCCATAACGGGATTTCCGAAAAGCCACATGAAGAAAGCTGCATAAATAAGAATAATTGCAGCGATAAGCAAAGATTGCCAGTTATGCTTAAAGAAATAATAAACAGCCCCGATTGCTGCAAGGGTTATTAAAGGAAGCATAATATGTGTTGCGTCGCTCATAATTGCAGTGGAAATTGTACAGATAACCACAAGGAAACCTAAAGTCTGAGATCGGCCTTTAAAAGCTGAATATATTTGGAATGCTATAATCAGGATAAGTATCGCAAGTACAATAAACTTGTTCGAAATTAAAGGGTGTGTAGAAAAGAAATACATTCTAAAGGCTTCATAAAAAAGTATAACCTGACAATTTATTTTTAACATAAACGACAGGTTTGAATTTGTGTTTTTCAGATAATTGGAAATGAAAAAAAGTACAACAACCGAAAAAACACCAATAACCACAGATAAAAGCCCATGACCCTGAATTATAATATATTCAGTAAAAAATACTATCGCAAAAAGAAGGACAAAATTGCCAAGCCATGCAAGTCCAACTCTTCCAATCCTGGATTCAAGTCCCTTTTCCTCGTCAATTACTGCTTCTGACAGGGAGGATGACTCATCGGTTTGAAGTTCTTCTGAATCAACAGATGGTTGGCGGAGTTTATTAAGTGCCCGCTCCGATTCAAGATTTGCCAGTCGTAGTTCAATCGACTTAAGCCGGTCCTCAAAATTTTCCAATTTGATATCCTGCTGTGCCATAACATTTCAGAAATAGAGGAAATTTAAAGAGTGTTTCTAACCTGATCGATAGTAAAACATGAAAATTCTATTCTTTCTCCTTCACCATTTTCCATGGAGGAAGAAGCCATAGCAGAAAAGCCAGTATACCAATCGGCAGTAATAACCAGAAAGCAGCCATTAGTGTTCCATCAAGGCCGATCAATCCAAGTTTGAAGCTGGTAAATCCTGAATAGCTTTTAGAGAACAGTTGGCCACCGATTACAACATTCCACCTCATAGAATAAACACCGATAAGAACAAGTATGCTGACCACAAGGTATAAGGTCTTACGAGTTTTTATAGCACGCTTATAAAATTGTAGAAATGCGAGAATAATCATGGGGATGATTGTTCCGAAAAGACCCTGACTGATAAAAAGTGTAAGATATAGCTTTCCTGAAACAAGAAGTTTGATAATTTCAAACGACTCATCAGATTCGTATATTCTGTGTATTTGATCCAGGGCTTCAAGCGTAAAATCAAGAATAAGGATAAAGAATAGATATCTGCCAATTGTATCCAGCACTTTTAGTTCAATAGGTTGTTTCCTGAAACGGGAAATCGCCATATAAACAAACATTACAAGAGCTATTCCAGATACCATTGCTGAAAACAAGAATATTATTGGCATTAGGGGTGTCGACCACCATGGATTGGCTTTTATTGAACCAAAAATAAATCCCACATAACCATGCAAAATAAAGGCAGAAGGAATCCCGATAATTGTTATCAGATATCCGAGCTTTTTATCCCATCTAACTGTTTCACGAGAAATATCGCTTAGCCCCAGAGTTAGTACCCTGTACACCCATTTCATTATACCTTTCTTCTCATTTGACCATACAACCATACTCTCTCGGTAATCGAACCAGATCTCGAGCAGCAGAACCACCATTAGATACCACAGGTATACAAATCCAAAAATTGCCATTGCTGAAGAAGAATGCGGGGTTATCATAATTTCATATGCCCTCTGTGGTTGCGACAGATGACTTATTAATGGCATCGTCGCTACCATAAGAAACGAAAGTGCCGTAAGCAGTGCAATATGGTAGGTTGGTTTCAATACCTTGACATTGAAAACTCTCTCAAGTGATGCAAGGATGAAAGCTCCTGCGACCAGTCCGGTTATAAACGGATAGACAACAATCAGAATTCCCCATTGAAGATCCAGTTCATTTGGGAAAATGTAACCTTGTGCTTTGGAAAGCATTTCATACAGATGCTGTATATGCGGGTCCATATTATCTTACCTCCATGCTAAGTGCGTTATAATAAAGTTTTGAACCAGTATTAAGGTTTGGTCTTAACACCTGGGTTGTATGTTCTTTCAGAAACTTTACAATTTTGCTGTCTTTATCTCTAAGGTTCCCATACATTCTTGCACCGGTGGGGCAAACTTCCATACATACAGGATCCAGGCCCTTTTTTAACCTGTGATAACACAGGGTACATTTACTGGCTACCTTTTTTACAGGATGAATAAACCTGCATCCGTACGGACAGGCCTGAACACAATACCGGCAACCAATGCAATATTTCTCATCAATCAGCACAACCCCTTCAGGACTTTCGAAGGTGGCTCCAACCGGACACACCTGAGTACATGGAGACTTGGAACAGTGGTTGCACATCTTGGGGACAAAAAATGATTTAAAAATTTCCCCGTCAGGCACCTGCTGTTCGAATCCGTCTATCCCGCCATTGGGTGAAATGATATCTACACTCCCATCGTTTTTAACAGTGTATTGTTCCACCCAGGTTCGAAAGAAAAATGGTTCCAGGGGTACACCGTTTTCAACTTTACACGATTTGGCACATTTTCCGCAACCAATGCACTTTTCAATATCAATAACGATTCCGTACCATGGAAGATTCTCATCTTTTGGCTCAGCAGCATTAAGCAGATACCTGGTTGATCCCAGCGATTTCAGACCGATGGCAGTTCCGGCAATTAGTGCTGCCGATTTAAGAAATTTTCTCCTTGAGGGTTTTACTCTTTCATGTTCCATGGCTGATGCGGATTATGACATTCTATACATTTCTTTGGGGTATTGTGCTCCTTAAGGTCGACCTGGAAGATAGCCTCTTTTCTCTTTGCCGTATTTTTGGAATGACATATTCCGCATGATTCACGGCTTACAGGCTTCTCGAGTAAAGTTATATCTCCATTTTCAGAATGCTTCTGACCTGGTCCGTGGCATGTTTCACAGCTGATCTCACTGTGAACATCCTCTTGTTTAAGATTATCTATGTCCTGATGACAATCGAGGCATGCTTTCTGTCCCGCATACTTCACCGGTATCTGTGCAATTTCCTCAAGGGAGGCGCCCCGGTAAAATCCATATTGCCCAAATGATTCCGGCACAAGAAAATGCCTTAATAATAAAAAACCAGAGATAAAAATTGCAAACGCTACCGCAAGGCGCTTAAGCTGGGGAGGAATGAAAAAATGCATCTATTTGAATTTTAAATCAATGACCACCTTTTGATATACCAATTTTTTGATTTGATAAACAATTCCAGCTAATCCCAAAATTTTATCTGTATTGTCTGATACAGAATTTGTGAATTTACAATATTAATTTATTTAAATTGCATTTTAAGAAAAAAACTGAAGAATTTATGTTATTAATTATTCAGTTAATGCAAAAGCCTGGCTTATTGACCACATTGAGCCATTCAGCCGGCATTACAAATCTGACAGCCTAAGAATAATACTTTACTGATTTACAATCAGGGTGGAAATGCTTTCCTGTTTCTTAGAATTACAACTCCCAGCCTTTTCTGTATTCACGCACAAGTAGCTTGTTGGCTTCTACATTATTGGTGATTTGTCTCGTAACCTTGTCGAATTCTATTCTGGTGCCGGCACGAACAGCTACTATACCAAGGTTTATCATTGTTGACAGGGCTTCAGCTGATACAAAATTCCCGGGAGTATTTTTTGTTCCGCCCCTGACTGCTGCAATCCATTCCTCAAATTTTGGAGGCAGTGGTCCGATCCTCGGGGCTGAAGCAGCTGTCTGACCACCTGCTGGTCGTGCCTGGGCCATCCCCCTTTGACGTTCAACCGGCGGAGCATAATTTTTCCCCATATAGGATTTCATTTTGCTTTCAGGTAATAACCTTCCGTCGAGTATTTTACCTTTGTCCCCCACATATAAAATTCCTGAATTGCCCATCAGTTTCTTGTCTTCCTCCAGCTCCGGTATTGCAGGAGGCCTCATGCCGCCATCATACCAATATACATCAAGTGCGCCTCTCGATCCTTTTGGATTATAATGCAGCCTTATTGTTTCGGCTAAGGGAAATGAAAAGTCATTGGTGATACCACCAGTTGCGAAATTTAATGTTCTGCATGCTTTGCTTCCAAATCCTTCGGCCCATGCCGGAACATCAAGATCCCAGGCGTCGCAGACTGTCCACATAGTATAATGGCCCATATCAGCAAATGATCCGCCGCCGAAATCATACCATCCTCTGAAAAGTGTGTGGGTATAGTCAGGATTATATGGCCGGTCGGGAACCGGACCCAGCCACATTTGCCAGTCGAATCCGGCAGGAATAGGAGGAGAACATTTCGGCATTTCAGTATTTTGTGTCCACATTGGCCTGCTTGACCATTCGTGGACTTCTTTCAATTTACCAATAGCCCCGTCTGCAACCATTTTTTTAATCTGGTCACTTGACTGGTAACTGTTGTACGGCATAAAATAAGTTGCCACTCCGGATTCCTTTGCGGTCTTAATAACCAGATCTGATTCATACAATCTGTTAGCCAGTGGTTTATGGGTAATAACATGTTTTCCTTTCTTCATGGCTGCTATTGCAATTGTTGCATGAAGGTGATCGGGTGTCATGATCTTTACTGCATCAATATCTTCTTTTTCGAGTAATTCCCTGAAGTCGTTGTAAGCAGTAACTGCCGGGAACTTGTCAACTGCCCTCTGATTCGCATAGAAGGTTTCGATGACCTCTTTCATCACATTACGTCCCCCCGGAATATAATTTATGGCTTCCCTCCATTTTGGATTACTCAGATAGTTCCTTATGGTATTCAACGTGCCTGCCGGTATACTATTGCCGTTTCCAAAGTTCAAATAATTCCTTCCGTCCGTTTCCGGATCACAGACTGCCACTAATTGCAGATCAGGACAATTCATAAGCGGGCCAAGTTCAGCGAATCCCTGTAAACCGCATCCGATATGTGCCATTCTGATTTTATCGCTCGGAGCGACCGAACCAAATTTCATCCCTAATACGTTTTTGGGGACAAGAGAGAAAGCTGCAGCTGTTGCAGCAGTACCCAGGAATTTTCTTCTGGATACAATTCGTTTGTATTGTTCTTTCATAGGTTAATTCCTCCTTGTTGATTTCAAGAATTGTAGGATTTATAATAAGACCAAGTTATGCATTATTCCCAAATCTCATGAATTCCGGATAGAAATAATGGCTTGTTCTTTTGGTTCCTGACTTTAGATAATGCAAGTTATAACTATGACACTGACCACATCCGGGCGGTCATAAGCGGCAGGGATCACCGGTTTTCCCGATTAAACAATAAATAGTATAAATTGTTTAGTAATCAAAGTTATACAAGATGGAAGAACATATTGTCAAAATCCTCGATATCGGACAGGTGACACATGATGTTAAAATGTTCTCTGTTGAAAAACCTGAAGGATATTCGTTTATTCCTGGTCAGGCTACATAGGTATCGATAAATACACCTTTAGGATGAAATAAGAGAAATGCTGGGGGATGCATTTATAAATATTCTGTCTGAAGAAGAAGGTAATGGTTATTTCCATGGAATGATTACTGAGGATTTTCTTAAAGACAATATTGGTGATTTCCACAGGAATTTTTATTTATGTGGCCCTCCGCCTATGATGGATTCTGTAAAAAAACAACTGGCAAATCTTGGTGTCGGAGAAAATTCAATCACATTGGAATTGTGAAATTAATTCGTAACGCGTTGTGCGGTTAAGATTTTAATATATTGACTTATTGATCCTTAGCGTCTTTTTGCCACCAAGACACTAAGACGCGAAGTTTCTCAAATGTTTTCAATATATTTCGACAAAATTATATGACCTTCCAGAAACAACATTATTCGACTTTTTTATACATTCAGGTATGGAAAACAACTTTTTGGAAATTAAAAACAAGGTTATGATCAGGAGAAATTTATTCGCAGGGTTGATTTTGTCAATTTTACTTTGTCAATTCACTATGGCTCAGTCAAACACAACAAGAATCCGTCACATGGTTGTATTTAAACTTAAGCATCCTGGAGGTTCTGCCGGGGAACAGGATTTCTTAAATGCAATCAGGAAGCTTGCAGCAATTCCTGGTGTGGAAAAATTTGAATGCATGAAGCAGATAAGCAAAAAGAATAAATATGATTTTGGATTGTCAATGGAGTTTGCTGATCAGCAAGCATATGATCAATATAACAGTCATCCCGATCATGTTGCCTTTGTTCAGAACCGATGGCTAAAGGAAGTGGAAGATTTTCTGGAAATTGATTTCAGGTTGTAATAGCCGGTTTAGCTGCCACTTTTTTTGATTATATTAAAAGCCTCAGCACCTACGAAACAACTGTAAACAGCAGCGGGGGAGGAGTCTCAATAAGTTACAAGAAAGCCGGGAAGTAATCCGTTTGTTACCACATATTACTCTAATTGCATATCGTTTCAGGTAAAAAATATGCTGTGATACATAGAATAATTATTGTAAAACGATATGTATAATACCACCGGGCCCGGTTAATATTTGCCGGTGGTCAGGAAAGCAGAAGCTAAATTCCGAAACTCATATTTTTAATAACTTCAAAAATAATACTGGCAAAACCCATTATTACTATACCGGCGATACAAATCCCGAGAGCCAGGCGTGTTGGAAAATCACTCCTGAATATCTCGATCGGGTTATCACTTTTGTTAATAAACATTGCCTTCACTACCATGAGATAATAGTACAACGATATTATTGTATTTAATAAGGCAATTGTTACCAGAAGGTAGAATCCTTTCTCAGCAGCAGCTGAAAAAAGGAAAAACTTGCCGAAGAATCCGGCAAAGGGCGGAATTCCGGCCAGAGAGAACAGCCCCAGAAGCATAATAAGGCTTAAGCCGGGATTAGTCTGGTAGAGTCCATTATAATCATCAATATTTTCTTTTCCCCTGGCATTTGATATTGCTGCAACAACGCCAAATACTGCAAGGTTTGAGAAAATATAAACAAGAATATAATATATCACCGAAGCCATTCCAAGCTGATTGCCTCCGATCAATCCAAGCAGGATGTATCCTGCCTGCGAAATAGATGAGAATGCGAGAAACCTTTTAAGATTCTGCTGGCGGATTGCAAACAGGTTACCAATAGTCATTGTAAGCACAGCAGAAATATATATTATTTTTTGCCAGGCCGCGATAATTACCGGGAACACTGTAAAAAGCATTATTATAAAAATAAATATTGCGGCCCCCTTTGAAATAACTGACAAATATGAGGTTATATTAACCGGTGCACCTTCGTAAACATCTGCAGTCCACAGATGGAATGGTACAATTGAAATTTTAAATGCCATACCGGCAAAAAAGAAAATAAATCCCAGAATCTGAAGGTTCCTGCCCTCGAACAGCTGGCGTACTTCATTGAAATAGAGTGTTCCCGTTGTGCCATAGATCATCGCCAGCCCGTAAAGAAGTACTCCTGATGACAGAGATGCTATAAGAATAAGCTTGATGCCTGCTTCGGCTGATTTTTTATTATATCTGTCATAGGCAGCAAGGGCAGCAATTGGTATTGTTGCCAGTTCAAGGCCAAGATAGAACATAAGAAAATGACCCGCCGAAATCATGAAATTCATTCCGGCAAGTGTCGAAATCACAAGTATAAAATACTCACTTACCTTATCCTGATTTTCGGCTTTATTGAGCCAGGTAACCGATTGCATTAATACAAGTAAAGCTCCAATATTAAGAATGTTCTTCATAACCAGCCTTACATTGTTTACCTCGTACATGCCACCGAAGAGTGTCCCTTCCGGAGATGGCAGGAAGCCGGCAATCGTAATTACCGCAAACAGTGCTATTGAAAACAAACTTAGAGATTTCCTGCTTTTTGAACCTGCGAAAATTTCAGCTGTCAGGATCAGCAAAGCCGCAACAACTAAAAGCAGTTCATGCCGCATTAATGCAAAGTTTTCCAGATTCATATTATTGTTATGTACGATATAATTGTTTCTAATTCATTCGTGGTCTTTGTCATTATAAGGATCCTAAAAAGGATTCATTGCAAGTATTTTACTTATTATTGGCTGCAGGCTGACTCTGATCATTGAAGAAAGCAGGAAGGGAGCCATCCCGATAAATACAATAAAACTTATAAGAGTCACTGTTGATACCTTTTCATACCACCTGGCATCGGTCAGATGTT
>JBBSAP010000081.1:0-15008 GCA_038252165.1 Bacteroidales bacterium | reverse complement strand
CTTAGGTTTGTTGTGACAATATTAGTTTCTGAGGTAAATAAATCATGGAACCAGGTTACATATTGGTTAAAACGGCCGGTTGGGTGTGGTCAGGTAAGCGTTCGTTGGCATGGAAGGCAAAAGGGTGGCTTTGGAAATCTGGTTGCAAAAAACACAATTTATCTTTCAAAATCCAATTAAGTCTACCATCCGTATTGGTGACCGGGGAGTTTTCTCTGTTGTTAAATAAAGAAAACCTGTTGCAAAATTGTTAACTTTCATTTTATTCTGATGTTTACTGAATCGATTGTATAAGATGCAAAAATACCTAAGCCCCCTGTTATGTTGGAAAACAAAGGCGAAACCTCAGAAAAAGGGACTGTCCCATCATCATACTCCAAAATAGATTGATGGAACTGATAATATGTTTTTTCTGTGTTTAATAAATAAATCTTCATGAATATTGAATCCGGACTTGAATAATGCACAATACCTAATGTTCTTTGACTAATGTCTTTACCATCCATCCCTTTATCAGAAAAAAAACTCTTTTTGAAAAGGGTAGAAGATGAATTATGTTTCAATACTTGCCCTGTTTCGGAATCTGTAAAATACTTTGTTGTCACTTCGAAGAGTTTATAATAATTGTCTTCTCCCGGGTAATCTGTAAACGTTGCTGTAACATAAAAAACTCTTTCAGTAGGTTCTCCATAATATTGTTCAAACAGTGAGGAAGTATCTGCTTTAAGAAAAAAGTTTCTTTTTACAGGTACAGTACTTGTGGCTTCAGCAGAAAGTCCAATATCACTTAAAACTCTCAGTTCATAGGTTGTCCCATATGTTATATCCATTTTTTCATGATAAACAATAAATCCAGTGTTAAAAGTATCGAGAGCAACTTCTCTTAAGCCATCAGAAATAAATGCTGTAAGTATCCCTGTTGACTCTTTAGAATTTAACTCTCCATAAATTCGCTGATTAGAACTGACAAACACATAAGATATTGTATCTGATGGTGTAAGAAAAGATGTTATCGAAAGTTTATGTGAAAATTCCGGTAATATTATATTTGTGGCCTCTCGTTCACAACCAGAACTGAAAATTAAAAAGACAACTAATATTGAATATCTAATTCTATTATTTCTCATACTTAAAACTTAAATGAATAGCTTATTGATGGAATAATCGGAAACAGACTAACCTGTTTCAGAAAGCCATAGCTTACATTATTATCCATCTTGTTATCAAAGGTATAAAAAAATGGATTTTTGCGATTATAGGCATTATATACTGATATTTCCCATATGCGTTCGCCCCATTTCTTTTCTTTGTGAAATTGTATTCCGATATCAAGTCTGTGATATGCATTCATTCGAAAATTGTTTCTGGCACTAAACTCTTTTGCCTTAAAACCTGAAAAATCAGAAGGATCAAGGGTGAGTTTATCAAAATTAGAATACCATTGATGACCCACATTATACTCTGACGTTGGAAGCGTAACTGAATTTCCGGTCCCATACACCCATGTTCCTGATAATGTTATTTGCTTGTTTAATTTATATACTGCTACTAAAGAAAGATCATGGCGCCTATCATTCCTGGCCCAGAATTTCCGTCCGAAATTGACTGAGTCAAACTGCATTTGGGTCCAGGACAGTGTATAACCTATCCAACCACTTAAACGGCCCTCTTTTTTCTGAAGAAGTAATTCAAGCCCATAGGACCAGGCATCTCCTTCTGTTACTTTTGCTTCCCAGTTATTATCAGATACCGAAGTTGGTTCATCAAGATTCATGAATGAAGCACCTTCCTTATATCCAATAACATTGTCCATCTTCTTATAATACCCTTCAAGTGAGAATGTAATATCAGGTTTACTGAAGTCTTTAACCAAACCTAATGCTAACTGTTGTGATTCCTGGGGTTTTACTTTGTCTGTTGTCGGAACCCAAAGATCTGTTGGCAAACTGATCCCTGTATTTGATATCATATGAATATATTGACTCATTGATGCATATGAACCTTTAACAGCTAAATCATTCTTTAGATTTAGGGCAACTGAAAGTCTGGGTTCAAAAAAATGGTATTGATTTTGATCTGCCAGAAAATGGCTGAAACGAAGACCTCCATTAACTTTAAGATTGTGAAGTGCTTGCCAGGTATCCTCAAAATATATCCCTGATTCCAGACTATTTGTATACGTTACATCATTAATATGGGTATTATTTGGAATATCTTCCTCAATGAATGCATATGGATTGAATCTATGAAATATGCTTATTGCCCCGGCCTTAATCCGATGATTTGGATTTGGCAGATAATCAATATCATACTTCAGAGAGTAATCTTTAATTCCCGAATAATATTCAGCCATATAATCATCAATCATCTCTCCTGTTGTTTTATATTTATCAAATATTCTGAATGTATAGTTACTGAAAATTGCAGAAGTATTTGAAAATAATTTATTGGTAAAGAGATGATTCCATCGTAAGGTTCCTGTACCATTTCCCCAACGGAAACCTATATCATGATTATAGGAATGGTTGTTTGTTTTCATGGAAAACTTGTCATTACCAAAGTACCCACTCAGGTATAGTTTGTTTTTTCTTCCAAAATCATAATTGATTTTTGCGTTAAAATCATAAAAATAGTATCCAATTTTTTCCTCTCCCAGAAAAGGGTACATAATCAGGTCGGCATAAGTACGGCGGCCAGATAAAAGAATTGAAGACTTCCCTTTCTTTATTGGTCCTTCAAGTGTCATCCTGGATGAAATAAGTCCAATTCCCCCTTCCCCATGCCACTCTTCTTTATTTCCTTCTTTCATATTTATATCCAGAACTGAGGATAATCTTCCACCATACCTTGCAGGAAACCCCCCTTTGGTTAATTCAATACTTTTTAAAGCATCCCCATTAAAAAGAGAGAAAAATCCGAACAGGTGGTTTGCATTATAGACTATTGCATCATCAAGGATGATTAAGTTTTGATCAGGGCCCCCACCTCTTACATATAGACCGCTACTTCCTTCCGATCCTTTCTGTACACCGGGCATTAATTGCAGGACCTTAAGAACATCTTTTTCACCTAACAATGAGGGTACATTTTTAATCTGTGTAATTTGTAGGTTTATTGTGCTCATCTTGACTGATTGACTCTGTTTCTCAATCCGGGTTGATGATACTGTTACTTCATCAAGTAAAGCAGAAGGTTTGAGATCAATATTCAATTCTATGTTTTTGTTAAGCTTTATCCTGATAATTTGAGGAGTAAATCCTACATATGAAGCAATAAGATCAATTGAATCCGAGGCAGGAAGGGTTATTGAATAAAAACCATAATTATTTGTGGTAGTCCCGGTCCTATGATCAGACAGATAGATATTTACCCCAATAAGTGATTCACTGCTCACGTTTTCTCTTACGTAACCGCTGATCGTATAATGATTAAGGGTTTGTCCATAAGTATTAAGGATATAAAAATTATAAACTAGGATTATTATACACTTTCTCATGGCATCATATCTTACCTATTCACAAATTTAAGTTTATAAACATGACTGCATTGTTAAATATTTAACAATTAAGGTATATTTAACAAAAAGTTATGGTTAGTTCTTTTAAAACCCTCTAACGTGCACATTGTTATGGAATTAACCATAACTTGCAGATAAAAATAAGATTATCATCATATCTGACATTTATATCATACCTGCCATAAAATTATCTTGTCACTTTTTATCTTAGCACTGCAATGCCCCATTAGTCACATCAGTATCCGTCTTTAATAATCTGATATACAGATCTATAATATGCAAATGGCCTTGATTTCACAAATATTACTCAAGTTAGACAAAATCCTGAGAATGAATGATCAGGATCTTGATACAATCACTTAGAAATTTTAATTTAAAAGCCCCCTGGGCTGATGATTGAGGGCGGCACCCGCTGCATTCCAGGTGCTTATTCTTATCTGATACTATTGTCAAAGTCAAAATGCGCCGGGGACAAAACCAATTTTTTTTTTAATTTTATCTTTCTCTTACTCTTTCTCAATTATGAAAAACCTGTCAATATCTCTTAAATGCCTGACTTTGATTTACATTATTGCGTTTTTACCAGAATGTATTTACGGAAAATCTGGTAACATGAAAGTGGAAACAAAGGTGCTGCCGGGTGTTACCGTTTTAACAGTAACCAGACCATTACTGGTCGAAAAAGAACAAAATGAAATGTTAACATTCAAAATAGAGAGCTCTTTTCCTGAAAAAGCCGGATCGCTCGAAAAGATAAAGATTGTCTTTTCAGAATCAAGCGCAGTTAAAGAAATATCAAGTCTTGCGGCATATTATGACTATTCAGTACCGGCTTCAGACAGCTTATTTGGGAAAAGTGATAATCCGGGTCGGGAAACTGATATATCAGGAAACTATGAACTCAAAGCCGGCTCTAATGTTTTTAATCTTCAGGTTGCTTTAAAACCTGAAGCCCTTTTAATCAGTACTCTTAATGGTTGATGAAAACACTATTGGTATTATTTACGAAGGAGTTAAAGATCTTTATTTTCAAAAAGTTTCTTTGAATGAAATATTTGATAATAGGTAATTATATTAAAACGGGCTTATGATCCTAAGGGAAGATATAACAAAACAGAGAGCATTATCATGAATGGGATGAATATAAAGTATACTGTGACGGTTACCTCTGTCCAAATTGCAACCAGTTTAGTCTCGGATTTGAGGGGAGAGGAAGCAGGGATTATAAGCTAAATGCAAAAAAAACCGGAGCTGATTTCCGGGGGCTTTAATAATGTATATCTGCGATAAACCCCTCTGCCCGGAGGCTTCTGGTTTAGCTTTTTCAGATGTCTGTGATTATTCTTTAAGGTGCCTGGCGGATGATATTTGTTTGGAGCACAAGAAGAAAGTACCAATGACAAAAATACAAATATCAGGGTATATGAAAAACTCCTATATGCAGATTTGACCAACATCGATATCCTTTAGCTTACATTCTCACGCCTGAAGGAAAACGATTATTCGTATAGGATATTGCAGATGTTATCTCGTTCGTTATATAAAAGGAACTCTGGCAAGCTGATTATTAACACGGCATGCCTCGTCTGTATTCCTGGCATGAATTATCTGATACCAATGCTATAGAAAAACACCCTGGACAGAAATAAAATATTTTGTTCAAATTAGCTTAACAGCAATAATGTTGCATGCGGTTTTATTACTACTGTCCGATAAACATTGAAATTCTCTCCCAATATGTGTATTATGTAATATTTTAATAGAATTGTGTAACATTCCATCAGGAAATTACCAGCACCTTTAGCAGTAATTGTAAAGTTCCTTATATAAAAGGTGGAATCGAAAATAATTATCAAACTAAGAAAAACTGTGAAATTTTTAATAGGATTATTGTCAGCAATTTTGATTACGGGAATTGCAAGTGCACAACACAGCAGTTCGCCTTCAGGACACGTAAACCTTGGAATTAAAGGTGGATTAAATGTTTATAACGTTCATAATGATAACAACACTAATTATGACTCAAGAACAGGTATTCATTTAGGCTTACTTGGCCATATCCATTGGGACAGAAAGATTGCCATTCAGCCGGAATTAGTATATTCCGAACAGGGTGCAAATAATTATAAGCTGGATTATATTAATGTACCTGTACTGTTTCAATATATGTACGACAATGGATTCAGATTACAGGCTGGCCCACAGGCAGGTTTTCTGATTAGCGCAGACAATAAAGACGAATTAAATCCAATTGACTTTGCTTTGAGCGTTGGTGCGAGCTATGTTCATCCCCCTACGGGTTTTGGTATTGACGCAAGGTATAATTTTGGATTAAGCAATATAAATAAAAACAGCAATGTAAATTCAACCAACCGGGGATTTCAGTTGGGTTTGTTTTACATTTTTGGACATAATAGTAAGATATCTTTGAATTAATGTCATAAAACAGGTAGAATAAACATAATAAATCACTTAAATTTTAAAAAATGGAAGTCCTTGTAACTCTTATTATCGGAGCCGCAGCCGGCTGGCTGGGCAGCATGGTTTATAAAGGCAGTGGCCTGGGCCTGATTGGAAATATTATAGTTGGAATTATTGGAAGCTTTATCGGATACTGGCTTTTAGGTAAGCTTGGTGTTGATCTGGGTTCCGGATGGGTTGGAGCCATACTTACAGGTGCTGTTGGGGCAATAGTTATTCTGTTACTGATTAATTTGATATTTGGAAGACGATAGAGTTGGTTTGCATATTAATTATAGGTCTGCATCCCTTTAATTTAGATTAGATCTTAAGTAATAATGGTTGTTATTCCCCCTCCATTGGTTGCCGGCTTGATAGTTATTAAAAAGCCCCCGGAAGTTGATTCCGGGGGCATGAGATTCACAAAGAGATGTGCTTTTTATTCTTATGAAATATAGTTTTCTCTATACTCTTTGCCTTTATGAAATTCCTTATATACTGTCCTTGGCATAAAAGATTTTGATACCCTTTTGTGAGGGGTATATTTAATGCCAATAATACCCATTAATTTGCTAACACTAATGTATTCTGACTTTTCCTCGATTATCTTGTCGATAATTTTGCGGAGAACTTCTTCTGGTGTTGATCCTTCCTTTTCCAAAATTGTTTTCTATTTTAGTTATATTGGTAAGGTACGCTTTAATTAAGTCAAAGTACAATTTATCTTACAATAACAATATTTATATAGAGATCGTGCTTCCTGAGCGTTCCTGTGAGGTTAAAATTGAAAAGCCTCCGGGCGGATCGCATCTTGCCCACCTCGAGACAGAACCTGTCTTATCCCACCACGGATTAGCAGAATCATCACAATCAGAACCTGGCCTGCGGCTACTTAATTACCACATATTCTTCTTATCTTTGCTTTATATACTGCAGGCATGAAGACAAAAATTCCTTTCCTTATTTTAGCTTTGGTATTTATTTTTCCCGGCACTGGTGCAAAGGCCCAGGATTTGCAATCTGTTACAGGGGTTGTGACCTCATTTAAAACAATTCCGTTGAAAAATGTTACTGTTACATCACTAAAAGCAGGTGAGTCTGTCATTACGGACTCCACGGGAACATTTTCAGTAGACTGTTTCAAAAAAGATGTTCTGAAAGTCACAGCCATTGGTTTTATTGAGAAAAAGCAAAAAGTCAGGTCAGGATCTGTTTATAAGATCGATCTCGTTTATACCGATAATGTTCAGAATTTCAATGATGCCATAAGTCATGGTCATATTAAAGAAGAGATTCTCAAAAATGCGGTTTTTGCAGCGGAAAAGAAGAATGTAAAGGATTATTCAAAATATAAGTCCATCTACGACGCTGTTGCCAGTGAAATATACAATGTAAGGGTTAAAGGAAATACTATCGTCAACACTAAGCTGAGATCGTTCGACAGGTCACCCGAGGTTCTCCTGGTTGTTGATGATAAGATCGTTTCAGACATCTCATATATTGACACCGAATATGTTAAATCGATTGAATTTATTGATGATGTTGGTACAGTTATGTATGGCGCTATGGGAGCGAACGGTGTCCTTAAAATCTGGCTAAAATAGGAAAGACTTAAGTCCTGCCTGTTCCTTAAAAGAGTTCTGATTCAAATTTATAATTTCCAGAACCGGATTTAAAGAGAGCCATTCCCTCTTTTTTGGATTCAATTGTTATTGCACTTCTTCTTCTGATCTTCTTACCGCTTTCTTTAACACCGTGGCCATCTGAAACGGGTATATATACTGTAGAAGTACATCCTGGGGGTACATTAATTTCCAAAAAGAATTTACCCGGTTCCTTTTTCCAGGAAACAGAAGCATTTCCATAAGGGGTGAGGTTGGTATAGGAGGCATATTTTAAATCTCCGGCTGGCCCTGGTTTAAATATTATATGTTTGTATCCGGGTTGATCAGGATCGGGATACATACCGGCCAGCTTATTATAAAACCAGGTGATACCGCCGCCAAACATAGGGTGATTGCGTGAATTACTGCCATTCCATTGTTCCCAGGTGGTTGTTGCTCCCTGTCCGATCCACCAGCCATACGAGGGCTGGGTACGCTGGTCCATAACCTTGTAAGCAAGTTCATGGAGTCCGTTTTCAGAGAGAACCTCAAAGAAGAACTGCGTTCCGAAAATTCCGGTATCGAGATGATCTGATGCAGAGTGGATGTCCGCTTCCAGGGCTGCTACAACACGATCCTTCTGATCTGCAGGAACTCCCATTTTAAGTGCGAAGATATTGCCTCCATACGGCCCATAGGTCCCCTTCTCTTTATCATAATATTTTTTCTGAAAAGCTCGCTTAACTTTCTCAGCCAGATCGTTATAGTAATTAAAATCATTTGCATTTCCAAGTGCTTTAGCTGCCCGGGAAGTCAGATCTGAGCAACGCCACAGAAAGAAAGTATGGACCATTTCATCGGGTGGTAATTTGCCGGGAGCTACCCAGTCGCCCAGGTTCATCCACTGGTTGGGCTTTTCTTTATCGGGTGCCTGCGAAAGCATAATACCTTCATCATTTGTCCAGGTGAGCATGTACTTAATATATCCCTTCATGCCGTCATAATTGTTCCTTAGCATTTCAAGATCACCATAATGCAGGTAGAATTCCCATGGCATGATGTTCATAGCGGCACCCCAGCCCACGCCGCCTCCGCAGCCAGGCTGCCATGGAGCTCCGTTAGGCACATAGCCTGTTTCGGGATTCTGTGCCCCATAAATATCACGGATCCATTTTGTATAAAATGCCCTTGCATCAAAATTATGCATCACAGTTGCACAGGCAACCTGGCCATCTCCGGTATATGGAGACCGTTCCCTGTGCGGACAGTCGCTGGCAACACCTCCGTGCATATTATCCGTCTGACTTCGCCACCATATCTTATTTATTGTATTGAAAAGCTGATTGGAACAATCGAATTTTCCTGTTGTCTCAATGTCAGTATATACTGCCTCTGCTCTGAGTTGTTCAGGTTTAAGCTCACCGGGCCAGTTTGTGATCTCAACCTCCCTGAAAACGAACCACGTAAATCTCGCAGAGTATGATTCCGGCGAACCCCCTTTCATAATATAGTAATTATCACCGACAGGAGATTCGCAAATATATTTAATATCGATTTTTCTGCCCGGTTCACCGGTCAGATTTATGAGATGAAGCCACCCTGATATCTCCTGACCGAAATCGACCCGGTAATGACCATCTCCCAGTTTTTCTGTTTTCACAGGTGGAAGGCTTTCCATAACTCTGTCAGTGGGGGACATATGAGCTTTCAGAATGCCTTCCGGCGCTTTTCTTTTTGAAGCATTTTCCCAACCCGAATCATTAAAACCGGCATTGCACCACCCGGGTTGCTCGAGCCTGGCATCATAATATTCGCCGTCATAAACAAGGTCCATCGTTACAGGGCTTTCAGCTGCCTTCCAGCTCTGATCGCTAACGATAACCTGTTCAGTGCCATCGGAATATCTTACATATATCTGACCAAGGAACCTTGGAGAACCATAACCTTCGCACCAGTAACTTGAAGGATTGTAGAAACCATTACCCAGCAGAGCACCGATAACATTTTCACCTTCCTTTAAATACTCCTTTAAATCATACGAAAGATACATCACCCGGTACTCCCTGAAGTTATTCCTGATCATAGCACCGATAGGTCCGAGATCCTCACGTTTTCCATAGAGTGTCAGGTTGGGGACCAGCACATCATCACTGACCTTCTTCCCGTTTGCATAGAACTCAAAATATCCAAGTCCAGTAACATAAGCCCGTGCAGAAGCTATCTCTTTATTTAGAGTAAAGCTTTTTCGCAGCATGGGAGCAGGAGGAGGTACCCTGGCAGAGTTTAAGGTTTTGCCGGATCTTGATTTTGGAGCCGCTGGTTTAGGCAACGCTGATTCATCCTGCCATGGAGCTCCTATCCAGCTGGCTTTCCATTCTTCAGGCTTTAGTATTCCCATGCTCCAGAATGAAGGTTCGCTCCAGTCTGATATCTTACCTTTCCTGTCCCATACTCTTACCTGCCACCAGCAGTCCTGCCGGGAAATCAGGGCTATTCCGTTATATTTTACATTGACAGACTCATCTGAAATGATCTTTCCGCTGCTCCATAAGCCGGCATCGCCGGAAAGCAGTTTTTCCCAGCTATCGGAAACCCTTATTTCCCAGGCTGTCTGTATCTGTCCGCGTTCATTTTCATCAGGAATATTAATCCATGACAAACGCGGATTCTGCACATCAATGACCTGCGGATTCTTAAGATATTCGCAGGTGAGTCTGACCGGTTTGATTCCGGCCTGAAGCTGACTGGTGGCAAGGGCCAGGCAGAAAATGCATAATATTTTGTTTTTCATTCCTTAAAATTAAATAAATAGTGTTAAATTTTGTGTTTTATGATATATTCAGGCAATAATATTTATTTAAAACAAAAAGTAATGAAAAGACAATTAGTAAAACCCTTTATCTCTGCCGGATTAATTTTGATATTTTCCGGTTTTTGTTCATGCATTCTGGCCCAGAATGCAGGAGGTGCAGTTAAACTGGCATACAAATATCCCTCCGACAAGGCAGTCAGATATTTAACCAACAGTACTATGGCCCAGATAATGGATGTCCAGGGACAAACCATGCAGACTGATGTGAATTCTGCATTTGGATGTTCAGTAAAATCGGCAGGCATTGTGAATAACGATCTTAAACTTGAAATTACAATTGATACAATCGGACAGACCTCAAATTCGCCAATGGGTGGTTCAGGAGGTGCAGTGCAGGGGATTAAGGGTAAATCATGCATGCTTGTCATTACTCCCTACGGGAAGGTTACGGATATTTCAGACGCAGCGGGTCTTACATACAACATTGAAGGAAGCGGTGAAACAAACCTGAGCCAGACACTTGAGGATTTTTTCCCCCGTCTTCCGGAGAATCCAGTAAAAACTGGTGATACCTGGAATCTCAAAGATTCGGTATCGTCCGCTTCCACGATTATGACAATGAAAACTGTCGATTTGAGTGTCAATAAGGTGGAAGGATTTGAAACTGTAAATGGAATTGAATGTGCAAAGATCTCACGCCAGCATACCGGTATAATGACGATGACCGTTCAGAACCAGGGAATGGATATTTTTATAAAGGGTCCTTACACAGGTACCTCAGAATATCTGTTTGCAGTTAAGGAAGGATATCTGGTCAGGCTTACTACCTCTAATAAGGTTAAGGGGGATCTGGAGATATCATCGATGGGTATGACAATGCCGATAGTAATTGATATGAAGGCAGTGACTGAGATGAGATGAAAAGGGCATCACGGTATCAAGGCATTACTGATGAAAGGGAGTCAGGAAACCTGCAAGCTGATTGCAAATCCGCGACAGCGGCAGGTTGTTTCTGAACATTTTGAACGTAAGGTTGTTTAATAAACAAACATTTAAATAATATGATGAAACACAAATTGATTTTTACAGCTTTATTAATTATGGTGCCTATGGCTATATTTTCACAGACTCAGGGATTTTATGATTTCAAGGTTAAGACCCTTGAAGGAAGTGATTTTGATCTATCCTCTCTGAAAGGGAAGAAAGTTATGGTTGTGAATGTCGCATCAAAATGCGGCTTTACTCCCCAGTATAAGGATCTGGAAGAAATGTACAGAAAATATGAGGGAGAACTGGTAATTATTGGATTTCCTGCCAACAATTTCCTCAATCAGGAGCCTGGAACTGCGGCTGAAATAAGACAGTTCTGTTCCCAGAACTACGGTGTTACGTTTCCTATTATGGAAAAGATCTCAGTTAAGGGAAAAGACATACATCCCCTGTATAAATGGCTTACCTCTAAAGATAAAAACGGAGTTATGGATTCCGAAGTTAAATGGAACTTCCAGAAATATCTTATTGATGAGAACGGAAAGCTTATTGACGTACTTTATTCAAAAGAAAAGCCTGAGTCAGATAAAACAATGAAATGGCTTTCGGCTAAATAGCTGAAGATTTTTTTTGATTGGGTTTATTCGAAGAAGCCGCAAAGGAGATATCCGATGCGGCTTCTGATTTGTTGGGAAAACCATTCCCCGATCCCTTTATATCGGTAGCACTCTGATTTGGGTTCAAAAAAGATGGAAGAAAGGATATGTCTATTTCAGGAGAGCATCAAAGGCTGATGGTCAGTATATTTCCCGATTTTGAAACCGCATATGATTTCAAAGCAACTGTTGCCGGTCCGTTAAGTACGCTGCCTGTAATGGAATAAATGGATCCATGGCATGGGCATGGAAAGTTATTAAGGGTTGAACTGTAACCGATAGTACAACCCTGGTGAGTGCAGGTACTGTCGAGTGCAACATAACCGGTTGAGGTGTTTGCCACAATTATTCCCTGTGCAATAACGAAACCGCCAGCTGTATTAAGTGCAGCATAGGTCTGATTTGTCAGGTCCAGAGTAAGCTTATTACCGGGGGGTGGATTTCCTGGATCATTGGGATTGCCATCTTTTGAGCAGCTGTTCAGTGCAGGAGGCAGCACCAGAAAAGTAACTCCGCCATAAGCACTTTCAGTAATAAATCTCTTCTTGTCATGGGTTTATATTTGTTATTCAGTCAATAAACAGGCAACAAGAGAATTTGTTCACCAAAATACCTGCACGACCTGCACGACCTGCACGACCTGCACGACTTGCACGACTTGCACGACTTGCACGACTTGCACGACTATTAAAGGATAAAAGGAATAAACATCTTCGTCTCTTTAATGTACTCCTTGTAAGATTCTCCGAATCTGTCGATCATTTCCTTCTCTTCAGCCAGGGCGGTAAACCAGACAGCGATAAGATTTATGCCTCCAAGGATGAGGGCAGGGGGGGCAGGATTTTTCATCATCACACCTGTACCTAACAGAAAAAGCGAGAAATAAAGAGGGTGCCTTATCAGACTGTAAATACCGGATTTAACGAGGACTGAAGTATTTTCAAAACTCTGTGAAGATTTACCTTTCCTTTTCAGGAGAAAGTATCCGGCAAGCCCGGAATAAGCAGACAGGATCAGAAGAATCCAGGAAATGATCTGCTTCAGGGAGAAAGGGTCATGGAACCAGCCTTTGATATTCAATAGAACCAGCAGGTATATGCTTTCGAAAGCAAAAAATCGCGGAATTCCATGATACCTTTTATGCTTTATTGAGAAGGACCATGAAAAAAGAATTATCAGCAGGGTGCCGGTTATTAAAGCCGCAATATTCATAGGTCTCTCTATTTTTCAGGTGATTTTCCGCTGACTTTCAGCACGTAGTCATAAACGTCCCTCTGGGAACGCACACATTTTTTATCTGACTTCACGAATTTATTCGATAAAGCGGGATCGAGCTTTCTTGCCTTAACGTTATCTGACCATTGGATCTCAAATATCTCCTTCATTTCATTCCTGATATTCTTGTCAAAAACAGGACAGGTCACTTCAATCCTGTGTTCAATATTACGTGTCATGAGGTCAGCAGAAGAAATATAGCACTCCTCGTTTCCACCATTGCAGAAGATCATGAATCGGGTATGCTCAAGAAAACGGTCAACTATTCCAATTGCTTTAATATTTTCACTTGTATTTTTAATTCCCGTAACAAGCGAAAACATGCCCCTTACAATCATACGTATTGTGACCCCGGCCTGGCTAGCCACGTAAAGTTGATTTATTATTTCAGAATCGGTTATGTTGTTTAATTTCAGGTAAATATAGGCTTTTTTGCCTGCTTTTGCATTCTTTATCTCGTTGTCAATCAGAAGTGTCATCTTGTTTCTTAAGAAGAAAGGAGAGAGTACAAGGTGATAATAGTTGTCTTTCCTGTAATTGACATTGAAGAAATTGAAAGTCTTGAAGACTTCATTAGTGATCTTTTTATTGCTTGTCAGAAGCAGATGATCGGTGTATATCCTTGCAGTATCTTCATTGAAGTTGCCGGTGCCGATAGCGGCATATCGCTGTATAATATCATCTTTGGTTCTTGTTATAAGGCACAGCTTGGCATGAACCTTAAGCCCGGGAACACCGTAAATAACCTTTACACCCTCTTCCATAAGCATGTTGCCCCACAAAATGTTGGCTTCCTCGTCAAACCTTGCCTGCAGTTCAACTATCGTAGTGACTTTCTTGCCATTCCTTACCGCGTTCATAAGGGCATTGATAACACTTGAGTTCCGGGCCAGCCGGTAAAGAGTAATCTGTATTGACGTCACCAGAGGATCAATAGATGCTTCCCTCAGCAAGTCAATGAAATGGTCGAAGGGATGATAAGGGAAGAACAGCATGATATCTTTCCTGTTTATTGAGGAAAGAATACTTTTTCCGGGCTGGATATCCTTATGAGGAATATGCCTGAGAGGTTCATAGTAGAATCTTTTCTTTCCGAACTTGGGAAACCTCATGAAATCCTTGAAATTATGATACCTGTCGCCCGGAATTACCGCATCATTTGGTCCGAATTTCAGCATCCTGGTCAGCATCTTCAATATATCACGCGGCATTTCCCTGTCGTATATGAACCGGACCGGGCTGCCATGCCTTCGCTGCTGAAGACTACGGGAAATTTTTTCAATATAGCTTTCAGAGATGTCGTCGACCAGTTCAAACTCAGCATCTTTTGTCAGCTTGATGGTATACGCAACTATTTCGTCAAAATCAAAAATGAAGAAAATATCCTTTAAGCCAAACCTGATGACGTCATCAAGAAAGATCAGGTATTTCCCTTCATCTTTATCAGGCAATATAACAAGTCGTGGCAACACATCTGATGGTATTTCGAGCAGCGCATATTTCTTTTTTTCAACATTCTTTTTAGCAAGGCATATTGCGAGATATATGGCATCATCGGTAAGATTGGGCAGTTCACCATCTTTGTCAATCAGAAACGGCATAAGCCTGTTACGGACTTCTTTAAGAAAATAATCCCTGACGAACTCTGCCTGTTCCGGATTTAATTCTTTTTCATTGATAATGTGAATATTATG
>JBBSAP010000080.1:0-15169 GCA_038252165.1 Bacteroidales bacterium | reverse complement strand
GAGCTTCAAGAGCCCGGGCTACCTGGATCTTTTCAACTGTGTTCAGCTGGCAGCCTGGCACCTGCTCTCCGTCCCTGAGGGTGGTATCGAAAATAATTATCTTTTCTTCCATTTTTGCTTGATTTTATTTATAGTTTTTTAATCCACCCCACCCCTTGACGGAGGGGAGCTTTGTGGCTTTTCAGTCATTGCGGCTACGGAAAATGTAGAAACAAATTATTTTCATTTTTTGGCTGGTCTTAGTTTTCTCACTGCAGCCCCTGTTCTCCATAATTCAGAGTTCCCGAGTTCTTTTAGTTCAGCATCCAGCAGCTCTTTATAATTTGTTGCACCTGTTGAATCCAAGACCCTGACGCACTCTTCACCTGACTTCACTTTCTTGTAAAGATCTTTGAAAACCGGGAGTACAGCATCTTTGAATTTTGGTCTCCAGTCGAGTGCCCCCCTTTGTGCTGTAGCACTGCAGTTAGAGTACATCCAGTCCATTCCTTTTTCGTCTACAAGCCTGATAAGGCTCTGGGTCAGTTCTTCGACAGTCTCATTAAAGGCTTCTGACGGAGAGTGTCCATTGTCGCGCAAAACCTGGTACTGGGCATCCATGATTCCTGAAAGCGCTCCCATCAGCACACCTCTTTCTCCTGTAAGATCCGAGAAAACCTCTTTTTCGAAAGTTGTCGGGAAAAGATATCCTGATCCGATAGCTATGCCAAGGGCAAGTATACGGTCAGTAGCCTTCCCGGTGAAATCCTGAAACACTGAATAACTTGAATTTATTCCGGCACCTGCAATAAAATTACGCCTGACACTTGTTCCCGAACCTTTAGGCGCGCAGAGGATCACATCTATATCTTCCGGAGGGATTACTCCTGTATGCTCTTTGTATGTTATTGAGAAACCATGTGAAAAATAGAGCGCATCACCTTTTTTGAGGCAGGCTTTCAACCTGGGCCAGAGAATTCTCTGGGCAGCATCTGACACCAGATACTGTATGATGGTTGCTTTTGTAGCAGCTTCCTCAACTGTGAAAAGAGTTTTTCCGGGGACAAAGCCGTCAGCTACTGCTTTGTCCCAGTCAGCTTTGAATTCCGGTGCCTGACCGATAATTACATTGATGCCATTATCTTTCATGTTAAGGGCCTGGGCGGGTCCCTGCACTCCATAACCTATTACTGCAACAAGTTCGTTTTTAAGTACTTCGCGTGCTTTTGAAAGTGGAAACTCATCGCGCGTTACTACATCCTCAATAACTCCGCCAAAATCAATTTTTGCCATGGTTAATAATTTTATGATTTGAAAATTTTATTCATCTTAATAATTATTTTTTTTGCTTCATATCCCTTTTTTACCCCCCGTCCCCCCTAAAGGTGGGCTTTGATTTGATTAGCCTCCTTTAGGGGGTTGGGGGTGAGGGTAAGGGGTCAACTATATGATTCAATTTCATCAGCTTTGTCCTGGTTAGCTTCATCCATCTCATCAAGATAAGCATTAAGCTCCTTAACCTGCCTTGTAATTGCAACCCGTCCTGACCTTACAAACTGTAAGACACCGCTTGGTTGAAGAACTTGAAGCAGTTCATTTATCTGCGCTTTATGTCCGGTTTTTTCAATTACAATATATTCAGGAGAGACCTCAAGAATACGGGCATTATGGTCACGGACTATATGATCGATCATGTTGCCTGACATCAGCCCTGTTGTCTTTACTTTATACAGGGCAAGTTCCTGGTATATTATTTCATCGGATGTATGGACAAAAACTTTCAGAACATCAACAAGTTTCTGCATCTGACGGGCCACTTTCTGAACCATTTCAGCAGTTGCCCTGACGACGAGTGTAAGCATCTGAACTCCTTTGACAGCAGATTCGGATGCAGTAATGCTCTCAATGTTTATCTGTCTTCGTGTCAGAATAATTGTGATCTGGCTCATGATGCCTATGTGGTCTTCAGTAAAAAGGGATATTGTAAATTCCTGTTTATTCATGATAATTCCTGTTTATATTTTTCAAGCCCCCTATCCTCCTGCAGTGGGAACCGGAGCACATTCTATTTATAAGTTAACGTCACCTCTGATACTGATGCTCCCGGTTCTATCATCGGGAGAATATTTGCCTCCTTATCGATTCTTATATCGAGCAGGTATGGCCCATCTGCTTCAAGCATCTCAACAAGCGAACTTTTCAGATCCTCTCTTTCCGAAACAACTTTTGCAGGTATACCGTACCCTTTTGCAATAGTTATAAAATCAGGATTGACGAGCTTGGTGGATGCATACCGCTTTGAGTAGAACATATCCTGCCACTGTCTTACCATTCCAAGGAATCCGTTATTCAGTATTATGATTTTAACAGGGATCCTGTATTGCATTATTGTTCCGAGTTCCTGTATTGTCATCTGAAATCCACCGTCACCGAGAAATGTAACTACCTGCTTGTCAGGCTTTCCGATTTTTGAGCCAATAGAAGCTGGAAGTCCGAAGCCCATAGTTCCCATACCACCTGACGTTACAAGACTGTTAGGGTTGGAGAAGCTGTAATAACGTGCGACCGACATCTGATTCTGGCCGACATCAGTGACAATTATTGCATCACCTTTTGTCAGCTCAGAAACCAGCCTGACAACTTCTCCCATCTTAAGCTTCCCTTTTTCAGGTTTTGTCTCTGATTTAATAACTTTTTCATATTCAGTCTTGTCGCAGATCCTGAATTCCCTTATCCATTTTTCATAACTTTTCTTCTCAACTATGGGAATCAGATGATTAAGGACCTCCTTTGCATCATTGTTGATTTCCAGATCCACGATTACATTCTTATTGATCTCTGCTTCATCGATTTCAATATGAATTATCCTTGCATTTTTTGCATATTTTTTAAGGTTACCTGTTACCCTGTCATCGAAACGCATTCCGATGGCAATTATGAGATCAGCCTCATTTGTAAGAAGGTTAGGACCATAGTTCCCGTGCATCCCGAGATATCCCGCATAAAGACGATGCCCGGTGGGAAAAGCAGACAGGCCAAGAAGGGTAACTGCAACAGGGATACCTGCCTTCTCGACAAATTTCATTAGTTCATCTTCAGCACCCGATAAAAGCACTCCGTGTCCGGCAAGGATAAGAGGCTTTTCCGCATGATTGATCATTATTGCTGCTGATTCAATTGCCCTTGTATGCAGTTTAATATGGGGATTATAACTCCTGATGTAATTACACTTTTTATATTTAAAGTCGAGTTTTTCGTACTGGGCGTCCTTGGTAATGTCAACTACAACAGGCCCCGGCCGGCCTGTTTTCGCAATATAAAAAGCCCTGGCGATTGTTTCAGGGATATCCTCAGATCTCTTTATCTGAGCATTCCATTTTACAACCGGCATCGAAACTCCAAGTATGTCAGTTTCCTGGAAAGCATCTGTCCCGATAAGATTTGAAACTACCTGCGCCGTTATGAATATTACAGGTACAGAATCGAGATAAGCATTTGCTATACCGGTAATCAGATTAGTTGCACCAGGACCGGATGTTGCAAAACAGACACCAGCTTTGCCCGTAACCATTGCATATGCCTGGGCAGCATGCGCTGCACCCTGTTCATGCCTGGTAAGTATATGGTTCAGCTTACCTTCATAATCGAGAAGCCGGTCGTAAACCGGCATGATGGCACCTCCCGGATAGCCGAAAATAGTATCCACTCCCTCCTCAACCAGGCACCGCAGAAGCGCCTCAGCACCTGATATGTTTTCAAATCCGTTTGTTTTTTCAACAACCTGTTCCTTTTCTTTCTTCATAATGTCAGATTATCAATTTTGTTACCGTCATTGCGACCACGCAAGGCGTGGGAAGCAATCTCTTAAATTAGTCTTACAGCTCCTTTATCCGCTGAACTTACGAGCATCGCATATGCTTTAAGTGAAGGCGGAATTAACCTGTTTCTTCTTGCAGGCTTAAAGGCATTATCCCCTTTAAGTTTTTCTTCATTAATTCTTTCGGCAAGCTCATTCTCTGATAAATGGACATTTAATTTACGGCCTGGAACATCTATTTCAATCAGATCACCAGTCTTTAAAACAGCAATTTCACCACCTGCAGCTGCCTCCGGCGATGCATGTCCGATCGATAATCCTGATGTTCCTCCTGAAAACCGTCCGTCAGTAATAAGAGCACATTTTTTATCAAGAAATTTTGATTTCAGATAAGAGGTCGGGTAAAGCATTTCCTGCATCCCGGGTCCTCCCTGGGGCCCTTCATACCTTATAATAACTGCATCCCCCGGTTTTACAGTCCCTTTTAGAATTCCGTCAACTGCCTCTTCCTGTGATTCGAAAATTATTGCAGGACCCTTAAATTTTAAAAGAGATTGATCGATACCGGCCGTTTTAACAATGCACCCTTTTTTTGCGATGTTGCCATAAAGCACTGCGAGACCTCCGTCTTTATTATAAGCATTTTGAACGCTCCTTATACATCCGTCCTTCCGGTCGGTATCCGGATTGTCATAATAAGTTGTTTGTGAACCCATCTCAAGACTCTTTTTCCTTGAAGGAGCACTCAGCCACAGATCTTTTGCCTCAGGCAGAATTTCACTGCTCATAATATCCCAATCAGCAATTGCCTTGTGAAGTGTTTTATAATCAATACGCTGCACAGAACTATCTATCAGATTATTGCGTTCCAGTTCTCCGATTATTGAAAGAATTCCTCCGGCCCTGTTAACATCCTGGATATGATACTTTGAACTTGGCGAAACTTTGCAGATGTTCGGTATTCGCCGTGACAGTTCATCAATATCCTTCATTGTGAAATCGACACCGGCCTCGTAGGCAATTGCAAGAAGATGAAGAACTGTGTTAGTTGACCCGCCCATGGCAATATCGAGCGACATTGCATTCATAAACGCCTGTTTTGTTGCTATTGATCGTGGCAGAATGCCTGAATCACCATCGGCATAATATCTGTTTGCGAGACCGACTATTAATTTTGCAGCCTTTTCAAACAGCTTCAACCTGTTTGAATGAGTTGCCAGAACCGTACCATTACCGGGCAATGCCAGACCGAGTGCTTCAACAAGACAGTTCATGGAATTTGCTGTAAACATCCCTGAGCATGATCCGCAGGTCGGACATGCCGACATCTCCATTTCATAAAGATCCTCATCACTTACAGAGTCATCTGCCGCAGATACCATAGCGTCGATCAGATCGATGTTCCTGTTGCGGTATTTTCCGGCCTCCATAGGTCCGCCTGAAACAAATACTGTCGGTATATTTAGTCTCATCGATGCCATAAGCATACCAGGAGTTATCTTATCGCAATTGCTTATGCAGATCATTGCATCAGCAAGATGGGCGTTACATACATACTCTACGCTGTCGGCTATAAGTTCCCTTGATGGGAGAGAATACAGCATTCCTTCATGCCCCATTGCTATCCCGTCGTCTATTGCTATCGTATTGAATTCAGCTGCAAAAAGACCATGCTTTTCAATCTCTTTTTTTATTGACTGTCCTATGCTATGAAGATGAACATGTCCGGGAACGAATTGTGAGAAGGAGTTGACGACTGCTATCACAGGTTTTCCGAACTGATCCTCCTTCATCCCGTTTGCACGCCAGAGACTTCTTGCACCGGCCATGTTTCTTCCTGTTGTTGTTCTTGAACTTCTGAGCTGATTTTTCATCACTTTAGAAATCTTTAAAAAAAAAAGCTTCCCGGCGATCCGGAAAGCTTCTGTATGTTTACATTAACACATATTATTCCCGGATCATTTGCCAGTGGCAAGAATGAGGATGAGGGCAATAATATGGATTAAAGGTTTATTCACTGTTTTGTTTAAAATTGAATGACAAAAGTATTTAATTTTTTAATATATCAAATAAAAACAACATTTTTTATTCATTTTCTTTTTTTTGTTCTATAAACTCAAAAATAAAGCGTGGTTCCGTTTTTTGTTCCTATTTCATCCATATCACCGGATTTCTGACCGGAAGATTTCTTGTAACTTCTTCATTAGATGGAAAATGATCAAGCAGTTTCCATGTATTGAACCACGATCTCTCCCCAACCATGTATGCTCCGAACACAAGGAAGGGATGTGTCACCGGCCATCTTTTGTCTTTAAATTATCCGCACCCCGCATCCCGCACCTTGATTTCGGTTTTCCACGTACCCCGTACCTATTTAAATTGTTTCACATATTCCAGAAATGCCTTCGCACTCTTATCCAGGTTCTCAACCGATCCGCCTCCCTTAAGCACTTCGCACATTTCGTAAGCAATATATCCCTGGTATCCGATTTCCTTAAGGGTACTTATAAAGGTCTTATAATCCAGGAACCCCTGGCCCATAGGCACCGCCCTCATTTGTGATTCGAGAGGTTCATAGTTAGTGTGGTTCAGGTCATATCTGAATCTCGGAAGCTCCTCATAGTCAGCCGTCGTAGTGTGTACAATATATGGTTTCATTGTATAAACGGCCTTCTTTATCTCATCGGATGATAATCCTTCAAGAGTCGGAGACCAGCAGTCGAAGGCAGCTTTCACATTTGGCTGATTTACCTCATCAAGGAGCCATTTCATAGCATCATGGTGAAGAGCAATGTCGTGATGGTTCTGAATTGCAAGTGTCACACCATATTTTGCAGCCAGTTTACCGGCCATCTGCAATCCTTCAACAACCATTGAATATTGCTTATCATATGGTATGTCGGGTCGCTCATAACCGGTATAGATACGTACCATGCCGGTTCCAAGATCCCTTGCCAGTCGTGCCAGCTCGCCGATATATGTTGCCTGGATCTCAACATTTGGTATTCCGGCTTTGTCGACACCGGCTGTAAAATCGCAGTATCCGGCAAGACAGACCAGCTCAAGACCAAGTTCTTTAATTCTTGCTTTAAGTTTTTGCCTGGCAGCATCATCATAATCAAAAATTGAAACATGAGGCCGTTTCGCAGCCAGCATCACCCCGTCAAAGCCTAGTTCCTTTGCTTTTAAAAGGAATTCGTCTACAGAGAGTGTTGCCTGACCGCGCCATATGCCCATGTAACTTACCGAATGAAGGCATGTCTTAATCTTAAAATCAGCCGGGTTACCGGTTGGGACCTTCTGACTGAAAGTACAGAAAATGATTAAAAAGAAGGATGATAAAGTAATTAACAGCTTTTTCATGGTGATGTTATTAAATTGTCAATGGGTCGAATAAAAGTATAAAAAATCTTCCTAAATTCAGCGATCATTTTAACATTACTGCCATGCGAAAAAATCTTCTCGTTCTTTTTATTTTTGTACTTGCAATTCCTTTTGCTAATGCCCAGGTGCCTCAGGATGTTTACAGAAAGCCGCTTAAAGAGGTTTTGTCGGAAATAGAAAAACGTCATAACATAAAGATCCACTACAGCGAAAGCCTTGTCGAGGGAGTGGATGTCCTTTATCCTTCATGGAGATACAGGATTGATACTGAGGAAACACTGACAAATATTCTATTTCCACTTGACATGATATTTTCGAAAAACGGTGAAAAGAGTTACCTGGTCACCAAATATTCGTATTATGTCCGGCCGGTTGAGGAAGGGAAGAAAAATCTGGACCAGCTTTTATCTCTTTATAAAGATCTCCCGGCCTGGGAATCACGCAAGGCTGAGCTGAGGAAATGTTTCCTGTCCCAGATGAATCTGTCTCCATTGCCAAAGAAGACTCCGTTAAATCCAATATATACGGTAAAAAGAAAAATGAATGGTTATACTATTGAAAATGTAGCAATTGAAACCATTCCCGGAGTCTACCTCTGCGGTTCACTTTACAGGCCTGCCAAGGGTAAAGGGCCGTTTCCTGCAATATTATGCACCCATGGACATGCCAGCAATACGGACCTGAATCAATACGGCCGCTACAGGCCTGATCACCAGTACCGTTGTGCCATGCTTGCAAAAATGGGCGCTGTTGTTTTCAGCTATGAAATGTTTGCATGGGGGGAATCGCAATTGCAGGTCGACAATGAGGTGCACCGCACGGGACTGGCCATGACAATGCAGACAGTGAACTCAATGCGCGTAATTGATTTCCTTACGTCTTTGCCATATGTTGATCCGAAAAGGATTGGAGTGACTGGTGAATCAGGTGGTGGAACCCAGACATTTCTTCTTACAGCTCTCGATGACAGAGTAACAGTAAGCGTTCCGGTAGTAATGGTCTCATCATATTTCTACGGAGGGTGTCCATGCGAAAGCGGGCTGCCAATTCATTCATGTTCAGATGTAGGAACCAACAATGCTGAAATAGCCGCGCTTGCTTCACCGCGTCCTATGCTTGTTATTTCAGACGGAGACGACTGGACTGCACATGTCCCGGAAATAGAGTTTCCTTATCTGCAAAAGGTTTATGAATTGTATGGGAAGAAGGCAAATGTTGAAAATGTACATCTTGCAACTGAAGGACATGATTATGGCTTTTCAAAACGGATTGCCATGTACGACTTTATGTCCCGTCATCTTGGACTTAATATAGAAGCGATAGAGGACAAGACCGGTAAAATAGACGAATCAAAAGTAACAATCGAAAAACATGAAGCCATGCTGGTGTTTGGGAAAGATGGAAAATTACCTGTGAATGCCATTAAGGGACCTGAAGCAATTCATGCATTATTGAAATCCCTGCAATAGCTCTTCAAAAATTTTATATATTTACAGGTATTCTGAACGTCATACCACTTACTCCATACCATAAAAAACTCAAATCGACTAATTATAAATCATTAAACCTGTTAAAAATGAAAAAACAAAAATTACTGGCAATTGTGTTATTGACAGCCATAACTGGCTGTTTATCATTGGTTTTTTATTCATGCAAAACGACTCGCCCGGCATCTTCCCCTACAAGCAAAGCTGTGCTTCAGAAGAACATAGGGCTTCAGCTTTATTCCATTCGTGATTCAATCAGAAAGAATGTCCCTGCCGCAATAGAAAAGGTTGCAGCAATGGGATATAAATTTGTTGAGCCTGCAGGTTATTCTGATGGTAAAATATATGGAATGGACCCGGTGGCATTTAAAGAGCTTTGTAAGAAAAATGGAATGCTCGTTCTGAGTACACATGTAAGCCAGCCACTGCCAACTGATGCTACCAGGGATAAAATTATGGCATGGTGGGACGCCTGCATTGACGCACATGTTGCTGCCGGGGCAAAATACATAGTGCAGCCATCGATGGGAGGAGATGCATATAAAGATCTTGCAACCCTTAAGAAATATTGCGATTATTTCAATGCAATAGGTGAAAAATGCAATGCCAAAGGTCTAAAGTTTGGTTATCATAACCATGATAAAGAATTATCCACAAAGCTTGACGGACAAACGATCTATGATTTCATGCTCAAAAATACTGACCCCGCCAAAGTCTTTTTTGAAATAGATCTTTACTGGGCTGTCGTTGGTGGAGCAAATCCAGTTGATTATTTCAATAACTACCCAGGCCGGTTTGAATTATGGCACATAAAAGATAAGGAAGAAATAGGTGCCAGCGGGATGATGGATTTTGCCTCAATATGGGCTGCCGCGGCTAAGTCAGGTATGAAATACGGAATCGTTGAAGTTGAAAGATATAACTTCGATGAGTTTACCAGCTGCAAGAAAAGCATCGATTTTCTGAATGCTGCACAGTATGTAGTAATGCCTCTTTAGTTTACTGATTTTTATGAAATTTAATCTGATTCTGTCCCTGGCAACTACTCTTTTCATAGTCAGTTGCCAGGGTATTTTTTACACTTCTGAAGATTTTCCGGAGGTGCTTAAGATAGATTCTCATGTACACATAAACAGCGATAAGGGATATTTTGAAGAGGCTGCAAAACAGGATAATTTCGTTCTGATAACTCTGGGTGTTGACCATAGTGATTCGGCGAATATCAGGAAGCAACAGGATGATGCAATTTCGTCAATCACTAAGTTTCCTGGCAGAGTCTTCTATGGACCAACGTTTCATTTTGATACTGCAGGATGGAACACTGATGGCTGGAGCAAAAAAGTAATTTCACAGCTGGATAAGGATATTTCAGGCGGTGCGATTACAGTGAAAATCTGGAAAAATATCGGCATGACAGTACGCGACAGATCCGGGAAATTCATTATGGCTGATGATCCGGGGCTTGATCCGGTTATTGAGTTTATTAAAAGTAAAAAGCTCCCAATTACGGGGCACCTTGGAGAACCACGAAATTGCTGGCTCCCACTGAACGAAATGACAGTCAGCAGCGACAGTAATTATTTTGCTGAAAATCCTCAGTATCATATGTTTCTCCTTCCAGAATATCCATCGTATGAAGATCAGATAAACTCACGCGATAATCTGCTTTTAAAAAATCCTGATCTGAAATTCATCGGCTGCCACCTCGGAAGTCTTGAATGGAATGTCGATTCGCTTGCAAAACGGCTTGACAGGTTTCCGAACATGGCAGTGGATATGTCAGCAAGAATATGCCACCTGCAGTATCAGTCGGCACAGGATAGAACAAGAGTAAGGGATTTCTGCATTAAGTACCAGGACAGGCTCCTGTATGGAACCGACACCGGCGACAGCGGGAATTCTGACCCTGGAAGATTTAAAAAGAATATGCATGAAATATGGCTTGATGACTGGAAATACTTCACTTCAGAGGAGGAAATGACTTCAGATAAATTCCGTGGAAAATTTACGGGACTGAAGCTTCCGAAAGAGGTTGTGGATAAGATCTACAGCAGGAATGCTATAGAGTGGTATAAATTGAATTTGAATTAATAAAGGCAGGTTAAGTGAAATACTACCCGGTGGGAGGGAATAAAAAAAGCAAAATCTTAGCGTGCTTTGCGGTTAAGAAAGCACTTTCTAATAAGTTTTTCGAATTATGATCCCATTTTATTTTCTCATTTAATTATATGCTGAAATTATAAATTTTTTGTTTGGTTTTACACGTGAAAGTACACGAGTAAGAATCTGTTCGGTCCTTTTACGGTAAAGGCGGTAAGGTTATTAAAACAGAAAAATCAGGTAACCTTTTCGAAAAGGGTGTCGGGTATACATTTGTTGTGATTATTAATCCGGAAGATAAAAGCCCTGTTAAGTTACATGGGAAGATCACTCCTTTAAAGTAAAAAAATCGATGAACTCAAAAATTAATAAAATGAAAAAACTTCTTTTTGCGATGTCGGCAATACTGTTTATGTTCAGTTGCCAGACAAAGAATTCGTCTGATTCCGGTTCTGTGGCGGAATTGCCCTTTCATAAATGGGCCCCAACTCCCCCGATGGGATGGAACAGCTGGGACTGCTATGGCCCTACTGTAATGGAAAATGAGGTAAAAGCCAACACCGATTATATGTCTGAAAACCTGAAAAAATTCGGTTGGGATTATATTGTTGTGGATATCAGGTGGTTCGTTGAGAATGACAAAGCAGCGGGATATAACCAGACGGATCCCGTCTATGTAATGGATGAATATGGACGTATGACACCTGCATTGAACAGATTTCCTTCTGCAGCAGGAGGGAAAGGATTTAAACCTCTTGCCGACTATATCCACAGTAAGGGACTTAAATTTGGCATACACATAATGAGGGGCATACCTGTTATTGCAGTTAAAAAGAATACTCCCATTCTTGGTAGTGACGTAAAAGCTGCCGATATATACACTCCGGAAGGTCAGTGTATGTGGCTCAGGGACATGTATGGCGTTGTTGCAGGAAAACCTGGTGCCCAGGAATATTATAATTCACTCTTTAAACTTTATGCTTCATGGGACATCGATTTTGTAAAAATCGACGATCTCTCAGGCCGTACAAAAGAAATTGAGATGTATAGAAAAGCCATCGATAATTGCGGAAGGCCAATTGTTTTAAGTATATCTCCGGGAGGCGACAGGCCTGAGGCCGCGGAGTTTCTTAAAAGCAATGTCAATATGTGGCGCACATCCAATGATTTCTGGGACAACTGGCAGCAGCTGAAAAATCAGTTTTCCATTCTCAACAGGTGGATTGGCCTTGGTGTTCCAGGCTCATGGCCCGACGGTGACATGCTTCCTCTTGGAAAAATTGGTCTTAGAGCTGAAAGAGGAGAGCCTCGTTGGTCGGGATTTACTAAAGATGAACAATATACCCTGATGACCCTCTTTTCAATATTCAGATCTCCCCTTATGTTTGGTGGCGATCTTCCCGGCAATGACGAATTTACACTTTCGCTTATTACCAATAAAGCTGTTCTGAATGTTAACCAGAACAGTTCAAATGGAAAGCAGGTTTTCAGAGAAAATGATCATATCGCATGGATGGCTGACGATCCGAAAACCGGAGATAAATACCTCGCATTGTTCAATGCTTCTGATCAGCAGCCAATTGTAGAGAGCAAGGCAATATGGAAGAGTGAACAGATTACAAATGATGCGGCTGACCAGAGCGTTATTGTTGACATTGATATAACAGGTGCAAGTGAATTATACCTTGTTACCTCCTTTGATGATGTGATTGGATTTGCAAGTCATAATTGCGACTGGATTGAACCAAAACTGGTAATCGGTAAAAAAACTACAAACCTGACGGACCTGAAATGGGTAAAAGCTTCTGCCGGGCGTGGAGAACCAGCGATTAATCTAACTTCCAGAGGTGGGAAACTGACTGTAAATGGTAAAGAATATAAGAACGGAATAAATGCAAATGCTACTTCGGTTATTGAGTATGATCTGCCTGTAGGAGTAACCCAATTTAAAGCAAAAGCTGGTCTTGATAACGGATCTGCAGGTGGTGGTTTTCCCGGTCAGGGGGCTAATCCACAGGATGTCAGGCCCAATAATGCGAAATTTATGGTCTTTATCGAAGATCCTGCCGGCCCCGTGCCTGCAGATAAGGCTGAAATAACTGTACAATTTGAACAACTGGGTCTCACAGGTACCCATTCAATAACCAACTTATGGACCGGAGAAAAATTAGGTAAGTTCAATGATTCATTTATTCAAACAATTAACCGTCATGGGGCAGGCCTTTACAGAATACATTAGCTGATATATACAGGAAATTAAATAACTTTAGCATCAGGATAAAAAATCACTAATCTCCGGGAAAACTAATCATACGAGCATGAGATTACCTTCGGTGAGCTCGTACCGTTAGCGGGACGAGCTCACCGAAGGTAATCTCATACATCTAGCCGGACACTATTGATAAAAAACGACAGGTTATTCATATTTAAATCTGTAATTAAATAAAAAACCATGAAAACCAGCTACCTCAAAAAAATCAGTATCATTTGCTTATCTGCCCTGATACTTTCATTGTCCACCAGTGCGCAGAAAGGGAAACTTCCTATTGCCGATGGCCCATATAAGCCGACGGATGAATCACTTCAGCAGAACCGATATCCTGATTGGTTCAGGGATGCCAAATTCGGAATATGGTCGCACTGGGGACCTCAGGCTGTTCCAAGGCAGGGTGACTGGTATGCAAAAAGAATGTACCAGGAGAAGGATCCTGCCTATAAGTATCATGTTGAACATTATGGTCATCCTTCGGAATTTGGCTTCAAAGACATAATCCCTCTCTGGAAAGCTGAAAAATGGGATCCTGAAAAGCTAATGGATCTCTATAAGAAAGCCGGTGCAAAGTATTTTGTAAGCATGGGAACGCATCACGACAATTTTTTCCTTTGGAATTCAAGGATTCACAGGTGGAATGCGGTAAAAATGGGTCCCCGGAAGGATGTTGTCGGGATCTGGCAGAAAGCAGCTAAGGCGCAGGGTTTGAAATTTGGAGTGTCTGAACACCTTGGTGCAAGCTTTACCTGGTACCAGGATGCTCATAAATCAGACAGCCAGGGACCTAAAGCCGGTGTTCCATACGATGGCGCAAATCCTGAATACAGTGACCTGTACCATGCTTCCACTACTCCTGATGACAAAGGGTGGCTGACCAACAATCTTGTCTTTCAGATCGAATGGTTCAGTTGTATCAGGGAACTGATTGATAATTATCATCCCGACCTGCTCTATTCCGACAGCGGGATGCCATTTGAAGATGTCGGAAGGAGTCTTATTGCCCATTTTTACAATCAGGATATAACCAAAAACAATGGGAGCCTTAATGTAGTCTATACATGTAAACAGGCTTCAGGAGGAAAATGGGTGGAAGACGTTGAACGGGGAGTCAAAGATACAGCAAGCTTGTATCCATGGCAGACCGATACATCAATTGGTGACTGGTACTACCGGACAGGCCAGAAATACAAAAGCGCCACCGAGGTAGTCCAGATGCTGGTAGATATCGTCAGCAAAAATGGTAACCTTCTTCTAAATGTCGTTCAGACTCCTGAGGGCGACCTGGAACCCGATATGATTAAGATACTAGATGAAATTGGAGTCTGGACCTCAGCCAACGGGGAAGGGATATATGGCACCCGTCCATGGAAAACCTTCGGTGAGGTATCAGCAGAATCAAAAGCCTTTAAACCCGGCCGCTTCAATGAAAACTATAAATTCAACTCAAAGGATATCCGTTTTACAACAAAAGATGGTATATTGTATGCTTTTTGTCTGGGAATTCCAGCAGAGGATGTACTGATCAGGTCGTTGGGTAAAAACTCAAAGTTCCTGGAAATGCCGGTTGCCTCTGTGAAGATGCTCGGAAGTGATGTTAAGATCAGGTGGGGCCAGACTGCAAGTGGATTGATAATTAAAAAACCATCAAAATTTCCGTCATGGCAGGTGCCGGGATTCAAGATTGAATTCAAAAAACAGCTTTAACCTAAACCAAAAATAATAATGGACTCAAATTTTAATTCGCGAAGAAATTTTATAAGAAAAGCTGCTTTGGGCACCTTAGCCGCGATAAGCATCCCGGAAATCCTTTCTGCAGCAAAGCCGAAGGAACGGACAAAAGGTATAAAACTTACAAAGCAACAGGTGATACTGTTCCAGGGTGATTCAATAACTGATGCAGGAAGAAATAAGGAAGATACCGGATTCAATACAGCCAGAAACCTGGGCTCCGGCTACCCAATGCTGGCAGGAGCTGCTATCCTGAACAAATATGAAGCCCTTGATCTGAAGGTTTATAACAAAGGCATTTCAGGAAATAAAGTCTTCCAGCTTGCCGAACGATGGGATATGGATTGCCTTGAACTGAAACCCGATGTCCTGAGTATACTGATAGGGGTAAATGATATATGG
>JBBSAP010000079.1:0-15484 GCA_038252165.1 Bacteroidales bacterium | reverse complement strand
GCTTTTGCAGCCTCTCTGCAAACCAATGCAGCCCCTTCCGATATCGCAGGAGTAATACCTGTCCAGTGAAACCAGTAAACATCTTCGAAGACCTTATCCCAATCTATCATTTCGGGTTTTATGCACGCAATAGATGAGTTTGCTCTGTCATAGATAACCTTACTGCCACGGGCTACTGCACCTGTCTCAAGAAAGTAAATACCCAGCCGGTCTCCTCCGTAAACAATCTTGTCAGTGCCTACATTGTGTTTACGGAGATCCATGAGGCATGAATTCCCTATTTCATTATCCGGGAGCCGGGTAACATAATCCACCTCCATTCCGAAATTGGCTAAGGAGACAGCAACATTAGCTTCGCCGCCACCGAAGGTCGCCTCAAAATGTGTCGCCTGACTAAATCGCTCAAATCGTGGTGTAGCCAGTCTTAACATTATTTCACCGAATGTTACAATCTTCTTACGCACGTTGAATTGCTTTAATTTTTATTTTCTTCTTTTTTCAACTCATTTTCAGTCATCACATCCTTTGGTGGCCTTCCACGCCAGTAATTTGCGAGAGTGGAGCCTGTAATATTCATCAGAGGGCCAAATACGGCAGGGGCAAGGCCTACAGTTGCTATTTTGCCCATCTCCAGGGCAAGACCAGATGCGAGCCCTCCGTTCTGCATTCCAACCTCAAAGGCAATTGTCCTCCTGTCTCTCTCGGGTAGTCTGACCAGCCACGAAAGACCATAACCCAAAGAATACCCTGTCAGGTTATGAAGCAGGCTGGTAAGTATCAGCAATGCTCCAACTTTTAAGAGGCTGTCTCGGCCTGAAGCGGTAATTACGGTTACAATTATTGCAATACCAACCTGCGAAATGAGCCCCAGCATCTTCGTGAGGGTTTGTTTGTCACTCTTGAGGGCTTTGGAGATAAAGATTGCGCCAAAAATAGGCAATAAATAAAACCAAATCATATTCTTGCCAAGATGAACCAGAAACTGCCCAAAGGTAGCATCCTTAGCAATAACAAAGACGATATTAGTAAGAACTAGTATGATGAAATACGATATAATCTGAACGATTTTTGACTTTTTTGTAGGATCAGTTTTAACAAAAAGATTGAAGATGAAACCTGCCACAACCGGCAGGATAATCATATTCAGAATATCGAGCATCATGTTCCAAAAATGGACTTCAACATATTGACCTCCGATCCATTTCATCAGGGTGGGTGTGATTAAAGGTGAAAGGAGGGTTGAGATAGCTCCGACAGTAACTGCGAGAGCAATGTTGGCTCTTGCAAGTAAAGACATAACATTGGATGCCAGCCCGCTCGGTACACAGCCTATCAGTATTATACCGGCAGCAATCTCAGGTGGAAAATTAAAAATATGTGCGATGGAAAAAGCAACAAGGGGCATTATGACATAATGCGACACTACTCCCACAAAAACGCCTTTAGGCATTTTGATTACACCCACAAAATCGTCAAAGCTCATCTGGGAACCCATTCCAAACATTATTATCTGAAGAAGCGGTGTAATAAGCCTGCTGAATTTAAAATTCCCCGCAGAAGTGAAATATTGCGGGTAAAACATTGCTGCCGTAACTGCTGTGAAAATCCATATAGTGTAAGCCAGTCCCATCGTTGAGGAAAAACCCCTGGCAGCCACAGCCAACAACATAAAAAACAGTATATATATCGGTCCGGCTTTTGACAGATTACCGGTAAATGCAAATGCCAGAGCAATAATCAAACATAGTAATGATAGGCCTAGAACAATCTTATAAACATTGATTTTCATCTTTCCAAATCAATAAATTGGCATTAATCCTACAGCAAGTCCCAACCGAATATTCTTCAGTAAGTTGTGGGGGATTTACCCTAATGAGTAAAGAATTAATAAAGCATGCGAATTAAGAGTTAAAAATAACAAAAATGAAGGCAGCTGCGATTTTACCAAAGATGTGAACAAGCAGACCTTTAGTAGACCGCACTTTTGACGCTCTTTGAATATCTGTTTTCTCAATGATCCAGTTAAACAACGATTCAATCGGTTGCCTTACTCTTGATACAGCCCTTGAGTATAGATCATTAGCCGCTTTGCCCCATTGGTTTGTTATCTCGGACTGCCCTTTAACGCCTTTAACCGGTGTTAATATCTCAGAATTACTGACTCTTGCCATATCCTTCAATAGTTCAGTATCCACATAAATCTTGTCACCATAAAAACTACGGTTGGGTATGTTAGACCAGTTTTGCTTATGTACATTCAAATCATTCTCTGAAGCAGGAGTAATAACAATGCTTTCAGGGAAAGGCAAATGATCAGGACGGTGAAAAGCCAGTGCATGTAGCTTCAGACCATAATAGTACATGCTTTTAGTTGAGCAATAACCTTTATCGGTTATCTCCTTTGCTACTGATGGTATACGTTTGCCCGAACATGTAATAATGGGTAAGGAATCCATCAGACCTGTACTCAAATCACAATCCTGTGGGCAATATCCGGAGAGTAATACCTCAGCCAGATCCTTAAATGCCTCACTTAGCCGGTTTAATCTCATGACAAATGCTTCATAGGAGGGTAATAATGGAAACCAGGAACGAAGATGATCGCTTGCGTATTGGTGTATTTGCTTTATCTTTAATCGCTGTTCAACGCTCATTGAATAGAGATAAATTGTCATAACCTCCTGATCGGTGAAGTCAGGAGTGTTATTATTACTGAAACGCTCGCAGGCGTTTCTTAACTTTGAATCATATATATCACAGATATACAAATAGATAAAGATTAACTTAAGTTCTTTAGCCTTGGAAATCATAATTACGACATATTTAAGAGATATGCCATAATATATTGATTCTCAAGGTTTTAACCAAATATATTTATTTTATTGACAATCTGCATGTTAAATGTTAATAACTTATTCTGTTTCAACCCTTAATTCGCATAAAGCATAATCTCCTTTTAGAATTGCAGTATGAAGCACGAAACCAGATCTTCTATTTTCTTTCATCTCTTGCAAAATCGTTTTAGTAATCATTTCAGTTCAACGAAAGCAATAGTCTGTTTCAGGAAGTAATCAGGGAAAGCCAAGGTACCTACATTGGCACGTCTTATTACCAGATCGTTGCCTTCCTTATCGGAGTAACGATATCCATGCGTATCAAAAACGATAGGTGAACCGTTGTATTCTCCGAGAAATAGTTGACTATGCCCGCTACTACAAGTCTGAATGGTTAGAAACGGCTCATGCGACATTATTGCCTTGTATTGAGCTTCCCGTCCTTCTGTGGGAAATACGTACCGGGGATTATCTTCATATGCTATGGTCATCCCTCCCATTGAAGACAGGCTGAACCCGAAAACACTGAAGATGTCCCTAAGCTGTGTAGCATGATCTCTGCCATACCAACCCCCTGTCCAGTCATAGAGGTTATCCAGCAATTTGAAAGTCTCAAGAACAACATTCCTCCTGGTATAGGGCATATAGCCTCTGTGCATATTAGCATCCTTTTTCAGCCATGCTTTTTGCACAGTCAGTTCCCCATTCACATTGCGGACCGGTACCAATATCATGCGTTGATTGCTACCTGATACGGGAATACGGTCTCCCAATCTAATCCACCCGGAAACATAACTGCAAGCTTCATTTGTATAATAGGGAACCTTTTCTCCTGTACAGATAACAAAATCCATTGCTTTTACTATTTTATCAATCTCAGCCTGTGAACTTATTGCTGCATCCTCTGAGTTTATCCATCCCATCCCTCTGTCTGTCAGCACTAAAAGGTATCCGCCGGTAACGGAAGTATGGAGAATCTGTACAGGACTGGCTATCGGCAGAATATCAAAGTTCCACATATCCCAGCTTGATGAGCCAACGTATTCCGGTCTGACAGCAGGAATAATACGAAGACGAGTAGTCTTTGTTGTAATTGCAGGCTGGGGTTTGACCTGCCCCATAATCTCAGAATAAGCCATTTCATTTTCAATTACTTTAATTTCCTGGTCTGAATAGGGAATACCAAGAATGTTGGTTGAACGGCGGCCGTTGAGAATCCTCAACTCCTTCTCGACCATACCTGAAACCAATACTGAAATTTTCTCAGGTGACATGGTTCTCAGATCAGGTACGTAAGCCATAAGACCGGGGCGGCTTGCAATCTCCTGATTGATCTGCTTGACCAGACTGCTGTCCATGACCGAAAAATCTTTCATCTTCTGCTGATAGGCAATATTTCTTGCCTGAATCTGTCCGAGACTCATCACCACTTCATCAGGATTCTTCATCCGGGCAATCCAAAAAGAAGGCTCTCTCATCTCAAAAGTAGTACCCGGTATCGTATCAGGTGCCCTGAGTGTACGAACCACTGCAGGGCGTGTCTTTTCAGTCTGACCAGCCTGATTGGTCTGTCCGCTTAGAGAATTTAATTCAGTCACAGCAAACAACATAAGCATTGACATAAAAAGTGACTGAAGCGCCTTCAAAACCGATATATTACTTTTTATATTCATATCCATCAATTTTATTAATCTAATACTCAAGAAGATTCAAAAAAAGTTTTTTTGCAACAATTGAACTTAATTCAGATGTTTGCAGGAAAGGCAGCATATTAAGTGTCGAAAGAGTAATACTTCCGGTATCAACAGGCACACGAATAAGGGCAGATAATATCTCTTTGGAACCCTGATTGCCGAGTGCTACGATCAGGTCAGATCCCCAGGTATTTAACCTAAGCCCTGCAACTTCAGCTGGCTCTCCCATTTGGGGGCCCTTGTAAAAACACTGGTACTCCCAGCTCATGCTTTGGGCCTGAGGTAGTTCATTTAACAACTTGTTATAGCCTACAAAGAGTCTGCCATTACCGCCTAATCTGATTATATCTGAGCTGGGTCTTCCCGTTGAAGCAGATCCTCCGAAACCCTGTCTGGAATACTGGGGGGCTGGAATTACCAATCTGGGTCTGTTTCTAAGCAGATTATCGATCTGTTGAGCAAACTTATCGGCATTTGAAAGCACTATAAGCTTGCTACCATTCTGTACTCTTTTGAAAAGGTCATTCAATGTGGCCTCAGCAAGTGAATCATAGATTATATTACCTACAATTATTACATCCGCAGAAGGTCCTCCAGTAGTATAGTCACGAATATCAGTGCCCTTGACCGTTTTTAAAAAGTTTTTGATAATTCCGTCATCTTCAAGTACCTGACAGCCTTTTGGAATAGAGCTGCTTGCAAGTGTGACAGCGTAGATATCATCATATCCGTCAGCCTTCCTGACACCGTTTGCCTCAAGTGTGGCTTTCAGAATATAATACCCAGGCTTCTCCAGAACAGGCATTTTTATATCTTCAACTAATAACTGACCAAAGTCTTCACCTCCTTTGAGCCTGACTACGTATGACCAATTCATAATAGAATTCCCCTGATTATCTTCAAGAGTAAGTTTAAGAGTATGATTGCCTTTAAGGTCTAGCTCATTTATGATGTAAAGATCTGCTATGGGACCCATTCCGACAGGAACGACTTTTTGTCTTAGCTTCACAGCTATATAGAGAGGCCTGGTGTAGTGACGTATGATGGATGCATCAGCTGTTGGATTACGATACATGTCAACAACGTCAGTCCTGGTTGATGCAGAAGCCCATCCGTTCATATTATAAGCATCAGCTATGTTGCCCATCCTGATGCTTTCAATATTACGTCCATGGAAGTAATGCAGGTTTCGGCCCAGACTCATAGTGAGGCTGTCAACATTTGGATAGGCTTTTCTGAAGCCTGTCTCATCCAGGAACCTGTCATAAGCCTGATACCAATCAATATGCTCTAACTCTCTAAAGCCTGTAGCTCCATTATTATCGAGTTCTTCCTTGATTTTCTGAAGTCTCACTATTGTACCGAAGGCCCCTTCTTCACCGAAGAAAATTATTTTCTTTTTGTTAAGTGAATGTAGAGAGTCGGTCTTCAAGGGTATTCTTGCAGCATTGATAACGCCTCTGAGATAAAATTTAGGGTTACGGTACATTTCATCCGAATAGCCGGAGTATGAATGCCAGTGATGCTGATCCCACCAGCCTCCGTTTAAAAGTTGAGAGTTGAAAGGTAACATGTGAAGCTCCATCGGATCATAATCTCTATTAGCATAATATTCCGGGCCTGACTTGCCGATATCATTGCCACTGTTATAAGTGGCAATTCTAGACGGATCGAGTGAATGAACCATTTTGAGATCCGCTATATCCTCTGCACTCGGCAACTCTCTTTCTTCGTTTTTAAGATTATAGATAATCAGTGACGGGAATGAGCGGTCGCGGACAACCATACGTCTCAACTTTTCGCTTCTTAGCCTCAAGGCCTGGTCATCAGGACCTTCAATGTAGTCAAGCCTGTTTGCAGTTACGCGATAACCTCCAGGCTCCTCATAAGTCAATAATCCGGCTGCGTCAGAATAATCAAATATACCTGGTTGCCCGATGGCCCTGTGCATCAGCATCATATTCATACCCAGATCATACATGGCATCCATGTCACGTTTTGCCATTTCAGATGTAGGAAAGATACCGTTTTTAGGCCAGAACCCTCTGGTCATGGCTGCAATGAGGAATACTCGCTTGCCATTCAGATAAAAGCGCTTGTCTCCATCTTTTTCCTTTACGTCAAACCATCGAAAACCAAACCTCTGAGTGCCGCTGTCAACTATATTCTTGCTATCGCTGGTAAACTTTGCAGTAGCTTCATAGAGATTTGTCTCCCTAATATCGCTATTGACGGTCAGCTCCCATAGTTTTGCCCCAGTAACGTTTGCTGGTACCGTAAGAGTGTAGGACTTATCATTAATTGTGGCAGTAAGAGTCTTTGACCATATTACATCCCCTGGCCTTCCCTTTTCATGTATTAAAACCTGGACCTCTCCTTTCTGGGGAATCCCTGTATAGTTGTCAATTGTAACAATCACATTCACCTTTTTGGGGTTAGGCTGATTCTGAACATAAATATTGCTTACAGTTACAGCATCAGTGGCCCGGAGGACAATGTTTCCTGTAATTCCACCGAATCCATGTACAGCAGGTATCAGATTCTTTCCCCAACGCATCAGTACATTATCATCCCAAGAAAAATTCCCGACAGGGTCAGTGATCCTGATATCAAGACGATTCTTCTTCCCGAATTCAACAGCTGAAGTGGCATCTACTTCAAAGGGTGTATTTCCTATTACATCATATCCGACAAGTTTTCCATTTACGAAAACTTCCGCGCGGAGATTAACTGACTGAAACTGCAGGGTAATACGTTTGCCACTCAGGCCCTCATCCAGGATGAACTCTTTGCTCCACCATGATACTCCTACATAATTGCCGTTAGTATCCTGAACTGCTCCGCCGACCTGTCCCCAAAAATGTTCCTCAACAGTACCTGGGACACTCACTTTCAACCTTGAATCCTGACTGTATAGATCATTCCAACCACAGGAGGGAGGGTTTACCGGCAGCTTGCTTATATCCACTGGTGGCATAAATATGTCATCATTATACCACAGTGCAGCATGATCAAGCCAAAGAGTCCAGTTATTATCGGAAAGCTCCTTTTCCCACCTTCCCGTTTGAGATGAAGCACTTATCGACAGCAGGAGAAAGGTAACCAACAGTGGTAATAATCTTTTGTATATCATTTTTTCTCTCTCATTTTAGTTAACAATAGGTTTATTTGTATCACTATTCAATCTAATGAATAAATCAAGATTTTATGTACTACATCGGACTGGTCATTCCTTTCATATTAGTCCTAATACTGTATATTTTATTGAAGCTTGTGATATAAAGGGTCTGCATGTCACTGCCACCAAACGCACAGTTGACTGGATGGGTAGGCATATTGATGATACCTACAAATTTTCCTTCCGGATTAAAAATTTGAATTCCCGCATAGGTGCATACATAGAGATTGCCTGATGCATCGACTTTCATACCATCGGCACCTGAGGATCTACCCTCACGGTCAAGAACCTCCGCTGTGAGGTTAAGTTGAGCGAACTTTCGTCCGTTGGTAATAGTGCCGTCTTCCTGAATATCATATGCCCATACAAAGTTATCCTTGTCACTATCAACATTCCACCAGGTCTCATTGTCATAGGTATTATTTATATACAGGATCTTTTCGTCTGGGCTTAAAGCTATCCCGTTGGGCATTGCAAAAGCATTTGGTTCAAGGATCCTTATTAGTTCTCCTTTAGGATTAATGTAGTAGGCGGTGCGTCCGGGTTGATTCTTAACCGGGTCAGCTGTGAACTGAGGATCGGTGAAGTAAATACCTCCTTTAGCATCCCTTACAAGATCATTGGGACCATCAAGAGATTTCCCCTCATACTTATCAACAACAACCTTGATGACATTACCTTTGGTATCCATTTCTACGATCCTGTGACCAAACATGTCACAGACAAGCAATATATTTTTTGCTGTGTTGATTATGCCATTAGTCTGCCTTTTGCCTTTCAGAATGTACCTGTATGTTCCGTCAGTATCCATTTCTACGAGAGTACTCTTCGCAGGGCTACCGTTCCAGTTAGCGTCAAAATACATGTTTGAAAAATAGAGTTTCCCATTGACCCATACCGGTCCTTCAGTAAAAGTTAAACCTGGACCCTTAGAGCCTCCATCGACAACAGTCTGAATGGTAGCATTTTCGGGTATAATTGCATGATATCCTGCCATCCTTCCCTGCCTTTTAGCCTCATAATCGGCACGTGGAGGGAAAAAGACATCAATGGCATCACATCCGTAAGGACCGAGATGGCCTCCATGAACCATGTCAGATGGCAGATACAGTATGTCTCCTTTCTGCATCCTCACTACCTTATCAAGAATAATCTCATCAATCCATCCCCGCATTGCTATCATAACCTGCTCCTCAGGATGAATATGATGTTCAAAGACAGCATTGGCATCCATACGAAGAACGCTTATCTGAGCACCATAACCACCGACGATCCGTGCGTTTGATCCCGGAACAAGCTCAGTAAACTGAATCTCATCAAGGTCATACACCCGGTTTGGTTCAACTGTAGGTTTTACAGATAAAAATGTCATATCAACAGGTTTGGGAATATTATCAATACCAGCCATTACCAAATATTCTGCCGGAACGGGGCTATAAACCTCAATAATCTGGGCGCCTTTGGCTCCGGCCTTTATTGCAGTTTTTGAGCCATCTTGCAGATAAACGAATTCTCTCTTAGACAAGTTGCCATGTGTCCCATCAGGAGAGTCAGCTGTTATAGCCTTCAAACTAACATATTCACCATTAATTAATTCCTGAACATCTCCTTCAAATACAAACATAAATCTCTCGCCTTTGACACTTTTCTCCGGGATAAAAGAATTCGGCTCCATTGTAATTAGGCTTACCAGCTGCCCTTTCCCCCAGTAGGCTTTGGCACTTACTCCGTCTGCCAGTTTTAGCTCCGGCAGATTGTTAATGTTATCGACCTTTCCATCAGCAAGGTTTGATTTCACTCCCGTCTTGGGAAAATCCTTGCGAACACGTCCAACAACGTTGTTTTTTTTAATTACTTGTTTATTGATTGCTGCCCATTCAGGAGTTTTACCTTTATTACAGCTCTGGATCAGACATGCTGCCAAAAGAACCAATGTCCCTGCCAAAAGGGATCTGTAAAATTGTCTTTTCATGATAAATTAAATTTTTATTTGCTTGTTTAGTATAAGAGTCCACTACAAAAACTATCTTTTTGCAGAAGCGTTAAAAAAATATAATTTGTTTAAATTTTCATAAAATGTTTGATCCCTGCTAATTTGCGGAAAAATCTTCAATTTTTGATCAGTTTTTTGGATAAAAATCATTTTTTCGCTAAAACATGGCCAAAACGAGTCGTTCTTTGACAAATTTGTTCGGTCCAGCCCATAATCCTCCTGAGGTTTATCCAAATGCACCTTAGCAGGGCCCATATTTTGTTCTGGGGCAACCTCCGGTACTTGGTCTTGTTGTTGCAGGAGTGGAAGCACAATTGGAAAATTGTTGCCTCCACCTTGTTCCTCTTTGTCCGTTTGTCGGGGTACATCTCTTCAATTTGTTTTCGCAGGGGGCGTGCTTCAATTTCGTCTTGGGAGAAGTAGCGGTAACCCTTTTGCGTTTTAATGCCCCACTTCCCGGATTTGCATTTGCATGCAGGTAGGGTTTCGCTAGTTTGCATATTAGTCACGATAAGTTGCCCGCCTTCCTGTTCGAGTTCGTACCGGCCAACAGGGCCTTGCATTCCCGTGAAATAATGGTCAATATTGTTTTCCTGGTAGTACTCAATATTGCCCGGGCGTTGGTAAACCCCATCAGCATGAAGGTTCTCAGGGAAATGTCCGGTCACTTTTGCGTTTTGGTCAATGGCGGGCCCCACAAAATCCACATCGGCTTTGTTAGCTTTCCGGAGTGGACTCATAATTTAATGGTTCCAAAGTATTCTGATTCTCCTTTGATGGTCATTTTTGCAGCTTAGTATTCATCCAACCACACGGAGTCTTGACCCACAATGCCGAAACCTTACCATCATCCACCCATCTTACTTCCCCTGGCTCACCCTGATCAGACAACGGAGGTGTTTTCTGCTGAGTCAGACGGAAGCCAGTACCCGCAAGGTTCAATGCAGGGTGCTGAAAACCACCGTTCAATTCTATATCGTTTGATTCTCCCGATGGAATACGGTTCTCCAAGCCCCCCAGGACCCCCCGAGAACTAGTCCCCAGAATGATGGAACCCTCTAGGTCACCGTCGAATGCCTTAGCCAGTCTGTGTTCTTTATCAGCGAACAATACGTTACCGAAATAACTTCCGTGTTTGCCCTCGGGGGTGATCATGAATCCGGCTCCGCTATTGTCTTTTGCCCATCGACTGTAGTACACCCGGCATTTCGTAAATGATTGACCAGGTTTAGTTATGTAGAATCCCGCTGTCGTTGGAGAATCCGCATAACACTGGTCAAAAGTATTCTTATCTCCGTTACAATAAAAATTTATAAACATTGGCCCCTGGACAGCATCATAATTCCAGGTATGGATCATCGTGAACCAATTACTGTAAAGGTCGCTACGCACACCAGTCTCGTAGCCAATGACATGGGCTAGATTCACTTTACTGTCCCCATTTTCGTAATGGATACCGATGCTTCCGGGTGCGTAAGGGGTTTGCGTGTCAACATCACAACGGACCCGAGTAATGTTCTTTTCATTTCCCCCCTTGAGAAGGTGAATGCCTTTGTAAGTTGCGTTTAGCACTTCAAGGTCCGCGATTTCCAATCTTGCCAAGCTTTCAACCCTAATGCCGGTTATTGGCAAGCGATTTCCATCAATCACCCCGCCACGAATCCAACCGCTAGTCCACGAGAATTTTGAGTTCTTTCCCCCACCCTTGATTATGACTGCATCTCCATCGAAGCCGACTTTCTTCGCCCGTATGACTCCGTTAGGCGACATAACCAGGCTAACCGAGATCGGCAGATGGAGAGGTTTACCAATCTCATATACACCGTCTCCCAACTCTATCGTTCCTCCCCCACGCTCCTCCAAGGTTGCAATTCTCTTAGTCAGCTCCTCATGCCAATCGTCAACTTGTAATCCATCCATCCGGGCGGCTGCTGGGAAAGTTCTTGTATTTAGCTCCTTTGCGTACATCGAACTTACCTTACTTCCGAAAAGTCCAATCAGCCCCAAGCGGGAAGCATTCCGAATTAATTTGCGTCGTTCCATATTTTCCTTTTTTTAATTTATGATAATTGTTATGTATAATCTAATTTAGTTTTGTTTTTACTTTCTAGTGTCAGGTCAACTCTCATATGACGGATAAAGTCTTTTTAGTTTAATACGAGCTTCCTCTGTTGTAAACAGCCAGTTAATTTTCTTAATGAGACCATTATGTGGGTTCTCTCAGGCTTCAACTTCTTCTTTAACTTTTTCAACTGAGCCAATTCTTTGGCCCAAACCTTGATTATTTAATACGTTAAGGCCAATCTCTGCCATATTCAAACAACTCCCATGTTTAGGAGTAAAAACAAACTCGAACCGATCTAGTATCCTTTTTTCTTCTGTAGGTTCATTGTGACATGGCACCGTTCATTTCTGCAGCTTGGCTTTCATCCAACCGTTAGTAGTCTTAACCCATAAAGCCGAAGCTTTGCCATCATCCACCCACCTTACTTCTCCCAATTCTCCCTGTTCAGGCAATGGTTCTAATTTTTGCTGTGTCATGCGGAAACCTATGCCTGCCAGGTTCAACGTAGGTTGCAAGAAAGAACCGTTAAGAGCACCCGGTTCGAGATTGGGTGTCTCGCCCGACGAGATTCGGTTCTCTAAGCCACCGACCACTCCCCAGGTGCTGGTTCCTAGAATCACGGCGCCTTCCAGATCGCCGTCGAATGCCTTGGCCAGCCTGTGTTCTTTTTCACCAAACAGGTTATTACCAATATAATTTCCATGTTTGCCTTCAGGGGTTATCAAAAATCCCGCTCCGCTATTGTCTTTTGCCCATCGACTGTAGAATACCCGGCATTGGATCACTGATTGATGTGGTTTTGACATATAGAATCCGGCGATTACAGGGGAATCCGCATAACACTGGTGAAAAGTACATTGTTTCCCGTTGCAATAGAAATTATATAGCGATGGCCCCTGGATAGGTTCCCAATTCCAGACATGAACCATCGAGAACCAATTCATAGCCCCATCAACTCGAACGCCGGTCTCATAACCAATGACATGAGCCAAATTTACCTTACAGTCCATTCTCTCGTAATGGATACCGATACTACCTGGGGCATAAGGTGTTTTTAGGTCTATGTCACATCGGACCCGCGTAAGATTCGCTTCATTTCCACCTTTAAGAAAGTGAATTCCTTTGTATGTTGCATTCAGCACCTCAAGATCTGCAATTTCCAATCGTTCAGAACTTTCAACCCTGATACCGGTTATTGGTAACCGGTTCCCATCAATTACTCCACCGCGAATCCATCCGCTTGTGTATGAGAACTTTGATCTCGCACCGCCACCCTTGATGATGACCGAGTCTCCCTCGAAACCGGTTCGCGCTCGGATGACCGCATTTGCTGACATAACAAGACTGACCGAAAGGGGCAAACGCAGTGTCTTTGTTATTTCATATACGCCATCACCCAACTCCAACGTTCCTCCTCCGCATTCTTCCAAACCTGCAACCCTTTTGGTCAGTTCAGTATGCCAGTCGTCAACCTGCGATCCATCTATCCAAGAAGATGATGATAGAGTTCCCGTTTTTGGTATGGTTGCGTAAAGATTAACCTTGTTCCCTAAAAGTCCGGCTATCCCCAAACCGGTTACGTTCTGAATTAATTTACGTCTTTCCATATTGTTTTGTTTTTTAATTTTTGTATCGTGTCTAACTGTCTTCACGAATACTATAAGCTTCCGGAAAGCTTTTAATTTTTAACAGTTGATGTTGGATTCTTTTTCACAGGAGTTCTGGCAGTAGTGAGCAAAGCATATAGGACCCACTGGAGTCCAAATGGTTTCAAATGAATCTTTCGACCTAATTTACCTTCGATTGGTGAAACTGCCTTCAGTTGATTTGATTGATTCATTTTACTTGTTTCGGATTAAGCATTGTGACTTTGATAAAAGATGCTGCCTTATTTGATAAAGTTATATTGACGTAGCTACATTTAGAAGCCGTCATTTTGTCTTTTCTTGACGAGGTCAAGGTGCCGTCTTTGTAGATTTCTGTAACATATACGCCTGTTTTCTTAACAGTTATCCCTATTGGCACATCAGCCTGGCTTTCCAAAGTACTTTGATCAGTAGCATTCGGGAAATGCAAAATTCCAAGAGTTGCATTATTGTCTTTGTGAAGGCAACTTACTTTCGCTCCATTAGTCGTCGTAGATATTGAAATATTATCTCCTGCGCCGGGCAGACCAGGCCATATGATGTCTTCATTTGCTTTAACCATTGACATAAACTTTTGATAAAAAACGCCGGTGGTATTTATCACACCGCTCCCGTCTGCCAGTTCGCCATAATCATAAACGGCAAAACCCTGTGAACCCCGCTCAAGGAAATTAATCATGTATTCCTGACATAACGACTGGAGATTAAACCTTCCTATGCCGATTTCCGTACTCATTAAGATGGGAAGCTTCGTGGGATAACTATAGGTATTATTGACTGTGTAAATCCGGTCCAGGTTGTTCCATATCCTTGAAGCATTGGCCTTGTAAAACATCGTGGCAATCACATCGATCTTACTGTCGCGGAAAGTTGTGACATCTGTACCGGTGCGTGCGATCAAGTTGATATCGCCCTGCTCAGGTACACCGCCTTCGGGGTTAAACATTGTAAGTTTATATGGATCGTGCAAATGATAAGCGGTTGTAAATCTCGACCACAATAACTTGACTATTGCTAGTTTGAATTCGGTCCATGAGGATTTTCCAGTCAGCTTTTTCCATCGTTCAAATGCGGTAAGAGTATGGGGGTTGAAATCCGCATCAGATCCCTGAAAACTAATGCCTTCCTCATTTCCTATCTGTACGCCGATCACCGACTCCGAATTTTTATAATGCTCTCCAAGTTTGCCGAGCATCCGTATAATCCGGTTATATACCAGCGGGTTTCCATAACAGGGCATTATTTCGCTGAATTGCTGTTTTTGCGCTGCAATATCTTTTACGATAACTCCATTTTTGTTTTTAATCCATTGCATTGCGTAATCAGCCCCATCCCGGGTTTCAAGGTTATACATCCATAAATTCTCGGCTTCAGATTTTTTCAGCATTCGATTCTGTTCATGCATAAAAAGTACCCATACCACTTTTAGCCCATGTCTTTGCGCTGATGACACTATGCTGTCAGTAAATGAAAAATCGAATTTCCCATCTTCAGGTTCAATATCGATCCAATGAATCATAAACATCGTTGCATTAGCTCCCATTTTCCTGTAAGTGTCGAATACCACATTAAAATTTATAGTGTCTTTATTTCTGGTATCCCAGAACCCTGTTTCAATACCCTTCATATAAAAAGGCTGTAGGTTCCCGGTTCTATCTTTAGCCATAACCGCAAGTTTATTGTTAGCGGTACGTACCAGACAAAGAGGAACACCGATGGTGCGTGCTTCACTCTCTGATAGTATCGCAGTAGTTTGCACACGGAATGTGGGATCAAACAGACACTCAACATTATTTATCGGCACTGGTTGAGGTACAATTCCACTATCCTGTTTTTCGCTTTTTTTGTCGGCGTTTTGACCTGTAATATTTAAACAGAAAGCCAAAAATAATACTCCAATTAAATACTTACTTTTCATAATCCTTGATGTTATTAATTAGTGTCTGTCCATAATGTCTCCCATTTTATTAACTTCCGCTAGTTTTTTGATGCGCAGGGGGATTTTTGGCAACAAAAACCATCTCTCGGTAAAAATGGCCTGCAGGCGGTTATTATCCCGGCCCAATTTGTTAAT
>JBBSAP010000078.1:0-15496 GCA_038252165.1 Bacteroidales bacterium | reverse complement strand
CATTAAAAGAAGCTGATCGATATTTGCAGCAATGATCTGTGATTGTTTTGACAGATTGGATGCTTTGCGCAATATATAATTCTTCCTTTCAAGAACACCGGTGATTATTCCGGTATTATTGTCGTCACCCTGATCAATTGTTACTTTATCTCCTACTGCAACCGGGTTTGTGGTCTGCACCTCTTTTTCTCTCAGCTTGCCCCGGAGGACACATTCAATTATGTTTTCATCGCCGGTGAGAACTTTGTACCGGCTTCCGACCGATTTAATGACGATACCCGTTTTCAATAAAAAAATAATTACTTTAAAAAAGTCTATTAAGAAAAAATTTAACCGCAAAATACACTAAGTACACGCAAAGCACGCAAAGATAAAATGTTAAAGATTAACCCTTTGCGACCTCTGCGGCCCCGGGTACCGGGGGTTGCTGCCTTTGCGGCTAATGGATATCTATTTTACAAGGTTCTGTTAGGTATCCGAAGCCATCAGCAGGAATGGCTTCATTTCGAAGCTGTGATAATAGGGCCTCAGCCTTTCTGTATTATAATGTTCGGATACTTTCACGATCTTTTTAGAAGATGTAATAACATCTATCGGAACATTATCATATCTTCCGTTTTTCAGCACCACAATCCTGCCATGCAATCCCTTAAGGATTAAATCGAGTGCGAGGTTACCATATGCCATTGGTACGATTGAGTCAAGGGCATCAGGATCGCCGCCGCGTACCATATAACCGAGTTTCTGTGTAATTGTGTTTACGATTTTTCCACCATTGTATTTAGCCGAGAGGTCTTTGAGCTGATCTGAAACAAGATCACCAATACCACCAAGTTTTGCATGTCCGAAAGCATCCTTTTCCTGGCCTGCAAAGATCATTTGCCCGCCTTTGAACATTGCTCCTTCTGAAATAAGAACAATTGAGTATTTGCTTGGATTATGGTTTCTGTCCTCAACAAGCAACTGTGCAAGCTGATCTATATCAAACTCATATTCAGGAATAACACATCTGTTTGCAGCCCCGGCCATTGTCGGGAGCATTGCTGTAAACCCGGCATACCTTCCGAAAACCTCCAGAACGAGAATTCGCTCATGCGATCCGGCCGAGGTTCGCAAACTATTGGTCATCTGAATTGTCCTCGTGACGCAGGTGCTGAAGCCAATGCAATAATCAGTACCTGGAACATCATTATCCATGGTTTTGGGAATTGCTACAACCTTAACCCCTTTTTTATAAAGATGGACGCCATAGCTTAATGTATCATCTCCCCCGATAGGGATCAGATAATCGACGCCAAGCCAGTCGAGGTTCTTAATGACTTCCGGAGTCAGATCGTTTATTTCTGCATTATATGTATCATGCAAATGGTCAGGGACACTCCCTTTTGTCATATGGCTTGGTCTTGTACGCGAGGTGTGAAGAAATGTACCTCCGGTACGGCCGGCTTTGTTCACCTCATCATCAGTAAGGATCTGATAACAATTACTGTTGTCAGCTTTATTGTCCCTTATCATTTCTGTTATTCCGGCCCAGCCCCTGCGGAGTCCTATTACTTTAAATCCTTCCCTGTTTGCCCTGATTGTTACTGCCCTTATTGCAGGATTAAGTCCCGGAACATCTCCTCCCCCGGTAAGGATTGCAATCACTCCTTTTGTTTTTTTAACTTCCACCATGATCTTCTGCTTTTTATTTGAAACCATTTTTTAAAATTTTAAGTCCTCTAAAATATATCTTTTTACTGAATTTAAAAGAAATCTTATTTCCCGCCGATCTGCATTGCGGCAACCCTGACTGTCGGAGCTGAATAGCTTCTGTTCATGTCAATATCATTTCCTGTCATATCGATTGATTTTAGGATATCGAGAGCCCTTCCTGCTATAGTAACACCTTTTACCGGATGGGCAATCCTTCCGTCCACTATCCAGAGACCGCTTGCCCCTCCACTGAAATTTCCGGTTACCGGATCCACACCATAACCCGTAACCTCCTTCAGCAGGAGACCTTTTTTAGTATTTTTTATTATCTCGTCAGGTGTATATTTCCCCGGCTGAAGAAATATTTTATGGGTCCCTATCCCGGGAAGGCTGCTAAAGCCGCCTCTTGATGCGCTTCCTGTACTTTCGACACCTGCACGTTTTGCTGCATTTGTATTATAAATGAAGTTTTTGATTACCCCGTTCTCAATCAGAACGATCTTCCTTGTCGGAACACCTTCCCCGTCAAAAGGTGCACTTCCGAGACTTTTGGATAGTGTTCCGTCATCCACGATCGTTATCAGGGGTGACGCACACTGGAGGTTCATATAATCCTTCAGGAAGCTTGCTCCCTGGAGAACTCTCTCTCCGTCAAGGGCTGAGATAATCCCGCCGAACAGTGAACGTACAACATCGGGATCAAAAATAACAGCTGCCTTCTGTGTGTTTATCATTAACGGATCAATTAACTCGAGTGCTTTGGCTGAAGCAGCAAAGGCGATCTTCTCGAGGGGCAGCAGATCCGAGAAAAATACCCTTGAGCAATATTCGTCGCCTGTGTTTTTCTGCTCTCCCTTTTCGGCCACTACCGAAACTCCCAGGGAACATCCTGAGGATTTGTAATTCTTCAGTATCCCGTTCGAATTGCCAATAAAGATTTCTGATTCACCTTCGCTGTAGCCAGCTCCCGAACTTTTTGTAATCCCGGGATTCTTCATTGCAAGCCTTTCAAGCTCAAGCGCCATTTTTATCTTTTTGTCCATCGCTTCAGTTCTGATTCCGGAATCGTAAAGACCGGCTACTTCGGTGATCCCTTTATTGTCAGTAAGAACGTTGTTGTCATCAGGGGTTGATAGTTTTGCAAACCCGATTGCCTTTGAAATTGTGTCTTCGAGCGATCTGTCGCTGAAATCATTGCAGTGGCTGAATCCCATTCTGCCCTCAGTAAACAACCTGAAACCTACTCCCTGTGAGGAGGCCTCCTCGATAGTCTCGATCTCTGAATTCAAAATCTGCACCGACAGGTTCCTGCCTGTTTCCAAATAAACTTCCGCTGCATCAGCTCCCATACTGATGCATTTTTTTACGAGTTTTTCTGTCAATTCTATATAATTCATATTCTTAACTTTTGAAATATCTAAGCCTTGCTACCTCCTACATTTATACCCCTGATCCTTACCGTGGGCATCCCTGCTGTGACTTCAGCTGCCTGGCCTTTCCCGCATATGCCTGGTCCGAAATCAAGATCATTCCCTACAGCATCAATATTGGAAATTACATCCATGCACGAACCGATCAGAGTTGCTCCCTTTATAGGGGATGTTTTCTTCCCGTTTTCGATAAGATAAGCTTCGCGGCACGTAAAATTGAACATTCCGGTAACCGGATTCACGCTTCCTCCGCTCAGGCTCTGTACATAGATGCCTTTTTTTGTTGAGGAAAGAATGTCTTCGGGGGCATCTTTCCCTGTATCAATGAAAGTATTTGTCATTCTCGGGATCGGAATATACCTGAAAGATTCGCGTCTTCCGTTTCCGGTACGCGCCATCGACAGCTGCTTAGCGCTCAGCACATCTGTCATGAATCCCTTAAGTACTCCTTTTTCGATAAGCACGTTCCTCTGTGCCACGGTTCCCTCATCATCAAAATTAATTGTTCCGCGTGAATTCGGCATAGTTCCGTCATCAACCATTGTAAAGCAATCGGCGGCAACTTTCTGTCCCATTTTTCCCGTGAAAGCGCCGATACCTTTTGCGATATTGTCAGCTTCGAGTGGATGACCGACAGCTTCATGGACCAACACACCTCCCCACCCGTTCTGCATTACAACATCCATTATGCCTGCAGGAGCATCACCGGCAGAAAGCATTGCTATGGCCTCCCTTGCGGCATTTCTTGCCACAGTTTCGGGCGTGACCTGATCAAATATTTCAAAACCCGAATGCCGGCTCAATCTTTCACGCGACATGTGTCTTGCCTTTCCATCATCGCTCATGGCCTGTACTATGAAGAACAGGAGTGGAAGTTCATCTTTCACATATATGCCTTCACTGTTGACTATCACCCTGCTTCGCACCTCATCATTGTAATCAATTTTAACCATTTTTATCCTCGGATCATAGTCCTTTGCAGCCTGATCAGCCCTTTTTATGATCTCGATCCTTTTCTCATCCGCTATCCCGGCAAGAGGCTGCTGAACTGTGATAAATGAAGGACGGCTGGTTACAGAAATCCCCACAGCAGAAATCTTATTTCCGCTTGTTGCAACATATGAGGCGACTTCAGCAGCTCTAAGAAGCTTCTCTTCGGTTATTTCATCAGTATAGGCATATCCGGTTTTATTACCCGATATTACCCTGACTCCTGCACCCTGACTAATGCCATAGAGGCCGCTCCTGAATTTGGATTCTTCCATTATAATCTGACGGGAGATCCTGTTTTCAAGGTATACATCAGCAAAATCACCGCCCTTCTCCAGAGCTTTTGCAATGACTTTATCAAGAATCGCACTATCAATATCCATAGCGGAAGATGCTTTAATCCCCTTGCTGCACGATACCAGCTGGGTTAAAAGAGCTGGAGTTGCTGCAATAAGAACTCCTCCCTTCAGGCTCATTTCAAGAAATTTTCTGCGTGGAATATCCCTTACTCTCTCTTTTTCCATTTTCATTTTGATTATCCCGGTTGATTATTTATTTAATCACAAATTCCTTATTCTTCAAAACACCTCCCCTGGTCGAAAACATGCTTGCCTTGCCCTTGAGTTCCTGTCGGTTGTAAAGCCTTATCGTAAATACTGCGTCCGTTACCGAACCTCCCTGTGTAAATGGAATATTCTTTGTTGCAGTGGTATCGGGAGAAGATCTTTCCATATCATAAAACATGCCCCTGCCGGACCTTCCCGGTGTTTTTTTCTTTTCTTCAATCACCTTAAAGGCAGGCTTATTCTTTACCCATCCGGTTGTATCAAATTCAAGCTCGATCCTGTCTTCTCTGACTATTTTTACCAGATATGCCTGTTTAAGAGCTGTTGGCAGTTTTCCTCTGTTAATAATGCCGATCTTAAGCTGGTAGTCTGCAGAATCAGCTTTATAGGCTTTGATCCTTTTCGTTTCAACCTTCGTCCAGTCAACCTCAGGAAGGTGTTTTGCCATTTCCATATTGAACAGGGCTTCGTTCTTTATCCATGGTTCAAGGTGCTTTGCCGGTGGATTCTGGGAGAAAAATTTCGGGTTGAACCCACCGATTTCGATGTCGCCGTAAACAGGATGCGTAGCCGGCTTCCATTCAATAAATCCTGCTCCGTCATTCTCTTTATCATCCCATCTCAGCATGTCTAGCTGGTTTGTGTCTCCGTCATTATTGTAATCTTTGAATCTTGCCCCGTTCCATATTTCGTCTCCATACCAGATTGCTCCATAATACCAATAGCCGAAATCAGGTCCATGACCGAATAGAGGGGTGCCGTCACCATAATCGTTAAATACATCGCCAGCTTTTTTATATCCGGTAATCTTTCTTCCGATATTATCGAAAATCTTATACCACGCAAGGTCTTCGGGATACATTCTCTCCTCCGAAGCTGAAGTGGAAGGTGGCCTTAGATGCATAGGCACGCTTGTGTCCATCGAATTGACGACGGAAATATTGGGGTGACTCAGAAGGAAATCAAACACAGCCTTTGTTTCGGTTTCGCTTAAAGGGAATTCCCCTGAACCACCCTGTGTATATCCCCGGCCGGTCTGTTCTGTTTCAGGACGCCAGTTCTCAGGATAATTCCTGTGAAGGTCAAGTCCACCGATCCCGTCTTCATTTATCCTGCCATCACCGTCATTATCGATCCCCTCTGAAGACGAAAGGAACATACCCTTTCCGGCAGGAACTCTTTTCATTATCCTCCCGGTGGAATCTTTAGGATCCGGGATGAGGTTCCCTTTCTTCTCATCCTTCCATCTCATAGTAAGGATCATTCCGTCTTTATCAAGATCTTCCGGGGCATCTTCATCAAGAAGCCCGTCGCCGTCATTATCTTCAGGCCTGACAGTACTTCTGTTGCTTTGAGCTGTGTTCAGGTATAAGTTATGCCCGTCGGGATTATTGACAGGCTTTAAATATATTGTTTTTGTATCGAGGAGATGAGTGACTTCAGGATCCGTTCCGTAATGCAAAAGAAGATACTGAGCCATCCACATCACGCATTCCGCACTTGTGACCTCACCGCTGTGCCTTCCTCCCTCGAAAAAAGCTGCTGGTTTGTCAGTGTCTTTACCTGTTTTCTTGTTAGTTACAGTCATCTGCAAAACAGGCCTGCCCTCATAGCTTTTCCCGACCTCATAAAGATCGACAAGACCGGGGAAATCCTTCTCCCATTTCTCGAGCCACGAGTAAATAACGTCCAGTGAATGGTACTTGTCAAACCCAAGTGTATCAGTTGATTTGTACTGAACTTCGTCAAATTTCACCATAGGGAAAAAGCTTACCCCGTGCCTGAATCCGTAAAGGGTATATTGCTCAGTCTTTTGTTCCTTGCCGGATGACGCGCCAGTCCCGCTGCGCTGAGCAGAAAGTAAAGAGGAAATCAGAAGAATTCCTGCAATAAAAAATATGGTTCTCATAAGTATTTTTTGCACTGTTTAGGGTTTATATCCCCTTTCAGTGGTTAGGGGAGTTAACCTCTCTTTGAAATTATCTCAAGCTTTTCAAGATTCACTATTTCCATTGTCTTTCCGAATACCCTGATAATTCCGTCACGTTTGAAACCCGAAAGGGTCCTGATCACATTTGCTGTGCTCATCCCAATATAATCGGCGATCTCTTTTCGTGATACAGGAATATCGAAAACCCTTGATTTGTAAATATCCTTTGTGAAGTAGAGCAGAACAAAAGCCACCCGTCCTGCCAGATTTTTCTGCCTTATGTCAAGTGTCTGGCCTATGATCTTATCGTTTATTATTGAGATCTTGGTCAGTAGATTACTGGCAAACCCGCCGTTTATAAGGAACAGTTTTTTAATGTATTCCAGCTCAACAGTGCAGACAACAGAGTCTTCAAGCGCCGAAACCGAATACTTGTATTTCTCATCAGAAAATATGCTCATGTTACTGACGAACTCAAATGGACGGGTTATCGTTATAACCTGTTCATCGCCATTCGGAGCTCTCCTGTAAAGCTTGACCAGACCGGACTTAAGATATTTGAAATCGGTAATTTTCTCTCCTTCGTGGTTAATTATTTCACCCTTATTGTATGATCGCTCTTGTTTGTGGTCGCATAATTCCTGAATGCTGATATCATCGAGTGTAGAAAACACCACGTCCCTGAAATCACATTGCTGGCAGATGCATGTGCTGATATTTTTATCCACGCTGGTGATTTTTTTACAAAGTTATTATTTTCCAGATTACTTTAATATCGCATTATTTGTTTTATTTGGAAATTTGAACCTACTTTGATGATGAAGATTTCCTGATCATGTAACTTATTAAATCAAAATGATTTACAGAACTGATTATCATATACATTCATCGTTCAGCGATGGCAGGGCTGCCCCCGAGGATTATATCGCACCTGCAGTGGCTGCCGGTTTAAAAGAGATTGGTTTTTCAGAGCATCTGACACTTTTCAGGGAATCGCTCAACTGGAGCATGACTGCTTCTGATGTTGAACCGTATCTTAAGCACATAAACAACCTTATCCGGAATGTAAAAGACATTAAGGTAAGAAAAGGCCTTGAAGTAGATTTCTTTCCCGGGAAGGAAAAAGAGATCTGGTCACTCCTTAAAAAAACAAAACTTGATTATGCAATCGGGTCAGTTCATTATCTGGGCGATTCCACAGTTGATATGGGTCCGGAATTCTATGACGGCAAAAACATTGACAATTTGTTTGAAACCTATTTTGATCAGGTTACCGCTGCAGCCGCATCAGGACTCTTTGATATTATAGCACACTGCGACCTGATAAGAATTTATGGTTTTAAGCCATCCACGGATCCTGAAATCCTTTACAGGAACCTTGCAAGAAGCTTTAAAATTCATGATGTTGCATTTGAGATCAACACAAACGGCAGAAACCGGCCCGTCGCCGATTTCTATCCCGACAGGAAATACCTGACGATCTTCAGGGAAGAAAATGTACCGGTGTGTGTCAATTCGGATGCTCATATGCCTTCGAGGGTGGCTCAGTATTTTGATGAAGCATATGAGCTTCTGAAAAGCGCCGGCTATTCGGAAATGGCAGTATTCGAAAACAGGCAAAGATTCATGATCCCGTTCTGAACAATTAATACCGGCAACATGGCACGACCGGTATTCGATGTAAGGACGATATAAATTAAGCCCCCAGAGTATGTTCAAGGAAGATCTTTATCCCTATTGCAATAAGTATCAGGCCACCTAACACCTCAACCTTGTTACCCAGCCTTTCCCCTGTTGATTTTCCAATCCTGATTGCCGTCATTGAAGCCAGGAATGTAATGGTTCCGATAATCACAGCTGAATACCAGATCCTGATGCTGAGAATAGCAAAGCTTATTCCCACTGCAAACGCGTCAATACTTGTACCGACTGCCATTGAGATCAGGGTCAGCGGATTACTGTAATCCCTTATTTCATCATCTCCTCTTTTCCCTGATCCTCCAATTATCATCTTAATCCCAAGCGCAGAAAGAAGGATTAATGCTACCCAGTGATCAGCGGTTTTCATTATATCGCTGATAAATGAACCTAAAAAATATCCGGTTACAAGGAGTCCTGCCTGGAAAAGCGCCATAACAATTGCAAGCCTGACAGCCTGTTTGAATATGATCTTGCTTTGAATAACGCCATAAGAAAGGGAAACCGCAAAGGTGTCAAACGACAATCCAAGAGCGACAGCGACAATAGTGATGAAATCCATGAAATTTGAGTAACCCGGGCAAAGATAATATAAAACATCCTTTTGCGGATTTATTAACTGAATGTATATATTTGAACACCTAAAATATTGCAGGCATGAGAACTGTGATCCAGAGAGTAAGCAGGGCATCTGTTTCAATAAATAATCAGAAGAAATCTGAGATCGGACCGGGAATTCTTGTACTTCTGGGAATTGAAGAATCAGACGACCAGAATGATATTGAATGGCTCGCAGGAAAGATTGTACAGCTCAGGATATTCAACGACAGCAATGATGTTATGAATTTATCAGTTCTTGATACGCACGGAAGCATAATGGTTATAAGCCAGTTCACGCTCCACGCTAAAACAAAAAAAGGGAACAGGCCATCATATATAAGGGCGGCACATCCCGACATTGCCATTCCTGTTTATAACAAATTCGTCAGCAGGCTTTCAGCCCTCCTGGGTAAAGATGTTGCAACAGGTGAGTTTGGCGCAATGATGCAGGTGGAACTTGTTAATGATGGTCCGGTAACAATAATTATTGATTCGAAAGAAAAGGAATAAAAATCTCTTTGTGAAACTCAGAAATTGTCCCATGAGCGAAACCGCTGATATTGCTTCCGAAAAGATACTCAAACGATCTGTCATGATTGTCGCTGCGTTTGCCTCATTTTTAACCCCGTTTCTTGGTTCTGCGGTTAATCTTGCATTACCTGCGATTGGCAGGGACCTTAACGCCAGTGCTCTCGGATTAGGATGGGTCATAAGCAGCTTTATTCTTTCATCTGCAATATTCCTTCTGCCATTCGGACGGCTGGCTGACATTGTTGGCAGAAAAAAAGTCTTTTCGGCTGGCATCTTGCTGTTCACAATTTCAACTTCTCTTATTGTCTTTGCCCGCACCCTCCCTGCTCTTATAATTCTCAGGATCATTCAGGGCATCTCCGGAGCAATGATTTTCGGCACCAGTCTTGCTATCATTACTTCAGTTTTTCCTGTCGGGGAACGCGGAAGGGCAATGGGAATAAACATTACTGCCGTTTATCTCGGATTGTCTGCCGGTCCGGTAATCGGAGGCTTGCTGACCCAGTATTTCGGGTGGCGGAGCATATTTGCATTCCTGGTTCCTTTCGGCGTCGCATCGCTTATACTGATAAAAACCAGAATTAAAGCTGAATGGGCTGAATCGAAAGGAGAAAAATTCGATTGGGCGGGGTCAGCGATTTATGGAATTGCACTGTTTGCATCGATGTACGGATTTTCAAAGCTCCCATCGGTCACAGGCTGGATATTCCTGATAACAGGAACTTTGCTCGCGGTTGTTTTTATTCTTTTTGAGAAGAGGATTTCAAATCCTGTCTTTGACATCCGCCTGCTGGTCCGAAACAGGATATTTGCTTTTTCAGGTCTGGCTGCATTGATACATTATTCAGCAACCAGCGCAACAGGTTTCTTCATTAGCCTCTATCTGCAATACCTGAAAGGATTTGACGCCAGGACTGCCGGTTTAATAATGATATCACAGCCTATTGCTATGACGATTTTATCGCCGATTGCCGGAAGGTTGTCAGACAAATATAATCCCGGGATCATAGCGTCAGCAGGCATGGGTCTTACTGCGGCCGGGCTTATATGTTTATGCTTTATAACAGCTGAAACCCCTGTATATTTAATTGCAGCACTTCTCCTGCTTATGGGAATCGGATTCGGCCTCTTTTCCTCGCCCAATTCCAATGCCATTATGAGCTCGGTTGAAAAACGACATCTTGGAGTCGCTTCGGGAGTTTTAGGAACAATGAGGATGGTTGGACAAATGCTGAGTATGGGTATTGCAATGATGCTTATCGCTATTTTTATCGGAAAGCAGACAATCAATCCCTCAACATATCCCGGACTGATATCAGGAATGCGGCTGGGATTTGTGATCTTCTCCATTCTGTCAGTTCTGGGTATTTTTGCTTCACTGGCAAGAAACAGCATCCCTGCTGATAAGATAAAATCATAAATTAATTAATTATGATAACAAAAAGAATTAAATTGAACCCGAACTTTTATTAATTGCAATAACGGATAGATTAAATAACGGAAGGTTATATGGCAAAGCTATATCAGAAACTTATTAAGCAGTGCCCTTCAGAAACTGAAATCAAGAAAGGCCTGAAAACAGCAGGTTCGTTAACAAAGGAAAGTCCCGATAAACATCTATTGATGAAGATCCTGAACTCCATTGATCTGACCAGTCTGAATACGACAGATAATAAAAGTCAGATACTTCGACTGACAGGAAAAGTAAATAGTTTTTCAGGCAGGTTTACGAATATTCCCAATGTTGCAGCAATTTGTGTATATCCAAATTTTGTTCCGGTTGTTAAAGAGAAGCTTACCGTAAAAAATGTGAAGATCGTATCTGTGGCAGGAGGGTTTCCCTCATCACAGACATTCAGAAGCATAAAAGTGGCTGAATGCAAAACGGCGGTTGATGAAGGAGCTGATGAAATAGATATTGTAATGCCGGTCGGCGCATTCCTTGGGAATGATTTTGAGATGGTTGCCGGAGAAATAAGCGAAATAAAGGAGGCTGTTGGTGAAATACACCTTAAGGTTATTGTTGAATCGGGTTTGCTGGGCAACTATGAACAGATATTTAAGGCGTCTATGATTGCAATGGATGCCGGCGCAGATTTTATCAAGACATCAACCGGAAAAACTTCAATTTCCGCCACCCCGGAAGCGGCTTTTACAATGTGCAAGGCCATTAAGGATTTTTATACAGAGACCGGCATTAAAGTCGGATTTAAGGCTGCAGGGGGAATAGTTACCTCTGCAGATGCTCTCACCTACTACAATATTGTCAGCAGCTGCCTCGGAGAAGAGTGGCTGAATAATAATCTTTTCAGGATCGGGGCAAGCAGGCTCGCAAACAATATACTTGCAGACCTATCGGGCACCAGGAATGATTATTTCTGATCATTCCGTCATTATTAAACGTGCCCTTATAAATTTAATAATCATTACTTTTGTAGCTTAACCTGCAAAAAGTTTATGGTTACAAGCTTCGAAACACAGGATACAATAAAGCCGCGGTTTGTTATCCGGATTAATTCCGATAATCTGCTACCGGATTCCGTATTCAGGAGGCTTGATGAAGTCCCGGCCCACATCAGATCTGCGGATTCAATAAGCAAAATAAGGAGAGTCTCTCAATTACCGGAAGTATCAATTACTGATACCACTTCGGTTTGCACAAGGAACAGCATTGCTGATGTCACATTATATGATTCACAGGGCTTATTCAGAAACGCTGACCAGCTTTCTCCGGTGTTTTTCCCGTACCACATTGCCGATAAGTCTCTGCCTGTAACTCATGAACGCAGGATAACCGTGATAAACGAGCTCAGGGATGGAAAGGATCTGCCGCAGAAGCCTCTTCATCACGACTGGATCATTGCCATTGTGTTCCTTGCAGCTTATTTATGGCTAATTGTGAGAACAACTACAAAAAGCATTTTCCCGGAGCTTACAAGATTTATTCTTTTTCGTGGAATCAATGAATATTCTGCACATGATACCGGGTCCCTGTTCACCTGGCAGTCGACAGTTCTGAATTTTATTTCATTTATGGTAATGGGACTGTTCACATATTGTGCCGCGGACTTTTACGATATTATTCCTGCCGGCATTCCGTCATTCCTTTTCATGCTCATCTCCCTGGGCATTGTGATATTTGCAATCACTTCCAGGCATTTTATCTGTCTGGCAGCCGGAAATCTCAGCGGAGAATCAGCGCTATTCAAGGAATACCTGATTAATGTTTATATGTCATACAGATTCAGTGCGGTTATCGTTTTTATAGTGATTGTTTTGCTGGTTTATACCGTTTTCCTTCCCTCCGGGGTCTTTTTCATTTTAGGAACGATAGTGCTGGTTATCTTTTATTTACTGCGTGTATTCAGGCTGTTTTTAATTTTTATGAAGAGGAATATTTCCGTATTGTATTTGATTTTGTACCTTTGTGCGCTGGAAATTTTACCAGTTCTGATTTTAGTGAAATATTTCACTGGCCTCGATTTGTAATGGGAAGTGTTACCCAAAAAGTAAAACTTAATCTGTAAGAAATTGAAAATTAAAAAGATTTTAGTATCGCAGCCAGAGCCGAATAATCCCAAATCTCCTTATTTTGATCTGGCAAAAAAATACAACCTTAAAATTGAATTTAAGCCTTTTGTTCAGGTCGAAGGTGTTTCATCAAAGGATTTCCGTCAGCAAAAGATCAATATACTTGATTTTACTGCAATAATTTTTACCAGCAAAACCGGGATAGATCATTTTTTCAGGATCTGCAATGAACTCCGGATTGTTGTTCCCGATACGATGAAGTATTTCTGCATCACGGAAAACGTTGCATTCTATCTGCAGAAATATATTGTTTACAGAAAACGCAAGATCTTCCACGGGAAGTCAAAATTTCAGGACCTGATTGATATGATTATCAAGCACAGGGACGATAATTTCTTCGTTCCGCTTCCTGAGCCTCATAATGCAGAAATACCTGATATCCTCGATAAAAACAATATCAAATACATCATCGGGACACTCTATAAAACCATTAGTAACCATTTCTCCAATTCCAGCGAATTCGATTATGACATACTGGTATTCTACAGTCCTTCAGGCATCAAATCGCTTAAAGAGAATTTTCCTGATTTTGTGCAGGGGGATATTAAGATTGCTGCTTTCGGGCCAACGACTGCCTGCGCTGTAGAGAATGAAGGACTGAGGCTTGATATTAATGCACCCAACCTAAAAGCTCCTTCAATGACTATGGCTCTTGATGATTTTCTCAAAGAGCACAACAAAAACTGCAGATAAAAAATAATCAGCATTTCGGTTCGCTCCGGCCCCGGCTTAAGCTCCAGTTGCATACCAGGGATAATTGATTTTGAGATGAACAAAGGTGAAAGGCAGACTTTCGGCAAGAATGAAAGGCTTTGCAGGACTAAGCTGATCGATGAAATATTTGAAAACGGGAGTGTTTTTCATGTATCTCTGTTTAAGGTGGTCTGGGTCATCAGCGGTATAATTCTTCCTTCACCGGCACAGCTTGCTGTAAGCGTTCCGAAAAGAAGATTCAGGCTTGCGGTAACACGGAACCTTATAAAAAGAAGAATACGGGAAGCTTACCGTAAAAAGAAATACCTCCTCTACAGCCTTCTGGAATCAGAAAATATTCAGGTAACATTTATTATTATCTACAAGCACGGTACTGTCGCCGAATATAATGTGATTGAAAAGTCAATAGGGGAAGTGATTGAAAAGCTTTGTGACAATATAATGAAGAAGAAGAACAAAAGTTAAAGTTGTTTTAAATATTTCAACGCCAGCTTCATTGCCGGATTTTCTTTTTAATTTCGCCATTCATATTTAAAGATGCTTTTTATGAAAAGGATTCGTTCAGCCAGATTTACAATTGTGACAATCATTCTGATAATCGCAGGGGTCAGCGTTTCATTTCTTTCCACCCAGGAGACAAGGGACTTCAGGATTGCTAAAAACCTTGATATATTCCTGTCCCTTTTCAGGGAGTTGAATACGTTCTATGTAGATGAGCTGTCGCCTGACAAGATGGTCAAAACAGGAATAGACAATATGCTCAAGACCCTTGATCCTTATACTGTGTTTTATCCCGAATCCGAAGGCGATGAGGTGGCTTTTATGACAACAGGCAGATACGGAGGTATAGGTTCTCTTGTAAGGGGCGGAGGTGAATATGTTGTCATATCGCTTGTCTACAAGGGATTTCCTGCTGATGTTGCAGGAATCAAAGTCGGAGATATGCTTAAAAAGGTTGATGGAGTCTCGCTAAAGGGAGTTGATACTAATGTTGTGAGTGAAAAACTTAAAGGAAATCCCGGAACAATATTAAATCTTACTATAGAAAGAAATGGAAAGGAAATGGATTTTGCTGTTAAAAGAGAAAAAATTGTCGTTCCGACCGTTCCCTATTCCGGGATGATTGATTCAGGAACAGGGTACATAAGATTTACAAATTTTACACAGAATAGCACCGATGAAGTCAGGAAAGCTCTGGTGGAACTTAAAAACAACAATGCCAAACAGATAATCCTTGACCTCAGGGGAAATCCGGGGGGTCTTCTTACCGAGGCTGTGGATTTAGTAAACCTGTTTGTGGCCTCCGGAAATGAGATTGTTTCAACAAAAGGAAAAGTAAAGCAGTTCGATGAGTCTTTTAAAACAACAAAACCGGCAGTTGATGAAAAGATCCCGCTTGCTGTAATTATAAACAGGGCTTCTGCATCAGCTTCCGAAATTGTGGCGGGTGCAATCCAGGATCTTGACAGGGGCATTATAGTCGGTCAGAGGTCGTATGGGAAAGGACTTGTGCAGATAACCCGCCCTCTAAGCTATAACACCCAGCTTAAGGTTACTACTGCAAAATATTACATCCCCAGCGGACGATGCATACAGGCACTCGACTTTTCGCATCCCAATGAGGACGGAAGCATGGGAATAATACCTGATTCGCTTATTTCGGAATTTAAAACCCGACATGGAAGAGTTGTAAAGGATGGAGGGGGAATAACCCCTGATATAGAAATAGCTCCTGAACAGCTGAGCCAGAT
>JBBSAP010000077.1:0-15496 GCA_038252165.1 Bacteroidales bacterium | reverse complement strand
TTTAAGGGTTTAAGGGTTTAAGGGTTTAAGTGTTTAAGTGTTTAAGGGTTGAAGGGTTTAAGGGTTTAAGGGTTTAAGGGTTTAAGGGTTTAAGGGTTTAAGGGTTGAAGGGTTTAAGGGTTGAAGGGTTTAAGGGTTTAAGGGTTTAAGGGTTTAAGGGTTGAAGGGTTTAAGGGTTTAAGGGTTTAAGGGTTTAAGGGTTTAATGGTTTAAGGGTTTAAGGGTTTAAGGGTTTAAGGGTTTAAGGGTTTAAGGGTTTAAGGGCATATTCTACCAGAAGTATGCATAAAATGCTATTATAACACAAATTATAATCCCTGAGAAGAGAAGGTCCCAGTTGTTCCAGCTGGCTCGCGTAAGTGCCTTTTGTTCTGCACTGGCTGAACCAACGTACAATCCCTTTATAGCCACAGGATCTGCTCTGGGTGTGAAATAACTTATAATTATCATAAGAGCAATTACAAAGAAGAAGAGTATTACTTCATAATTATAACCGTTCATTTTGAAAAAAACCGAATAGAAAATGTTATCATGGCCCATTCCTGTGCCAAAGATCTTGAATCCCAGCCTGGTCATGCCAAGGACGAATCCGGTGAGAAGACCAAAAAGACCTGCCTTTGGAGTTATCCTTTTTGAAAGGATCCCCAGCAAAAATACCGCAGCTATTCCGGGTGCAAGCATTGACTGGACATCCTGGAGATATGCATACAGGAATTTCCCGAGACCTTTCATAACAGGGATCCAGAGAACACCTAATACAACCACCACCACCGTAGCAATACGTCCTACCCTTACAAGCTCTTTTTCAGGAGCCTGAGGTTTGAATTTCTGGTAGAAATCAACAGTAAAGAGTGTTGCGGAAGAGTTGAACAGGGAAGCCAGTGAGCTCATCAGAGCTGCAAGGATACCTCCCACAACAAGTCCCTTGAATCCTATTGGAAGAAGCTCCCTGACAAGTACGGAGAAAGCAGCATCAGAATTTGGCAATAAGATCATTCCCTTCGTCTTCAGGGCATAAGCGATCATACCGGGTATAAGGAAAATAAATACGGGCAGAAGCTTGAATCCGGCACCAAGGATTGCACCTCTTCTCGATTCAGTCTGGTTCCTTCCGGAGAGAACTCTTTGAACAATGAACTGGTCAGTGCACCAGTACCAGAATCCAATGATCGCTGAACCAAGGATAACTCCGGTCCACGGGAATTCCGTATCTTTAGCGGACCTCATAAGGTGAGTCATTGTATCTCCTTCTGCATTTACAGGGATAGCACGGCATATTTCCATCATTTCATTCCATCCTCCCAGTTTTTGAAGTCCAAGAATCAGGATTACAATAGATCCCAGCAGTAAAATAGGAGTCTGTAAAACCGATGTCGCCAGTACCGCCCGCATGCCACCCAGGGTAGTATATATCCCTGTCAGTAACACGAGTCCGACGGCACTTATCCAGAAAAAATCAATACCGAACATTGATTCTATGCCGAACACCTGCTTGAAAACTATCCCTCCAGCATAAACAGTAACAGCGACTTTAGTAAAGACATAGCTTACAAGGGAGATTACAGAAAGGACGCTCCTGGCTCCCTTATTGTATCTTTTCTCAAGAAACTCGGGCATTGTAAATACTCCGCTGCGGGAATAAAACGGTACAAAGAACCAGCCCAGTATAAGGATTAACCACCCATGCATTTCCCAGTGAGCCATTGCCATACCGCTTGAAGCCCCTGCACCTGCAAGGCCTACAAGGTGCTCTGATCCGATATTTGATGCAAAAATGGATGATCCGATTGCCAGCCATGTTGCATCACGCCCGGCAAGAAAATAATCTGTGGAAGTTTCTGTTTTTTTCCTGGTGACCCAGATAATAACACCAATGAGTCCGAGACAAAACAGACCAAGAACGATCCAGTCTAATATTCCCATAATTAGCGTCTTTAGTTATTTTTACCTGATTATCCGAATTTCAAGAAGTTAAGGTTAAGAAAAAGAAATGGAATCTTTTCTTCAAATTTATATAAAAATAATTTTAAATGTATCTTATACACTTAAAAATTATTTCCTGTTATCAAACTAATAAAAGTTACTCAGCCTGCCTCCATTAATTTTTAACCTTTAAATGAATCACCCCCACTCTTTCAGTGCTCCCTGAATAAAATCGATGATCCTCTGGTTTTCTGTCTTGCCAGGACTCGTAACAGGGAAAGATTCCCCAAATCTGAAATGGATTATTTTCTTGCTGTTAAGCGGTCCTATTTCCTTAATAAGTTTCCCCTGTCCCCAGAAATCGGTCTTAAGGGCAAATGGGACAATATTCACTCCGGCTTTCTTTGCAAGCTTTACGCCAAGGGTGTTGAATTCCTCAGGCTTGAATTCGACGCTGCGGGTGCTTTGAGGGAAAATTATAATCGATGTCCCTTTTGACAGGAGTTCCATCCCTTTTGTCATAACCTCTTCAAAGTCTTTTCGGGGGTCCTTCCTTCCGACAACAATCGGATCTCTCGATCGCATAACATGACCGAAGAGAGGATGCCGGACAAGACTCTCCTTTACAACAAAAGTAACCTCCCGGTGAGGAGCAATAATTCCGGGCAGAACCATTGTCTCAAGGGTGCTCATATGATTGCCGATGAATATTACCGGTCCGGGATCCTTTGAAATATTCTCCATCCCTGAAATCCGGTACACCCCACCGGCTTTTTCGACAAACCTTAAAATATATATGGATGAATCAGCCCACGCTTTTGTATCATATTTCCCTTTGATCGCCTGCCTTCTTGTTCTAAGGACAACACCGGCATATTTAAATGTAAAATACAACCTGTTGCAATGAATGATTTTATCCCAAAGGCTTTTGTCCTCTTTTACCGGACTGTTATAAGCAAATGACTCGAAGTATCCGTAGCTCATTATATTAGTATTATATCAGCTTTTGCCTGTTTTCTCTGTACAATTTCAATCCGTCATTTATAATTTCGTACGCCTTTCCCAGGTCAGTAAACTTCCCCACAGTTACATTCTTGTGCTCGAGATTCTTGTAATCCTCAAAGAATTTCTTTAGTTCGACAAGTGTATGAGGTGGCAATTCGGAAAGTTGATTGATATAATTCACCGACATGTCATTCCTGGCAACAGAAATGATCTTGACATCCCTTTCATCCTGATCAATCATCTCCATTGCCCCTATCACCTTTGCTTCTATAATGCATGACGGGAAAACATCAATTGAACAGATCACCAGGATATCGAGAGGATCATGGTCGTCGCAATAAGTTTGTGGGATAAATCCGTAATTAGCCGGGTAATGAACCGAAGAAAAGAGAACCCTGTCGAGCCGCAAAATTCCGGACTCTTTATCAAGTTCATATTTTCCTTTTGATCCTTTTGGTATTTCAATGAAACACCTGACACAGGCTGGGACCTCTTTCCCGGGATCGATGCCATGCCATGGATTGACAGTTGAAATATAATTCTTCATAGGTCAGGCTGTTAAGTGTAAAACATACCCGGAAGGTTGACTTATACAAATCTAATATTAAAATTGTAAATTTATCCGGTAATCAAATCGTTAAAATATTCGAAGTCTGATTCTATGAAGCTTTCTTTAATTGATGCTATTGTATTTTCTGTGCTGGTAATAGGGAATGTCGTCTTTGGCGCCTCATTTTTCCTCCGGAATAAAACATCAGATCAGTTTACTACCGGGGGCGGAAAGATTCCTGCGTGGGCTGTCGGGATGTCAATCTTTGCGACATTTGTAAGCAGCATTAGTTTTCTGGCACTTCCGGGAAAAGCATTTGCATCAAACTGGAATGCATTTGTCTTCAGTCTGTCAATACCCATTGCCTCTTTCGCTGCGGTAAAATTCTTTGTCCCGCTTTACAGGAGTGTCGGAAATGTATCTGCATACTATTACCTGGAGCTTCGCTTCGGAGCCTGGGCACGGCTGTATGCTTCTGCGTGCTATATACTCACACAACTGATGCGAACGGGTGCAATCCTTTTACTTCTTGCTCTTCCCGTGAATGCTCTTTTCGGCTGGCATGTGAATACAGTGATCATTATTTCCGGATTTGCGGTTATATTATACTCTATGCTTGGCGGAATAAAGGCTGTGATCTGGACTGATACAATCCAGGGATTTATATTGATCGCCGGAGCAATCGTTTGTGCCTCTATCCTCACATTCTCGATGCCAGGAGGAGTGACCAGACTTTTTGAAATAGCTTCTGAAAATGGCAAATTCGGTCTCGGAAGTTTCGGACCCAGCCTCAGGGATTCCACTTTCTGGGTAGTGCTTACCTATGGATTATTTATAAACCTTCAGAACTACGGGATTGATCAGAACTATATTCAAAGGTATATGGCTACAGGGTCGGAAAAGGAGGCCAAATCATCCGCGCTTTTCGGTTCATTGCTGTACATTCCGGTTTCGCTTCTATTCTTTTATATAGGGACAGCCCTGTTTTCGTACTATACTGCTCAACCTGATCTTCTGCCCGATAACCTGAAGTTACAGGGAGCCGGAGATAAAGTATTTCCTTACTACATTGCTACCGGACTTCCTGCCGGCATGACCGGTCTTCTGATAGCGGCGATTTTTTCAGCCGGTATGAGCACGGTCTCAACAAGTCTTAACAGTACAGCTACCATTGTCCTGTCGGATTACTATAAAAGATATTTTAACAAAGATGCTGATGAAAAATCCTCAATGAGGGTACTTCGCATTTCATCCTTTATAACCGGGATACTTGGGATTGGAATTGCACTTTTGCTTGTTGGCGTTGAAAGCGTTCTTGATGCCTGGTGGGCACTTGCTTCAATTTTCAGCGGCGGGATGCTTGGTCTCTTCCTCCTGGGATATGTTTCGAAAACGGCAAGAAAAGCTGATGCCGTCATTGGCGTGATAATCGGTGTTCTGCTAATAATATGGATGAGTCTCTCACCCGTCTGTTTTACAGAAGGGAAATTGACTGCATTCAGAAGCCCGTTCCACAGCAATCTTACAATTGTATTCGGCACAATTACGATATTCCTGATCGGTTTTCTGATAAATAAGTTCTTTCACCCACAATCGCCCAAAGGGGGGACAATGCCCCCAACCCCCTAAAGGGGGCTTGTTAACCTTATAGATTTAAGCCCCCTTCAGTGGAGCAGGGGGCGAAACAAAGGAAGATAAAAGAAATGATATACAACCTTTATACCATAATAGAATGAAAAAGACAATAACGATTGTTGCATTAATCCTGATTAGCAATTATATAATCGCACAGAATCTTTTTAAAGGAGATAAGTGCATTGTCAAATCAGAATTTATCTATCAGCCTGAAGAGGTAAAGTTCCCAAGCTGTCATGCTTCAACAATTGCAGAAACACCTGACGGGCTTATTGCTGCATGGTTTGGAGGTACAGCCGAGAAGAATCCGGACGTCGGGATATGGATAAGCCGTTTCACGAAGGGGAAATGGTCAAAACCTGAAGAGGCAGCCAACGGAATAAGAGAAAACAATAAACGATACCCTTGCTGGAATCCGGTACTTTATAATTCCGGAGATGAGATCCTTCTGTTTTACAAGGTAGGACCTAGTCCTTCTGAATGGTGGGGAGAGCTTATTATCTCGGATGATAATGGTATCTCCTGGTCTGCCTCGCACAAGCTTCCTGACGGGATTGCCGGACCAGTCAAAAACAAGCCAGTGCTTCTGAAAAACGGGGTACTGCTCTGCCCTTCAAGTTCTGAAAATGACGGGTGGCGGGTGCATATGGAAATGACCCCGGACAACGGAATAACATGGACAAGAACCAAGGATTTAAATGATAAGAAAATAGCAGCAATCCAGCCCTCTGTATTGCTTCATCGTTCCGGGAAACTTCAGATTTTATGCCGCAGCAAACAATCAAAGGTATTGACATCATGGTCGGAAGATAACGGAGCCAGCTGGACAGAATTTGTTCCTTCACCGATCCCGAATCCAAACTCGGGGATTGATGCTGTTTCGATGAAAGACGGCAGGCATCTGCTTGTTTACAATCACCTTGCCTCGGGCCGTAACGTACTGAACGCAGCAATTTCGGATGATGGAATAAACTGGAAATCAGCTGTCCTTCTTGAAAACGATGCAAAAGAGACCGAGTACTCCTACCCTGCAGTAATTCAATCAAATGACAACATGATCCATATTACATATACATGGAACAGGAAGCTCATAAAACATGTTGTTATTGATCCTTCGCTGATCGAGGCAAGATCATTCACCGGCGGAGCCTGGCCTTCTGAACAGCAGATTAAATAACTATCTTCCAAAGAGAGGCAATACCAGCAGTGCAACTGACAATGCAATAAGAATCCCTACAGCACCCCATCCTATGATGTTCTGAAAAGGCTTGTTAATATAACTGCCCATTATTCTTTTATTATTTATAAGAAGGATCATACTTATGAGGACTACCGGCAACAAGATCCCATTAAGCACCTGCGACCAGATTGAAATATCAATCAGCGGGGCATTTGGTATTAGAATTATTATAGCTGAAATTACCAGGATACCTGTATACAGAGTATAAAATTCCTTTGCCTCATCCCAGCTCTTGTCAATTCCTGCTTCAAAACCAAAAGCCTCACAGACGAAGAAAGCTGTGGCCAGTGGCAGGATTGTTGCTGAAAACACTGAAGCGACAAACAGTCCGAAAGAAAAGACATGCGACGACAGTTTGCCTGCAAGGGGTTCAAGGGAGAGAGCCGCGTCCTTGGCCACAGTTATCTCAATCCCATTTGGATATAATGTGGAACCGCAGGCTACCATAATGAAAAATGCTACAATAACCGTCACCAGGCAACCCACAACAATATCAATCACGGTAAATTTGTAGTTCTTCATCTTCAGTCCCTTTTCGATTACCGACGATTGCATATAGAATTGCATCCAGGGGGCAATTGTGGTTCCGACAAGTGCAATGACTACTGTGAGGCTTTGGGTATTTAATTCAATACCAGGACGGATAATTGCAGCCCCGATCTCACTCCACTGAGGTTTGCCCATCAGGGCAGAGATCACATATGTCAGAAGCGAAGCACTGAAAATAAGAAAGATACGTTCAGCGATCTTGTAAGTTCCCTTGACTACCAGTATCCAGACCAGGATTGCCACAACCGGTACAGAAATATACTTGCTGACCCCGAATATTTCCATGCTTCCGGCAACTCCGGCAAACTCCGTTGTGGTGTTGCCAATATTGGATAAAAGCAATCCGATGAAAATGAAAAATGTAACCTTTACGCCGGCATTCTCCCTGATAAGATCTGACAGGCCTTTGCCGGTAACTATGCCCATTCTTGCATTCATTTCCTGGATTACCAGAAGGACAATCAGTGAAGGAATAAGGGTCCAGATCATTCCATATCCGTACATTGCGCCGGCAACAGAATATGTAGTAATACCACCTGCATCATTATCAACGCTGCCGGTTATTATGCCCGGCCCCAGCAAGGCAAAAAATATCGTCAGGTTTTTGTAAAAGTTGGTCCTGCTAAATTTTGTCCTGAACATCTATTCTCCGGTTATCTTTTGTTAGTTCTTCTTTTATTTATCAGGTCTTCAACCACATCATCCACAACCACCATTCCCTGAAGCAAATTTTCATGGTCAACAACAGGAACTGCAAGCAGATTATATTTTGAAATCGTTTCTGCAATGTCATCGATTTTCTGATCGTCATAAAGGAATACGGGTTCGCATTTCATTATCTGGCCGACAGATGTCTCGGGTTGGGCAATAATAAGATCGCGGAGATTAAATGTACCAACCAGCTCATCATTTTTCTCAGTTACAAAAAGGGTATAAAGTTCGGAAGGTTCAGGTTTTTTTAAGCGTAACTCCTGGATAATTTCATCAACTGTAAGCTCAGATCTGAATGATAAAACATCTTTGGTCATCAGGCCGCCTGCCGAGTTTTCAGGATATTCAAGCAGTTCCCTGACTTCCTGAGATGATTCAATGTCCATCTCCTTCAATAGCATTTCGGCCTTTTCGTCCTCTATTTCATCAAGAATGTCTGCTGCCTCGTCCGCCGGCATTTTTTCAAGAACATCAGCAGCTTTATTTAAAGGCAGGCTCTCGATAATATGAATCTGGGTCTGGGTTTCCATTTCTTCAAGAACGTCTGCTGCTTTTTCTTCATCAAGAGCTGAAAAAACCGAAGTGCTTGATTTTTTACCAAGATCCTCCAGGATATCTGCAAGGTCGGATGGATGAAGAGTCTGAAGTTTTGCATAGCTTTTTGAAAGCTTGATATTCAGGTTTGAAAAATCAATTGCCTGCATATCATCCCAGAGAATATATTTTGAAGGTATATTTATCCTGAAAAGAGAAAGGATTTTTTTTATCGGTATGGATATCCCGATCCTTCGCAGGAGACCTTCTATACCGATATCCACAGCAATTGCAAATGTACCTGCCGGAAGGGTTGCAAGCCTGACATCATTTACCCGGACAAGTTTACGTCCGTTAAGATCGACTATTTGCTTGTCGAGTATGTTATCAACAAGCAGAAGCCCGTTAATAACTTCATCATTACTAAGTTCTATAAGGCCGGAACAAGCTACGCTGAGCATTTCACGGGCCTTGACTACCCGGAAGGCATTAAAGGAATAAAACTTTGTCTCCTTACCTATTTTCAGCTTTATACCTGTAACAAGCTGCTGGTTAGGATCATTTTGCCCGGAGGGAACCGCATTGACCAGTAAATCCCTTATCACACCAATAGCATCGCCATCAGCTCCGAAGACCTCTTTCCCGATTATTCCGCTTAAAAAAAATGTTGTGAGTGAAGTCATAGCCACCTCCTTACTGTTTCTGACAAACCAGGAAGCGACCCGATGAACAGTCTGGCTCCCTTATATCAGGTTATTAATACTTAAACTCGCAGGGCCGTCGTCCATCTGATAATAAAAATTGATTTCGCGGCGTAAAAGTATATTTCACTTAAGGAAATTCCAAATAAAAAATAAAGAAAGTGCCTAAAGTGACCAGAGTGCCTAAAGTACTTAGAGTTAAGAAACTTTAAAGACTCCCGATTTTAGTTCACTCCAAACTTAAATCACAAAAGGAATGACTGCTTTCCGGTCAGAAGGATATCCGGGGAAATTCTTTTTATACCATTTATGCGAACTGATCGCCCTGGGGAAAAGGTTAGCAAATGTAAATACAGAAAATGCCAGACCCGGCAGCGACCAGGTCATTAAAGCCCATCCTGACCATTCAATAATCTCTCCGAAATAATGAGGTGATGATATGTAGTTAAAAAGCCAGCCCCGTGGAATGACATATTCCTCAGGACTATTTTTCCTGAGACTACGGAGTTTGCTATCGGCTGTTTTGTTTATGAAAAAGCCTGTCAGAAATATTAATATCCCTGAAATAAACTGCCAGGTAAAAAGCCATGATGAGGCATAGCTGCGCAGGTGGAATATGCCAAATCCATTTGAAAAGCCATTGAGACAGTTAAAGATTATAGCCATAAAGGCAACTATCAAAGGGTATGGTTTTTCTCGGCCCGACTGACTGAAAGGATATACAAAGGTGCGGTGAACATAGTGAGTCAGCCATAAAATGAGAAAAATGATCACAGGTAAGGTTTTAATGTCAGAAGTGATAAAAAAAAGTGTCATAAGGAAGGGTGACGGAAACTCCATGATCATCCATGCCAGCTTCGACTTAATCGAAGGGCCCCATCCTTTTCTTGAAAATTTACCGTAGGGGGCAGAAATAAAAAAGAGCAGAATAAAAACCAGTACTGCAAAGCTGAAGACAAGGATGATTGAATATTTGTAAAGGATATTCATATGTATATTTTTTATTTCTTATTTCTTATTCTAATCCATCCCCTGCCTGCCGGCATGAAGCTTTAGGCGCATTTTAACCGGTGTGTTCAACTCATATTTCTTATCTGATCATCGTCATTGCCGCAATTTATAAACAAATATTTGATAATTTTGATGTTCCTATCACGGACAAAAATTAATTGTTAAGATGCAGGATCCTGAAAAATATTTTGATCAGTTTCGTAAAGATATTATCGGAGATGACAGATATATCGAAACTCCGTACGGGGATAAAAGGCTGATCTATGCTGACTGGATTGCGAGCGGCAGGTTATATAAGCCAATAGAAAGAAAGATCACTGAGGAAATCGGGCCTTTGGTTGGGAATACCCATTCTGAATCATCAGCAACAGGGAAAGCCATGACCGATGCATATCATATGGCACAAAAGATTGTCAAGCGTCATGTGAATGCAGATGAGAATGATATTTTGATCTTTACCGGAACCGGCATGACTTCAGCGATAGCCAAACTACAGAGAATTCTTGGGTTGAAAGTCCCGGAGCAGGCAATTAATTATTGTGTTTTTACTCATGGCGAGTATAATGCCTGCAGGGATATACCAAATGAAAACCGTCCGGTCGTATTTTTAACGCATGCCGAGCATCACTCAAATCACACATCCTGGTTTGAAACGCTTGCTGAGGTTGTAGTCCTTGAGCCAAATTCAGAATTAAAGGTTGATCCCGGGATATTGAGGAAGAAAATAATCAAGTACAAGGATCGGCCGTTGCTTATCGGCTCATTTACTGCCTGTTCCAATGTTACTGGTTATGAGCCTCCATATTATGAGCTTGCAAAAATAATGCATGAAAATAACGGTTATTGTTTTGTCGATTTTGCTGCTTCTGCACCATATGTCGACATAAATATGCATCCATCTGACAAAACGGAGCAGCTTGACGCAGTTTTTTTCTCTCCTCACAAATTTCTTGGAGGTCCGGGAAGTGCAGGTGTCCTGATATTCAATAAACAACTCTACAAGAATGAAACTCCCGATACCCCCGGGGGCGGCACAGTTAAATGGACCAATCGCTGGGGCGGGTACAGCTACATAAGCGACATTGAAGTCAAGGAAGACGGAGGGACCCCAGGGTTTTTACAGGGAATCAAAGCTGCACTGGCAATTACTCTCAAGGAAAAAATGAATACTCAGAGAATTCACAGGCGCGAAAAGCATCTGACTGAACTTGCATTCAGAGAACTCAAAAAAATAAGAGGATTACATATTCTTGCTGAAAACATCACTGACCGGCTGGGGGTATTTTCATTCTATCTCGATAAAATTCATCATAATCTGGCGACCAAGCTGTTGAACGACAGGTTTGGTATCCAGGTAAGGGGAGGTTGTTCATGTGCCGGAACTTACGGGCATTTTCTGCTGAAGGTTAATTTCAGGGTTTCGAAGGAGATCACCGACAGGATTGACGCAGGGGATCTCTCGATGAAGCCGGGCTGGGTAAGATTATCGCTTCATCCTACAATGACAGATGATGAGCTGATGTTCATAACAGATGCCATAGCTCAGGTTGCAGAAAATGCAAAGGAATGGGGTAAAGAATACTATTATAATCAGCATACGAACGAGTTTCATCATTCCGGTTATACCGATAAAGAGCTTCCGGTCTTTCTCAAATGGTTTGAACTGGGTTAATCCTGAGGATAAAAGCAGTGATCCGGACTAATTCGAAGGAATTTTTTGAAATATATTTTTATTTCAGTCTGCAATAGTTATTTTTGCGGTCAGAAAAAGAATCCGGCCCGTAGCTCAGCTGGCAGAGCAGCTGACTCTTAATCAGCGGGTCGAGGGTTCGAGTCCCTCCGGGCCGACAAGGAATTAAAAAATAGATTGGATGGAATAAGTTTCCATTCAATCTTTTTTGTTTCAGGTCAGTTATTTTGAGATTTCTACATTAATTTTTCGAGACAATCCAAAGAATTTCTACCATTTTAAGTTAGCACCAAAAGATAATGATTAGTATTTAATTAAAATTCTCATTTGACTTTATTTAGTATTTAATATTGTTTCGTATTTACGCATTATTATTATTTAACTATAGCTAGCATTTGACTATTATTATTATTTAATAATCATTATTATTTGATATTTATTATTATTTGACAATAACTATTATTTGATAATCATTATTTTTTGAGTATACTTGTCCTTTGAAAATGTTTCTATTATGAACCAATTCCTACTTCAAAGTTGATTTTATACTGATATCCGAACCAATTCAAAAACTTCTACCTATGGCCAACAGAGCTATAATCAAAATACTTACTGATAACAATCTGAAAGTCACCCCCCAGCGTACTGCCGTGCTGGAGGTCATCTATACACTTAACAACCACCCGTCAGCCGACTATATTATCGACTACCTGAGGCTAAACTTCCCCCATATACCTCTAAGCACTGTCTATAAGATACTCGAGGTATTTGTCGAAAAAGGAATTATCAGCAAGGTAAAAACTGATGATGAGGTTATGCGCTATGATTATGTAAAAGCGAAGCATCATCATCTTTATTGTACTGGATCAGAACGTATTGAAGACTATTATGATCCAGAACTCGATAAACTTCTTGAAAATTATATGAAAAAGAAAACAATACCTAACTTTAAGATAAACGATATCAGACTGCAGATCGTCGGTAACTTCACCGACAAACCAAAAAATGATTAACCCTGCCCTGAAATATTCTGGAAAGATGGTATCTTTAGTTACATTAAGTCAGGCATTCCAGGAAAAAACAGTTGACGGCTGAAGGCTGACAGATTATAAAAGACATCCCGGGAAAATCGACCTCCATGGAACTCTTACAGAGAAGCGTCGGGGTGACTTAAAAAGTAAAACATTACTTAAATAATAATACTATGGGACAAAAAGGAAGAGAAATCGTAAAAATGAATGTTGATGAACTCATCGGCATGTTGAACAAAGCATTATCAGATGAATGGCTTGCTTATTATCAGTACTGGATCGGTGCAAAAGTGGTTAAAGGACCAATGAAAGATGCTGTCATTGCAGAACTGACCCTTCACGCAACAGAAGAACTCAGCCATGCAGAATTGATCGCAACAAGAATAATTCAGCTTGGAGGAACTCCGGTACTTTCCCCTGAAGAATGGCTCAGGATTTCCGGTTGCGGATACGATGCTCCGGCAGATCCGTATGTAGAGGAGGTTCTGAATCAGAATATAAAAGGAGAACAATGCGCTATCAGGACCTATAATGGTCTTCTGGATATAACAAGAGTAGCTGATCCGGTTTCCTATAATATGATCCTTACTATTCTCTCCCAGGAAGTTGAACATGAAGAGGATCTTCAAGCGCTCAAGGAGGACCTCGATCTTATGATGATGAGAAGATAATCATATTATTAACGTAAAAACAAAGCCAATTAATTATAAACTAAAATCATATTTTATCATGGAAGACCACAAAACTTACAACATGCCGCGTATAGGCGAAAAAGCACCGGAATTCAAAGCAGTTACAACACAGGGTGATATAAATTTCCCTGCCGACTACAAGGGAAGCTGGGTCATCCTCTTCAGCCATCCTGCCGACTTCACACCGGTTTGTACATCCGAATTCATGACCTTTGCCAGTATGGAAAAACAGTTCAACGAAGCAAACTGTAAGCTTGTCGGCCTTTCTGTTGACGGCCTTTACAGCCATATCGCATGGCTCAGAACAATCAAGGAAAAAATCGAATATAAGGGCATGAAGAATATTGAGGTTACTTTCCCTCTTATCGAGGACATTACCATGGAGGTCGCAAAAACGTACGGGATGCTTCAGCCCGGAGAAAGCTCAACAAAAGCCGTAAGGGCCGTATTCTTCATCGATCCCAATGGTGTCATCAGAGCAATAATTTACTATCCCCTCAGTCTTGGCCGTAACTTCGACGAAATCTACAGAGTCATTATCGGACTCCAGACAGCTGATGCTTTCTCAGTAGCTCTTCCTGCCGACTGGCGTCCCGGCGATGATGTCATTGTTCCTACTGCAGGCTCATGCGGCGTTGCAAAACAGCGCATGGAAAGCAAAGATGAAATGACATGCTACGACTGGTTCTTCTGCACCAAAAAACTCGACAAGGAAGAAGTCCTTAAAACAGTTCTGAAGAAATAAGGCGGATTTTTATCCATACCATTTTAATACTACAACTTAAAGCCCCGGTGAGTTCCGGGGCTTTAAGTTAATTACTATTTTTACGGCTGGCAAAGGGATACTGCATACAACAAATATTTCACCAAAATAACTATAGATATGATGGAAATAACATTTGACGGAGGGAAAGTTGTGACAGCACATTCACATGGTCACATAATAAAAACAGATCAGCCCACCGACAGCGGCGGAGGCGATACTGCAGCTGCTCCGTTTGAACTGTTTCTGGCTTCAATAGGTACATGCGCTGGCATCTATGTAAAATCCTTCTGTGATAACAGGCAGATCCCTGCTGAAAACATTAAAATAATTCAGACCACTGAATATAACCATGAAACCGGATTACCTGTATCAATTAAACTTGACATAAAGCTTCCTCCTGACTTTCCGGAAAAATACAAGGCTTCACTTTTGCATGTAGCCGGGTTATGTAAAGTAAAGAAGGCTATTGCCAACCCACCGGTTTTTGAAATCACAGCCTCCGGTATCTGAAGAAATCTGCTTAATAATTGCCAATCTGACATTAATTAACCTCACCATTAATCCCTTTCCTTCAGGAGAGAGATTTTTTACCTCTGAACCAACAAAAAACCCCTTCTCTTTCAGGAGAAGGGGTAAGGGGATGAGGCTTTCCCTTTATTCGAGATACATATTTATTAACTGCTCCAGTAATTCCTGTTTGCCGCTTCTGACAGCAGGTTCTCCTGCTTTTACTGCAATTTCCCGCAGGTTCTCAATTGTCAGCTTGCCCTTTTCATAATCTTTTCCGGCACCTTTTTCGAATGATTCGTATCTTTTCTTCTTCATTTTCAGATAATCACTTTCCTTCAGAATTTTATCGGCAATAATGAGTGCCCTTGCAAAACTATCCATGCCGCTGACATGAGCTATGAAAAGATCCTCAATGTCAGTTGAGTTTCTCCTGATATGTGCATCAAAATTGATGCCTCCGGTTTTGAATCCGCCTGCCTGTTGTATGACAAGCATGGCTTCGGTAATCTCATACACATTCGTGGGAAACTCATCCGTATCCCATCCATTCTGATAGTCTCCTTTATTTGCATCGATGCTGCCAAGTAAACCGGCATCGGCAGATATCTGAAGATCGTGAGCGAATGTATGTCCGGCAAGAGTCGCGTGATTAACCTCAACATTTAGCTTAAAGTCCTTTTCAAGACCGAACTTGTTAAGAAATCCTATTACTGTTGCCGCATCATAATCGTATTGATGCTTTGTTGGCTCCATTGGCTTTGGCTCAATCAGAAAAGTGCCCTTGAATCCCTGCTTCCTTCCATAGTCGCGGGCAAGCGTCAGCATCATACCCATATGTTCAAGCTCTCTCTTCATATCGGTGTTGTGAAGGCTCATATATCCTTCACGCCCACCCCAGAAAACATAGTTTTCGCCGCCCAGAGCTATTGTGGCATCAATTGCGTTTTT
>JBBSAP010000076.1:0-15942 GCA_038252165.1 Bacteroidales bacterium | reverse complement strand
ATTGCAGCAGCGCCCATAACAGTAAAACTGGTTAATATCCCAAATGAATTTCGCTCACCGATTTTATTGCCCTGTCGGAGAAAAAATCGGCAGCAGGAAATATCCGGAAGAGTCCTCCGTCTTCAGCAGGTTCATTTTTTATCAGAAGGAATTCCTGCTGGTCATTCCTGTTAAAAACCTCTGAATATGACAAAGCAGCTCTGTAGCCATCCATTGCTGCGATGCACATGATGCCTTTCTGAAGATGTTCCCTGGTAACAGGGTAATCCCTGACAAGAACATCCTTTAACATCAAACCGGTAAAAGGTTCTGTACTGTGGATACCTTTGCCTCTTCCATAAAAGATTGTATTATAGGTTACTTCATCAGACTTAAATGATGGATAGTCTTTTAATACGCTGATTTCATTGCCTTTATTAAATTTTAATATCCGTTCTGAAACCATTGGTGATAATCCTTTAACAACCTTAAATGACTTTGGAAATGACTTAACAGTAATTTTTACAGGAGATGAGATATTCCTTTCGGTTATAAGATCGTTCCCGGAGACTATTTTGCTTTCGGAAGGAAGGGTCCACAGGTCCTTTGTTTTGGAAGGTACAATTCTTGAAACACCGTCAGCAATTAATATCCTGTGAAGGTTATTGGGATAGTAAATCTCGCCCCAGCTGAAAACAACATTGTCTCCCTTTTCATTTTCAATCTCAACATACATGTCGATTATTGGGCTGAATTCTTCAGCATTGGCTTTCTCCAGTATCCGTTTCTCGAGGATATCAAAAAGTGAATATCCGTCATACCTGTAAGCTCCCACAAATTTGTCCTTTCCAGCTGAGTCGAGAAGAGTCTCCTTCACGATGACCGAATGTCTTTTAAGGGTAGAGAAATCAACCTTACCAGGATTAGCGATCTCTCCTTCTACTGTTAATTCTTTAACAGTTAACGGATAAGTTTCTGTATTGTCGTAAAAATTATTTGTCATTTCAGTGGAGTCTATGAACTGAGTTGGGTAATTATCTGACATTTTGGGCTATGGGGTTTGGGTACAGGATGCAAAACTTATTAAGATTGTGGTAAGCATTATCGTTTTTCTCATGATTGTTGAACTATATTTTGTTTTGTTTTTTTACATGGTTTTAGTATATCCCCTCCCCTTTCAAAATGGGAATTTCTCAACCGAAAAACATATAGGCAATGAGTATTGCAGCAACTGCACCGGCCAGGTCGGCAAGGAGACTGCAGCCTATTGCATGTCGTGTGTTTTTTATTCCGACCGAACCAAAATATACAGCAATTATATAAAAGGTGGTATCGGTTGCCCCCTGGAGCGTACATGAAAGCCGTCCTATAAATGAATCGGCTCCGTGGGCAGTCATGGCATCGATCATCAGTCCCCTTGCCCCGCTGCCGCTCAGAGGTTTCATAAATGCAACCGGTAGTGCTCCTGTGAACCGGGTGTCGAACCCGAGCAAGGCAAAGAATTTTTCAAATCCGGCTACAATGAAATCCATTGCCCCTGATGCCCTGAAAATACCGATTGCAACAAGTATTGCCACCAGGAAAGGGATAATCTTAATTGCAACTCCGAAACCCTCTTTTGCGCCTTCAATAAAAGCATCATAGACATTTACTTTTTTAATAAAAGCGAGTACTATGAACAGTATTATTATTGAAAAAAGAATAAAGTTGGCAGCAAAAGTGGAGACGGTGGCTATCTGTTCTTTCGGGAGAGTGTTGAAATAGAGTATTATACCGGCAATGATTGCTGTCAATCCTCCGAGATATGCTAAAATTACCTTGTCGAAAAGATTGATCTTTTGAACAATTGCAACGCTTATCAGTCCGACCAGTGTGGCGACATAAGTAGCAATAAGTATAGGGATGAAGATATCAGCAGGATTTGCTGCCCCCAGCTGCGTCCTGTAAACCATTATGCTGACCGGAATGATCGTAAGTCCGGATGCATTAAGAACAAGGAACATTATTTGTGCATTGGAGGCGGTATCCTTTTTAGGATTTACATCCTGCATCTCCTTCATGGCTTTAAGCCCTATAGGAGTAGCAGCATTATCGAGTCCGAGCATGTTGGCAGAAAAGTTCATTATCATTGATCCGTAGGCAGGGTGTCCCTTTGGAAGATCAGGGAACAACCGTTGGAAAAACGGACCGAACAGCTTGCCCAGCATTGTTACAACTCCGCCCTTCTCTCCCACTTTCATTAATCCCATCCATAAAGTCAGAGCTCCTGTAAGGCCAAGCGAAATTTCAAAACCTGTCTTCGCACTGGCGAAAGTGGAATTTATCATTTCATTAAATATCTGGGTGTTGCCCGAAAAGATCAGCTGTCCTAGTGCAACCAAAAAACCAATCAGGAAGAATGCAATCCAGATGTAGTTAAGTACCATAATAATGATGTTGTCAACGAAGATAGAGATTTATAAAGATAAAAGATAAAAGGAAAAAGATAAAAGTAAAGATAGTCGCGCAGAAATGGAGAACTGCAAAACTGCAAAACTGCCGATCTGCAGAACCGCAAGACTTGCAGAACACTATTTTTTAGATAAATTTGTATAAACAAAAATAATATTATGGCACGGTTTACTCGAATTGATGTAATAGTTAAAATGCAGGATGCAGGGATTATCCCCATCTTTTATCATAAAGATCCTGATGTATGCAGAAATGTAATAAGGGCATGCTATAAGGGCGGGGTAAAGATCTTTGAATTTACAAACCGCGGTGATTATGCACATGAGCTGTTCAGTGATCTGAACAAATGGGCTGAAAAAGAGGTTCCCGGACTCATTCTGGGTGCCGGGTCGATAGTTGATGCAGGTACTGCATCGCTGTATATACAGCTTGGAGCAAACTTTATAGTTTCACCGATACTGAATCCTGAGATGGCAAAGGTTTGCAACCGGAGAAAGATTTTATGGGTTCCGGGTTGCGGATCGGTGTCGGAGGTAAATTATGCTGAAGAGCTCGGAGCTGAGACAATTAAAATTTTCCCGGGATTGTCAGTCGGGGGACCAGATTTCATAAAAGCAGTCAAAGGTCCCTGTCCATGGACAAGCTTAATGCCCACCGGAGGGGTCGAGCCTTCTGTCGATAATCTCAGGGAATGGTTTGAATCAGGGGCTTCATGTGTCGGTATCGGATCAAACCTTATCACAAAAGAACTTGTGCTGAAGAAAGACTGGGAGGGCCTGGCAAAAAGAGTTGCAGGTTCGCTCAAGATCGCAAAAATGTTTCTAAAGGTTTGACTCTCCCGGTGCACGATAAAGTTCAATATTTGAGATTACCGGACAGGCTTTTGATTTGATGATGGTTACTTTTATCTGAGAAGTTTTTACTACCGGAAATTTCCGGATCACCTTATGGCCGATCGTTGTTCCGTCGATCAGATGTTTCCATTCACCTTTAACAAGAGCCTCAACCTTAAATTCCTGAACACGCTGACCCAGTGTGATATACTCCTGCAACATAATCCTGTTCACCTCAGTTTCTGTTCCAAGATCAATTGTCAGGCTTGCAGATGTAATGTTATCGGGAGTTGTCCAGTAAGTTTCCGGCTTTCCGTCAATTGCATTCAATGCTTTGAATCCATTGCCCCTGTCGTTGGTTGAGAGAGCCTTCTTTCCCTTTGCCACTTCAACTGAAAACTCCTTTTCGCGCAATTCTTTAAAAGCCATAAGCGACTTAACATCATTTTCATGCAGTAAACCCCTTCTGTCAGGCGGCACATTCAGCAAAAGACTGCTGTTTCGTCCTACCGAGGAATAGTAAAGCTCCATCAGGTTTTCAGGAGTCCTCACCAATGAATCCTGGGCCGGATGATAAAACCAGCCCCTGCGTATTGATACATCAACCTCGGCAGGCACCCAGTAATTTCCATCTTCGTGCCCTTCACCCAGGATCTTTGCAAAATCACCGCCGGGGTACATATCATCTTTTTTCAGGAGGCACCAGTTTGTGAGGCTTCCCATCCCGCTTTCATTTCCAACCCAGCGTATATCGGGACCAGCATCGCTGAACATTATTGCTTCAGGCTGTAATTCCCTGACAATCTTATGGGTATTATGCCAGTCATAATAAGTCTTATTGTCTATCTTCCGGGTTTCCCTGGCTCCTCCATAAAATCCGTCTCCACCATTGGCACCGTCGAACCACACCTCAAAAATATCACCATAGTTTGTAAGAAGTTCCCTGAGCTGGTTCCTGTAATATGTCAGATATTCAGGTGTCCCGTACACTGCAGAGTTCCTGTCCCATGGCGAAAGATAAACACCCATCTTCAGTCCGTACTCATCGCAGGCCTTCCTGAGATCCATCAGAATATCGCCTTTACCATCCTTCCATGGAGAGTTTTTTACAGAATGTTCTGTAAATGCCGATGGCCACAGGCAGAATCCGTCGTGGTGCTTGGCAGTGATTATAATGCCCTTCATTCCTGCCTCTTTCGCAGTTTTTGCCCATTGGCGGCAGTCGAGTTCAGAGGGATTGAAAACTGATTCTTTTTCATCGCCATAACCCCATTCCTTATCTGTGAAAGTATTAACAGTAAAATGCGCGAACATGTAATACTCCATTTCGTGCCACGCAAGCTGACGTTCAGAGGGAACCGGGCCGAAAGCTTCAGGTGGTTTAACCTGAGAACATGAAAGCAAAGAGAGAATCGAAACAAGAAGAAAAAATGGTTTCTTCATTTTACAATTTTTTAATGATATTGAAAATAAATCCATTAACCCTGCCTGCCGGCAGGCAGGCGCAAAGTCCGCAAAGAGTAAAAACGCCAAGAACGCAAAGATAAAACCTCATAAGGTAAGCTTTGGGTGCTTTGCGACAACTTTGCGCGCTTCGCGGTTAAAAAGAGGACTAATTAGACAAATCTTTTATCCTGATATTCTTGAATTTGACTATTGATCCATGACCGAGAAATCCAATATGCCCGGTTTTATTCTTCAGACCAGGATGTTCATTATGATCCATCGTTCCATTATCTCTCGGACCTGCTATATCACCGTCAACAATTACGATTCCGTTCAGGGTGATCATTATCCGGGTTCCCTTTACATATACCTCCTCATAATTCCATTCACCAACCGGTTTAAGATAATCACGCTTAGCAGGGATAACTCCATAAACAGATCCATGATACTGGTATGGCTGAAGACTGGCATAAACATCTGCCGTATTATCAAGTATCTGGAGTTCCATCCCCACATACGCGGCATCACCCTCAAGGGGGGTTCTTATCCCGAGGCCGTTATTTGCAGCAGGAGTCAGCTGAAACTCAAATCGGAATATAAAATCAGCATACTCCTTTTCAGTATACAGATTTCCTCCGCTGCCGTCCTCGGGTTTTATAACTATCATTCCATCCTGAGCAACATACGACTGTTTGTTGCCAACCCAGTTATCAAGGTTTCTGCCATTGAACAGGGAAACAAATCCTTCGGCTTTTTCTTCATTTGTAAGGTTATAATCCTTTTCACTGATTTCCCTGACATATATATCCCTGAATGCCAGATCGGTTCCATGAGCCTGCAGTTCAATCGGTCCTTTAGGGAATATGGGAATCTTGCGGTCCCAGTAGTTTTCCAAAGTCACGTTATCGACAACAAGTTCACCATTAAGCCAAACTGACACTTTCTCACCAACCATTAAAATTCTGAATGTATTCCATTCACCAACCTGGTTATCAGCAACCTTAAGCGGTTTTGACATATTCACCTGGTTGTTATACAGCCCGCCGGAGCCCACCTGTGCGCCAACATCTGTTCTTGAGGTGTCCCATATCTGCACCTGTGGTGTTCCTCTCAGGTAGATGCCGCTGTCGCCGTCTTTTGTTATCTTCCAGTCTACCAACATTTCGAAATCGCCATATTCTACAACAGAGCAGAGATTGTTTCCTTTACCGTTAAACCAGATACAGCCATCTTTAACACTCCAGTTTGAAGGAACCATCATATTGGCCTCCGCCTGACTCCTTTCAAGGTCGACTCTTCTCATTTTCGACCGGACAACAGGATTTTCAACCAAACCCTGCCAGCCAGACAGATCCTTTCCGTTGAACATTGATTTAAAGCCTTCATCGGAAGGCATGGCTGCCAGATATTTATTTACCATTTCCTTATTGTATTCGCTCTCGGGTCCTGTAAGTTTTGAAACGGCCTTTGTCAGGATGTCACGGGCAAGTGTGCCATACAATCCGGCCTGTGAATCCGCTGATGGCAGTGCGATATACATTGCTGCTGAAGCCGCAGCTGATGAGGTCGAAGCATCATCAAGAAAATTTCCTACAAGGAAAAGTGACTGGTATGTCTTCAGCTTACCTAATTCACTGATTATCATATTCTTCCTTCCGTCGCTTAGTGCATAAGGCAATATCTTGTGGAAAAGAAGCAATTTCTGTTCGTCAGGCAAAGAGGCTGCTCTAACCTGTCTTACATATCCGTTAAATGCAGGTTCTTCAAAAGTTTTGTTTCCTGATGCGCATATTTCATACAAAGCTGAAGAAGCAGTATAATCCGGCCATGAAGTCAGAGTCTTGAAACAAATATCCCTCATTTCAGGGTTTCCGTTTTCAAACTCTTTAAGAACAACATTCAGGGCTTCCCTTCCACCGGTTTTTGCAAGAACGGGTATTATTTTTTCCTTAGCAGAACTGTTCTCCATTGCTTTAAGGATCATATCTGAACGCTTTCCCGTATCGCTTATTTTTCCTGCGGCTGATGCAAGAGCAGATTGTATATCTGCTATATAGTTCCTGTCATCAGCAGATGATAGTAGTTTAATAAGGTCGGCCTGATCACCAGGACCTGCAAGGCTTGAAAGGGCTTTGTAAGCAGCAGTTTTAACTGCCGCATCACCTGATAACGTAAAAGGCAATACTTCCTTAAAATACTCACTTCCCCGGTTCCATGCCATAAGTTCGATAGCGCTTTTAATTGCGGCGGAAGAACCTTCCTTCAGAACAGGTTTCAATAACGCTATCTCTTTGTTTCCTGACACCGTCATAAGGGCCGCTTTTGCAGCTTCCTGGTCTGCCGGCCCTGCCGAATTCTTCATGTATTTAATCAGGGAAGGAACCGCTTTGGCACCACTGATCTTTGCCAGGGCTGCCGCTGCCTCAGATCTTACTTTCTGATCAGAACTGGTAAGTGAAGAGCTTATTAGCGTTAAGGCTGATTCGTCGCCTCTTTCACCAAGCATAGCTATTATTTCGGGTTTTGCCTCAGGCGTTGCTTTCGGAAAATATTTAATCCATTCCGATACTATTTCTTTCCCCGGAATGGCCAGTGAAGCTCGCAGTGCGGCATTCCTGTAAGTCATGTCAGAATTCTCTGCAGCTTTTTTAAGCTCTTTCATAGCATCGATGCCATGGAAACTGACATAAGTTGCAAGAGCCTTTATTTTATTCTGAACAGTCGGCTTATCCTTGCATTTGGCCATTACAAGCGTACAGATTTTATCCATTGTCTTCAGGTCGCCATTCTGTCCGGTATTTTTTGCATAATCAAGCAATGAGGATGTAGCACCGCTGACTTCCCATCTGTAGAGGACATCCTTTGCAGCTTTCAGGAGGACCGGTAATGCCAGGGGACTTGAACTCTGTGCAAGTGCATTAAAAGCCGATGCTTTGGTATTGACATTCAAGTTAGCTGCAAATACTATATATTCATTGACAGCGAGTTGTGATTTCATACCAGCCAGGGCATTCATAACTGCCGCAGCACATGGAAGTTCTTTGTTCTTAAGTGATTCTGCCAGTGCTGGCTCTGCTTTTTTACTGCCGGAGGCTTGTATTGCAGCGAGAGCAGGATAGCACATTTCCTTGTCATTCAGGTAAGTTTTCATTGCTTCAACAGTGGCATCACCTCCTACTATCTGAAGCTGTTTCATAAAGAAATCCTTCACTCCATTATCTTTCTGACCGGTTGCATATCCGATGCAGACTTTCTCCCATGAAGCTCTTTCAGTCTCTTTTCCCTTCTGTGACAGAAATCTTGAGAGGCTTTCCACTGCAAACCTGGCCCGGGTATCATCGCCTGTACCTGCAGGTATTATCTGATTGCATATTAATTTAATTCCTGGCTCACCAAACCCAACCATATCACCCATAAGCTTTTCGGTGTAACTTGCGTCGTTTGATGGAAGCTGGGCAAGCAGATCTGCAACTTTTGTCTCAATAGTTCTCTTATCCTGGGCATACGATCCTCCGGAAAGGACCAGGAATGTTATGCAAGCAATTATAATTCTACTGATTTTCATATTTTCATATTTTCATATTTTCAAACTGGTTATTTAGTATCAGATCTTCCATTCACCCCTTATTGGCTGATTAATAAGTCTGTTGGCCCCATCATCATCAATAAACTGCTGTTTTACCGGATCATATTTCAGATTTCTTCCAAGTCGTACAGCAATGATTCCAAGGTTTACAACCGAGCATGATCTGTGTCCGTTCATTTCATTCAGCGCAAATTTCTTTCTTGTAAGAACTGACTCGGTGAAAGTAGTAATCTGGGGTTCAGGATCAGGAAGTGATTCAATCAGTTTTTCCATGTCCTTGATATCGGACCGGAATCCTTTATAGACTTTACCATTTGGACCTTCTATATAGGCAGCATCCTTGTCACGGTTTTCTCCATCGAGGATTATCTGGCAACCATCGGCATATGTATATGTTATCCTTCGCCATGAACCAACCGCATCATAATGCTGCTGTGGGGCATCTATCTCTACCGATACCGGTCCTGTTTCATCCTTTCCGAGCATATACTGAACAGGATCAAGATAATGCTGGCCCATATCTCCCAGTCCTCCGCCGTCGTAATCCCAGTATCCGCGGAATTTGGCATGTACGCGTTCGACATTATATGGTTTATATGGAGCAGGTCCAAGCCAGAAATCATAATCAAGTTCCGGGGGAACGGGCTCAGGCTTCAGGTTATAAAGTCCGCTCCAGTAGAATTTCCAGTCATACCCGGTTATTCCGCTGACTGTTACTTTCAGTGGCCAGCCAAGAACACCGCTGTCAATGAGTTTTTTAAGCGGTTTAACTGTTGTCCCGAGTCCATAAAACTCGTCCTTGAACCTGAACCATGTATTCAGCCGGAACATCCGGCCGTTTTTCTGAACCGCTTCAATAACCTTTATCCCTTCCCCGATAGTTCTGGTCATAGGTTTCTCGCACCATATATCCTTACCCGCTTCCGCAGCCATTTTTGAAATGATGCCATGCCAGTGGGGCGGTGTGGCAATATGCACAACATCAATATCAGGCCTTGCTATCAGTTCGCGGAAATCGTGGTATCCGGTGATTTTCCCGCCTGCCAGTGCTATTGTCTGATCGAGGTGATTCTTGTCCACATCGCAGACGGCAAGCAGCCGCGTTCCCTCATAATTAATATGTCCGCGGCCCATGCCTCCCACGCCGACAATGCCTTTGGTAAGCTGGTTACTCGGAGCTGTATATCCCTGTCCTCCAAGAACATGTCTCGGGACAATAGTAAAAGCAAGTGCAGCAGCAGCGCTCTTCCTGAGGAAGTCACGTCTGGCAAGTCTGTCTTTTTTCATAATATGATATTTAATACGAAGTTATTTTTTCAGGCAATAAATTGAAACCGCCCAGAGATAGATCATACAGGCGATAAGTATTGTCATTCCAAGTGCAATGCTGGTTATATCGCTTACCCATCCAACCAGAAGCGGTATCACAGCTCCGCCTGATATGGCCATCATAACCAAACCTGAGATCTCATTGCTTTGATTAGGGTATTTTTCAACAGCAAGTGAGAATACGAGCGGCCATATATTGGCTACTGCCAGCCCGATAAGAAAAACAAGTCCCCATGCCAGAACAGGAGATTTGACAAGTACGATGGCAATAAGACAGATTATCCCCAGAAGGGATGTCCACATAAAGAATTTCCTGGAAGATATTTTTGTCAGCAGTATTGCTCCGGTGAAAGTTCCCAGCATGCGTCCCAGAAAATATACACTGCGTCCCGATTCGGCTGCAGTCTGATCGATACCGAAATGTTTGATAAGGAATTGTCCGGAGTTGGAATTGAATCCTACATCCACACCGACAACAAGAAATATTGAGAGAACCATCAGAAGGACAAATCCGTTGCCAAGAAGTTTGAATGAAGATGCAAAAGTGGCTTTGTATCCTTCCACTCTTGTTTCATCAATTTTTGCAGTGCCAAGCCATAATACTGACAGGATTGAAACTATGCCAAAGACAAGAAACATTAACTTCCAGTCTCCAAACTGTGCCGCAAAAAATCCTGCAAGGGGTGCCCCTATCATCGACCCGATCGACTTTACAAACTGGGAGAAACTGAGAAAACTTGATGCCCTGTTTCCGGGAACCACATCAATCATCAGAGGGTTTGCCGATACCTGAACTATTGTATTTCCTATTCCGAGGAGTGCAAATCCGGCAAGTACCATCGGGAATGTATAAAAAGTGAAAGGAACAAGCAATCCCAGAGCCGTTACGCCCATACCTATGTTAAGCATTTTCTTTTTACCAAGCCGCGACTGCATAACTCCTACAGGTACAGAGAGGATAAAGAACCAGAGAAATGCTGCTGAAGGAATAAGCTGTGCTACAGTTGCACTAAGACTCATATCCTTGCTTACGCGGTCGACACCGATCCCAACAAGATCAACAAAGCTCATGACGAAAAATGCCATAAGCACGGGTGAAATTTTTGAAATATTAACTTTATCTGTGGCCATTATTTAGGGTTTAAAGGTTTAAGGGTTTAAGGGTTTAAAGGTTTAAGGGTTTAAGGGTTTAAGGGTTTAAAGGTTTAAGGGGACAGGGGGATGTTTACCATTAAGTTATTATTCTACATTAAGGGTAGTGCGTGCTGGATATCCTTCCAGAATTTTTCATCCAGGAGAAACGCGGCTCCGATAAAGGCAGCATCCTCTTTCAGTTCGGAAAGAGCAACTTTGCATTTGCATCCCTCTTTTTTCAGGCTGTTTTCAAAAATATCTCCGAAAAGATCATATGCATGAGAGATATTACCCCCCACAACTACGATCTCTGCTTTGAACTTCTTAAGCCATGGAGCAAGAAATACTCCCAGATTAGTACCAAATTCCGTAAAAAGATCCATGACGATTTTATCAGATCCGGCAAGCTTTGCAAATTCCTTCACTCCACTCAGCTCCTTCCCTGTCAGCATTTTATACTTTCCAATAAACCATCTCGTAGAGAAGTAGTCGTCGGCAATATTATCTCCGTAAGGAAGATAATATACACAGCCAAGCTTAGGAACCTCCGGTCCGTCAACTATCGGAATGCGATTGGCAATGAAAGCTGAGCCGAAACCTGTGCCCAGTGTTACCGCCATTGACCTTTCTGCTTTTGCAGCCTTCCCGTTAAGAGCTTCTCCCACGGCAAACGTTGATACGTCATTCATAAACCTTACCGGAAAATCATCCGGAAAACCAAGGCTGTCGGATATTGCATTCTTTACATTGCATCCGTATAGATTCTCATATTTTGCAACCCCCCTGATATAGCTTATTCCCTTCACATAGTCAAACGGACCAGGCATTCCGAAGCCAATGCCCTTAAAGGAATCTTCCGGTATCTTCTTTATAACATCTGCAAGAGCCTGTACCCATACACTTATTATGTTACTTGCTTCCGCTTTATTATCAACTGCTCTTTCAGTACGTGTCTCATTCACGATCCTGAACGATTTAAGGTCGACAGCAGCACAACTTATATGGCTGCCACCTATATCAACACCAATTGCCAGATTCTGTTTCATATATAATAAGGTTTAAAAAGAATAAAACTAATTAAAATAGAGAAGCTGAAAGTATTGAATTTTACCGGCAAAGCAAAAAATAAAGATTTAAAAATGATTTTGAAGAACGATTTTCATTGACGAACCCGAAGTCCCCTGGCGGCAGACCGGTTCCTTCACTAAAGTTACCCGCAGGGCAATATTTAAACACCTGACCTCCCCCCGGGAGTGATAAGAAAAGGTCAATTACCTGTTTATAAACAGTAAAATTTAGATGATTTATTTCATATTAAGTTCAGTTTAATAATTGTAATTTAGTGTAATAAAAATCACTATTGTCCGGGAAAACTAATAAGACGAGTATGAGATTACCTTCGGTGAGCTCATACATTTAGCCGGACACTATTGAATAAAACTATTGCTTTATGCCTAAAGTTACTAAGGAAGATGCTCTTCTCTATCATAGCAGAGGACGCCACGGGAAAATTGAAGTAATCCCTACAAAACCCTATTGCACGCAATACGACCTGAGTCTTGCATATACTCCCGGTGTGGCATACCCCTGCCTGGAGATCGAAAAGTCACCCGAAGAAGCCTACAACTATACTTCCAAGGGAAATCTTGTTGCAGTTATTTCAAACGGAACGGCAGTTCTGGGTCTGGGTGATATCGGTGCAATGGCAGGGAAACCCGTTATGGAAGGTAAGGGTTTGTTATTCAAGGTGTTTGCCGACATTGATGTATTTGACATTGAAATTGATGAGAAAGATCCGGATAAGCTTGTTGAAATATGTGCCAGGATCGCTCCGACTTTTGGCGGGATAAACCTTGAAGACATCAAGGCTCCGGAGTGCTTTGAAGTTGAGGCAAGACTCAAGAGCATGCTTGATATCCCTGTTTTTCATGATGACCAGCATGGAACAGCAATTATTTCAGGAGCCGGACTTCTGAATTCACTTGTAATCACAGGGAAAGCGATTGATAAAATGAAAATGGTTGTTTGCGGGGCAGGAGCTGCAGCGATTTCATGTTCAAGACTCTATCTGAAGCTTGGAGTAAGGAAAGAGAATATCGTAATGGTTGACAGCAAGGGAGTGATAAACAGAAAAAGAAAGGATCTTAACAAATACAAGCAGGAATTTATAACTGAAAGGGATATTGATACCCTGGCAGAGGCAGTAAGGGGGGCTGACCTGTTTCTTGGCCTTTCAACAGCAAATATGCTGTCGAAAGACATGCTGGCAACTATGGCTGACAACCCGGTAGTGTTTGCCATGGCAAATCCTGATCCGGAGATAACTTATGAGGATGCAATGTCAACCCGCAGTGACCTGATTTTTGCCACGGGAAGATCAGATTATCCCAATCAGATTAATAATGTACTTGGATTTCCATATATTTTCAGGGGAGCGCTCGACGTGCGTGCGTCTACAATCAACGAGGAAATGAAGCTGGCAGCCTCAAAGGCGCTAGCTGCTCTTGCAAAAGATCCGGTTCCGGACGTAGTTCTTAAAGCTTATAATGTTGACAAGCTCACTTTCGGAAAGGATTATATCATTCCAAAACCTCTCGATCCCCGGCTTATATCGTGCGTGGCAGTATGTGTTGCCAAAGCAGCTATTGAAACAGGAGTTGCACGCCGCCCTATAACCGACTGGGAGGAGTACAAAAAGAGCCTTGATAAACGTCTAAGCATCCATATTAAAAGAGTCGGCGAGCTGGGAGAATTCTAATAGGCCGATTTGATCTTATTCCTCTCGGACATCTTCTTAATAACTTTTTTCTCGTACATTGAGACAATAAGATCAGCTGTCTCAGGAATGTCGAATGAAAGTCTGTTTATTGTAACATCAAACAGACTTTCAATATTTTTGGTTTTCTTATCAAGAAATGTCTGAATAAGGTCATGCCGCTTTTCATCAGTTTCAATTACATATTTCTCAGCTGTCTCCAGACCCATGGCCTTTTTCCTCATAACATTCCCGACCCTCCAGTAAAATGGAGCCACCAGCCTCACATGTAGTGCATCCTTAATATCGCGGGCTATTGAAACTCCTCCTCTCCCGACAAGGACAACATAACCTTCCTTGCATATGGATAACACAACATCCTTTATTGCCTTCTTCACTCTCAGGTCGCTGACGAATCCGCCTGAGAAGGCCATAATCATTTCAGAAAGATTTGAAAGCTTGATCCCTTCATAGTAATTTTCAATACGCTGCGTATCAATATTCAGTTCCCTGGCGATCGAATAGATTATATCTTTATCGACCCACTTCCATTTTGTGACCCTGAACTTTGAATTGAGATTTTCTACAATATCTGCAGCAGTTTCACGTGCATCACATCCCGTGAGACGTGATATTGTAATTACAGGTCCATCTTCGGAGGCCGGACTATTTAATACAGATTCCCTGTACCTTTCATCAAAATAATCAAAGAATTTTTCCATATAACCTGTCATTAAAAGAGCGTAATAAGTTACGAAAAAAAACTGAGACCAGGAAATCTTTTGCTCTTGCATATGAAAATTCCTTTAAGGAAGATGAAACTCCTTAACTGATGGGTTTTTGTAATATTTTTTTATATCTTTACTCAATGCAAAAAAAGAATCTCACCTAAGTATCTTAAACTAATTAATTATGACATCTTTTTTTTCAAAACCGGAATTGGTCTGGTTTATAATAGGGCTTGTCCTTTTTCTTCTTGAACTGGTTCTGCCCGGATTTGTAATTTTTTTCTTCGGAGTCGGTGCATGGATCACGGCACTGCTCTGCCTGATAGCTGATCCCGGAATTAACCTTCAGGTCATCGTCTTTGCTGTTACCTCAGTTCTCTCTCTTTTATTGCTGAGGAAAATTATACAGAAAAAATTCTTCTACAGTAAAGATGAATTATCCGCCGAAGTGGAAGATGAGTTTTCCGGAAAAGAAGCAGTTGCAGTCAATGATTTCGAGCCGGGAAAAACCGGGAAGGTCGAATTTAAAGGCACCTCATGGAAAGCAGAATCTTCATCCCCCATTCAGGAAGGAGACAGAGTTATTATTAAAGAAAAGGAAAACTTCACACTAATTGTTAAACCTAAAAAATAATGAATATGACAGCAATAATTACTTTGGCAGCATCAACATCAAGTACAACATTTATACTGATTGGTATAATCTTTCTGGCCTTCATTCTGATCTCCTCGATGGTAAAAGTCGTTCCCCAGAGAACAGCTATGATTGTTGAGAGACTTGGAAAGTACAGGGCAACATTTACAGCCGGTTTCCAGGTCCTTATCCCTTTCATCGATAAGATAAGATACAGGCATACTCTTAAAGAGCAGGCTATTGATGTAGCCCCTCAGATATGCATAACCCGCGACAATATTGCAGTTGAGGTTGACGGAATACTGTATCTTCAGATACTGGACCCTCAGAAAGCCTCTTATGGTATTGATAATTACCGGTTCGCCTCGATTCAGATCGCTCAGACCACAATGAGAAGCGTTATCGGGAAGCTTGAACTGGACAGGACTTTTGAAGAGCGTGAATCAATAAATGCAACTATAGTCGAAGCTGTTGATAAGGCAAGTGAGCCATGGGGTGTCAAGGTTACCCGTTATGAGGTCAAGAATATCTCTCCTCCGCAGAGCATACGCGACGCCATGGAAAAACAGATGAGGGCCGAAAGGGAGAAAAGAGCCGTGATTGCTGAATCGGAAGGGACAAAACAGGCTAAGATCAATAATGCAGAAGGAGACAAGCAGGAGCTTATCAAGAAATCGGAAGGTGAGATGCAGAAAAGGATCAATGAGGCAGCTGGTAGGGCTTCAGAGATTGAACAGGTTGCAAAAGCAACAGCCAACGGGTTGAGAGCCATCGCACTGGCAATTTCTGAAGAGAATGGACTGAACGCTGTCAACCTGAGGGTTGCAGAACAATACCTTCTTGGATTTGCAAATATGGCAAAACTGAATAATACAATTGTCCTGCCGGCAAATCTTACTGATGTCGCAGGCATCGTTGCAACCGCCACTTCAATGTTCAGCGAGATAAAGGATAAGAGAAAATAGTGATTAGTTATTGGTTATTGGTTATTGGTTATTGGTTATTGGTTATTGGTTATTGGTTATTGGTTATTGGTTATTGGTTATTGGTTATTGGTTATTGGTTAT